>JANQET010000075.1 GCA_028278265.1 Myxococcota bacterium
CACCGGTACGAACCCGAACCGTGCAAAAAAACGGTCTGCGGTCAAGGTGAGCAGAAACAGCGCAGTCGTCCCAACGGATGCGGCAGCGGACAGACGTTCGGCGACCAGCTGCCGGCCTATCGCCTGACCTTGCCAATCTCGGCTCACCGCCACCGACCGGAGCAAGCCCGTTTCCCGGTACATCTCCAGCCCCGCTGTGCCCACCAGCTTCCCTGCCGACTCGGCCACCGTGTAGCTGCTGTGCGGTTGTCCGGCCCACTCAAATGGGGGCAGGTCAAACTCAGCCAGCAACTGCAGCATTTCGGCGACGTCCTCTGGCTCGGCCGGTCTCAGTCGTATCGTTTGGGTCATCGACAGATCCTCGGTGTGACCTGTTGTGTCGGCACGCTCCCAGGGGTGAATCGAACCATCACAGGGAAGCGTTGAGCCGTTGAAACCGGGCAAACAGGCCCGCGTAGATCGCAACAACAAAACAGATACTCAGCGGAGTGGTGAGGACCCCTGAAGCGAGATTGATCACCTGGCCCACGAAAGGAATAAGAGAGAGCAGGACTATTCCAATGACCACGCCGATCATGATCAACCAGAAAATGAGCAGGATACCGAACGTGAGCCACCAGTTGCCGCTGACGAGCTCCCCGGATCGACGGATGGCCTCGAACGCGGGCTTGTTTTCGAGCACGACCGCTTCTCCGACTACCAACCACCGGACAGCCAGGTAGATAATCAACGCGAAAAACAACAGAACACCAATAACCGCGGCCCCTGCAGACGCAGGCGCTACCAGGGAGATGAGGATCACCGCGGGCACTCCGCATAGGATGAGGGCCAATCCGACCAATAGGGCTGCGCCCAGATAGCTCCAAAAGGATCCCAGGGCTTTGAGTGCCACTTCTGCCATCGAGCGAACCTGCTTGCCGTGACGGGCCTGATCGGCAGCGATGATAATCGAACAAATTGCCGCCCAAACGGCCACCGGTATACCGATCAGTAGCGTTATCAGTATGATCACACCAATCATCATCCAGGAGATCCCGGAAAAGCCCTCGGTAAAATCGGGTTGCCACAGCAGCAGGGGCACGAGCGCTACTTGTCCCGCCAATCCCATCAATAATTGACGTCCAAAAGTCTGTCCCCACATTCTGAAGGCACCCCCGATCACATCCCCCACAGTGAGGTCGATGCCGAATCCCGGCTCGCCGGCCGCCTGCCGGTCGACCGGATCTGCCAGGGTTTCGATCACCGCCTCAGTGGAAGCGTAGAGCTCGTCGACATCGCCCTCGCCTTGATCGCAGACGGGACATTTGCCGCTGAGCACCTCCAACACTCGCCCACATTTTGCGCACTGGTCCAAGGGCATCCTCCTCGTATGGGTAATCCTGGATCCGAGCGTAGTCTAGCGTAATTTTGCATTGATTGGGGAATTAACCCGGACCATTCCCGAATAACCACAGCGAAAATGGCAATGGCGTGTCCTTGCTGTTTGCAGCCGATTGTTCGGGAATAGTTCCGGTTAAAGGTTCTAAGAAGATTCTGCGCTGAATCGTTCTATAGTTGGATGCCCGGGCAAACGAGGTGATCGATGGCAGGAGCTGAGCAGACAACCGACCGACAGTGGATTAAACAGAGTTTCGAAGCATATGGGGAACAGTTGTTGCGCTATGCGATAAAAGTTTCCGGTAGCGCGGATCAGGCCAAAGAAGCGGTCCAGGACACATTCTTGAAGTTGTGTTCCCAAGATCCGGCGAAACTCGGTGACAAGGTGAGGGCGTGGCTCTTTGCGGTCTGTCGAAATCGAGTATTGGACTTGAAGAAAAAGGAAAAACCGATGCTTCACATCGTCGATGAATCGTTTGAAGACCCGGCCGCCGGTGATGTGGCCTCGGGCATAGAGACCAAGCTCGCCGCTCGGCAGCTGTTTCGACTGATGGAACAGTTAAAGGACAATCAACGGGAGGTGCTGCTGCTGAAATATCAGGGAGGATTGAGCTACAAGGAGATCGCTGAAGTGACTAAACTGACCGTCTCCAATGTGGGCTTCCTGATGCACACCGGCCTGAAGAGCTTGCAGGCAGCGTATCGAAAACAATCGAAATCTCAAGGAGGTGCGCGATGACCGGCACTTTTTCAGAAGAGATGCTCACCGCTTATCTCCACGATGAACTCTCTCTTGACCAGCGTCGGATGGTCGAAGAGGAGATGGCCCGAAACCCGGCGGTCAAGGCGCTGTTCGAGGAGTTGAGTCAGGTCAACGCGTTGATCGAAGCCAACCTCGGGCCACGATCCGGATCTGAGGAGATGAGGCAGCTGAAATCGGGTATCGAAGAGAATCTCGATGATTTGATGGCAACGGTAGGCAAATCCCAACAATTGCCGAGTCCGACGAGACGGCGGTTTTGGAAGCTCGCGATTCCCGCGATAGCGGCTGGGGTTTGTGTGACCGCGGCGTCGTTGTTTGCACTGCTGACTTACCAATCCAAAGAGGCTTCGAAGACAATTGTGGTGCGCGAACAGCCTGCTGGAGAGCGCACTGAGTCGGCCCCCCAACATCAGATTGCACTGGTGGAGGAGAAGCTGGAAGCGCTGGGATACACCGAGTACCATCCCGTTGATTCCCAAGCGCGGCGGAGTCCTCGACCGAGTTCCAGCGCCAAGAGATCCTCTTCGAGGAGTCTCCGCGCCAGACGAGCCCGGCCCCTCCGCGCCGGCGGTCGCTCCCAGCTCGTTGCACAGGCCAAAGAGCAGTTGCCATTGCACGACAACACGGAGAGCTATGATCGCATTGAGGAACGGGGGTTTTTGTCCCCCAAGGACCACCCCCTGTCCACCTTTTCCATCGACGTGGACACCGCTGCCTACGCCAACGTGCGCCGGTTCATCAACAGTGGTAGGCGACCGCCCCCGGACGCGGTGCGCATCGAGGAGTTGATCAACTATTTTGACTACGACTATCCCCTGCCCAAGGGAAACGAGCCGTTCGCGGTGACAGCGGAAGTCGCCTCAGCCCCATGGGAACCCGAACACCGGCTGTTGCGCATTGGGCTCAAGGGAAAGCCGATCCGGCGAAATCAGGTCAAACCGAGCAACCTGGTGTTCCTCATCGATACCTCGGGCAGCATGCGAGCGCCCAACAAATTGGGGCTACTGAAAACGGCAATGCGCATGTTGGTTTCTGCGCTGAATGATGACGACCGCATTGCCATTGTGGCCTATGCCGGATCGGCCGGCTTGGTGTTGCCGCCGACAGAGGCCCGCCGCGAATCGGTCATCGTGAGCGCATTGGAACGGCTCGAGTCCGGTGGCAGCACCAACGGAGGGGAGGGTATCCGACTGGCCTACCAGGTGGCCAAGGAGAACTTCATTGACGACGGCAACAACCGCGTGATCCTGGCCACTGACGGGGATTTCAACGTGGGCATCACCAGCCGCGGAGATTTGGTACGCCTGATCGAACGGCAGCGACAACACCACATTTTTTTGAGCGTGCTCGGCTTCGGTACGGGCAACTACAAAGATGCCGCAATGGAGGAGCTGTCCAATAAGGGAAACGGCAACTACGCTTACATCGACTCAAAACGGGAGGCCGAAAAGGTCCTCGTGCGGGAGATGGGCGGTACGCTCCACACGGTGGCCAAGGACGTGAAACTTCAGATTGAGTTCAACCCTTCAATGGTCCAGGCCTACCGGTTGATCGGCTATGAAAACCGGCGGCTCGCTGCCCGGGATTTCAACGATGACAGAAAGGACGCCGGAGAAATCGGAGCGGGACACGCGGTCACCGCGCTGTACGAAATTATCCCCCATGGCGTCGAGATCGCAACGCCGGGAATCGATCCGCTGAAATATCAGGTGTCGGACAAAGTGGCTGTTCCTGCCGGGAAAGGTGAAGTCGCCACCTTAAAACTGCGCTTCAAAAAACCAAAAGGGGAGAGAAGCCGGCTGCGCACCTTCACCATCACCGACAAGGAAAAACCGTTGGCACACGCCAGCGCAGATTTTAAATTTGCCGCTGCCGTCGCCGGATTCGGGCAATTGCTACGCAGCTCACAATACAGAGGAGACCTGACCTACCAACAGGTCATCGCCCTGGCTCAAGAGGCGGCGAAAGACGACCCTGGCGATTACCGCACGGAATTCATCACCCTGGTGAAAAAAGCCGCTTCACTCGACCGCTGAGTCTTCGGGCAATTCGCTCACCTCGCCGGAATCCCCTTCGGGTTCCGGCATTGCGGGTGTTTCCGGTGGTTGCTGTTCTGCCGGCTGTTCAGGGGCGGGCGGAGGAGTGGGTGGTGTCATGGTTTTCGCGGGTTGGAACCTTCCTTCAGCCAAAACTGTGGTGTTCGGCGGATCGGTTTTCTTGAAGAAAACGATCGATTCCAACAGTTTTTTAAAGTCCAACAGGTTCTGTTTAAAATACTTGGGCGTGTTGTAGTAACCACAGAACAACAGATTCTTGCCCGATCGTTCCTCGAGCGCAAATGAACGGTTATTGTACGACCACACTCTTCCGGGAATTTTGGCGAACAGCACCCGTAGAATCGCTGTCCGGTGATTTTCATCCAATTGGAGTTGGTCCAAGTCTGCCACCTCAATGTCGATCATCACCGCTGCGTAAGGACCGAGTTTACCTTCGGAGCGAGCGATCACCCGCGTAGCAAAGCCTTTCTCGACGCGTACGCGCTCCAACAGGGGGGAATACGAGCGAAAAGAAAAGGTGCCGGCCAGAGATTCGATGTAGTGGCTGGTGAATACTTCCAAATTCTTATCCCTGTTTTTTGGGGTTAGCGGCCGAGTGGAGACCCACATCTGTCCATCGTTCTTCTTGTGATTTAGCACCAAATCATTCAACATTACAACATCAGAGACCGGCCTGTCCTTGGAGTCATATGCGACAACTTGTTTTTCTGTATACCCTTGGCCGATCTTGGGGGCTCTTTTTTTTTATCCTTTTGTTGTATACCCAATTTTCCACGGTCCAGTCGCTGTCGGCGAACTGCCGCCTTTCTTCATTGGAAAACTTGATCATATAGTGATTCTTTGGATGATGCATACCATCTTGTCGCATCTCAAGTACCGGGGCTGCGCACGCAGCGTGCAGGACGACAGTCATGCCGAGTACAATCCACCAGATAAGATTTCGCACTTGTTCCTCCTCCATTTGTTTGCTACCTGACGACCTTGCTACTGATACAGCAAGGGTCCGTTGGTTCAGAAATTTACCAGGTTGGTCGAAATCGTCAACTCGGTTAGAAAGTTCTACCTACGTAGAGCGCCGCGTCAACGCCTATGCGCCAGCGGGGGTAGAGGGCGAGGTTCTCGCCGAAGGTTTCCCCTGCGTTTACACCGGCCACTGCTGAGACATCAAAGCCGAAGTAGCCTCTTTTAGTGGGAAAGGTTTTGAGATAGCCGATGCCGGCTCCGAGGTTGAAGTAAACGGCAAAACGGGTTTCGTCCTCATCCCTGGCCGGATAAATATCTGTACTCAGCGGAAAGATGAAATGAAGCCAATTGGGTTGCCAGTGACCACCAACTCGCGGCGTCACTGCACCATGTACCGAGATGACTTTCGTTGCGGTGCTGTCGATGCCCAAGTGAAACCAATGCAATCCCATGTTCACTCGACAGTCCAGGGCCCAGTTCCGTTCGGGCCAGACACGGCCCAGGATCATGCCAAGCGGGACGAGGTAGGTGTAGGTCCCTTCGGTACCGACTGCTCCACCGAACATCGCTCCTCCATAGCGCAAGGGCTGTGGCATTGTTGCGGATGAGGCTGATTCCTTTTCCTTCGCAGTGGGGGGCGATGTCATTTCCGGTGTTTCGGTTTCCCCGGCGATGATGCGGGTTGCTGTAAGGGCAATCGTCGACAGAACTAAGAAATATCGCATTAAACTGTACCTCCTACATCGCGCCTTCGTCCAATCGGATGACGATTGCGCAATGGAATTGGATACGCCAGGCGTGTTCTTGTTCCCTATGTCAGTACCCCATAGCTGCGTGATGGTTCATTATTTGTGCGGTTGGCAACAGAACTGTTGCGAGAGGAATCGAGACGCGTCAGGAGTCGCGACGGAATGAGGCACCAGATTTAGCGAGGATGGCGAATTCAGCGGTGAGTTCGGCGCTGGTGGGCAAAGCCAATGCAGATCTATTTGACGCCCAGGCGTCGGACTGAGGTCATCACCACTTTTTCAATCGGTGCGTCGTTGCTGTCGGTTTCGACGAGGGAGATGCCCTCGACCACGTCGTAGCCGCTTTCCACCTTGCCGAAGGCTGCGTATTCCCCGTCCAGGTGGGGGGAGGTGCTGACACAGACGAAGAATTGGGAGGTGGCGCTGTTGGGATCGCTGGTGCGGGCCATCGAGATGACCCCTGGGGTGTGCTTGAGCCAATCGACGATCTCAAGCTCAATCGGGTCCTCAGTGGGATCGGTGGATCCGTCTTCGTTGTACCCGCCCCCTTGGATCATGAAATCCGCTATCACCCGGTGAAAGATTTTGCCGTCAAAGAACTCGCTATCCACATAGAACAGAAAGTTATCGACCGTAATCGGGGCATCATTGCCGTAGAGCTCGACGATGAAGTCCCCCTTGTTCGTCTTGAACTCCAACCGTTCGGTGACGTTGCTGTCCGTATCACTGTCTGAATCGGTATCGCTGTCCGCGTCGCTGTCGCTGTCCGCATCGGTGTCGCCGTCCGTATCCGCGTCTGAGTCCGAGTCACTATCCGAGTCGCTGTCCGAGTCGTTGTCAGCGTCTGTGTCGCTGTCTGAATCGCTGTCCGCGTCGCTGTCGCTGTCCGCATCCCCATCACCGTCCGCGTCGCTATCGGTATCGGCGTCTCCGTCGCTGTCCCCGTCTGCGTCTGTGTCACTATCCCCATCACTATCCCCGTCACTATCCCCATCGCCATCGGTGTCCCCATCGGTATCGCTGTCTGTGTCCGCGTCTCCGCCGTTGTTCTCGGAGTCGTCGTTTGACCCGGAACACTGACAGAGTGCTGCCAACAGGATGGCTGCCAGAAAGATCGATAGTTTTGTCATGGTAGGCTCCTCGTCCGCCGAACCAGCGGAGAATGTTGGCCTCATATTGGGCCAAGAGGGGGCCCGAGAGCAAGCGTTTTTAGCGGATCATTTTCTCGATGAAGCGGGAGCTGAGCTGTTGATTGGCCAGGGTGCGCTTGATCGGCGGCAAGCTCAGGATCGCGCTGAGCAGGGCGCCGACAGCTCGGTGATTGAGCAAGAGGTTGTTGTCGAGAATGAGCTCCTGCAACTTGTTGCGTTCAATCGCCATTAGCACAGTGCGCACCACCGGTGACAGGGGTGGGATGATTCGCTCTTCACGCACTTGCAGCGCAATGTTGTCGTGTCGACAAGCGTTGACACACAGACCGCAGCCCAGGCAGAGGGTCTCGTCGAGCTCTGGGGCCTTGGCCGGCCGACCGTTGGACTTGGCAGATGCCTTCATGACGATCGCGTCCACTGGACAGCGTTTCGCGCATTTACCGCAGCCCCGGCAGCCCTCGGACACCGAGAAGACCGGTAGGTAATTGGTGGTGTGAATCGGTCGAAGGGAACCGAACCGTTGCTGGGCGATGAGGGCATCGCAACAGCAGCCGCAGCAGTTGCAGATGAAGGTCACCGCTCGTCGGCTGTTCTCTCCGATCTGAACCAAGTGTTGTTCGCCGGCCGACCGGAGCAGGTCGAGACATTCGGCCGCTTCGATCGCCCGCGCAGTACCGTGTCGGATCAGCGAGCTCGCCACATCGTTGAAGGTCAGACAGATGTCCATCGGCGCATCGCAAGCTTTGTCCAGATGCTGCATTTTATGGCGGCAGTAGCACATGCCCACCGCGATCGCCGAGGCGTGCTTGGCCACATTGCTGGCCAACTCAAAGTCCAGAATGTGTAACATGTTATCCGCAGAGAGGGCCGGTTCGTGGACATAGGTCCGCACCGGACGAGTCTCGCCGGTGAGACAGAGCGCCCTCATGAACTCCTCTTCGACCGTGACATACTGATAGAAGAGTTCGGACAGTTGGTGTTGATCGATGTCATCACGGACACGCATCATCGAGAATTCGAAAAAGCCAGCCATCGGTGGCGGCAGCACATAGTGTTTCTTGCCCCACAACTCAAAGTCCACGAGCAATGCCCGGCCGGCCAGTTGCTCCAGGGTTTTCTCAGCCTCGGCCAAGGAGACCTTCCAGACACGAGCCGCCCGTTTGGTCGTAAACGGGCGCAGGGGGGTGCGGGCGAGCAGGCTCGCTTCTCGCGGACTGACCAACATTTCGAGAATCTTGTAGAGCAGCTTCGACGGCGGCGCTCCCTGGGGCATTTTATTGAGCCGCTCGACCAACTTTGCGTATTCGGATCTCGCCGTGTGATGCGCCATTAGTTTTCCCGGCTCCGCAATCGGCGTTTGCTTCGTTCGAGTCTGATTTGGGTCAAGGCCATGGTCAGTTGGACAAAATCGACCGGCTTCTTGATCAGCTGATTCCCACCGGCCTCCTTCAGCTCCTCCTCGCTGTAGCGGTCCCCGTAGGCGGTGACGAACACGATGGGAGTGTCCAGGACCGGGAAATCCTGAGCATACTCGGGCAATGCCGGACCCTTGAGGGTACCGCGGATCAACTTGGTCAGCATGATGCCGTCCAGCTCGGATCCCTGGAGCTCGATGTCCATCATGATCGCCTCGATCTCATCGGAGCGGTCTTTCAGCACGGCGCAGGCCTCCCGTGAGCTGGATGCCAACAATAGCTCGTAGTCTTTTTTCAACCGCAAGTGCGCCACTCGCCGGTTGTCCTCTTCGTCCTCGATGTACATCACGATTCTCTTCGGTTTGGCCTGCTCAACGGCGGATTTCTTTTTAAACGGTTTCATTTTCTTCGTCCAATTCACGCTGGCCCGAGCGCCCTTGCATGATGTCCTTGATCAGCTCAATCATCTCGCTGTTGGTCCACGGTTTGGAAATCCAGTGGGCCCCGAACCTCCCGGCGATAGATTTGTTCTGTTGATCCGTGCCGAGCACGAGAACGGATTGTTCCCGAGTGCTCTCCTGGCGGCGAATCTTCTGCAATACATCGATCCCGCTGCCGCCGGCCACCGCGTCGGCGATGATCACCAATCGGGGGGACAGTTTTTCGATACGGTCGATCAAGTCGATGCTCTCCTTGCTGACCACGATTTTGAATCCGAGTTTGCGGATGGCCAACGCGGAGGTCTCCAGCGCTGTGAGGTCCTCATCGATTACCAGGATAGTATCCTGTTGGTCGATATTGCCCACCGCCGGCGGGATGGAGCTGCGTACCCCGCTCGGACCGGCACAGGGCATTCGAACGAAGAACGTCGTTCCCTCGCCCAGCCGGCTCTCGAGCCAAATCTCCCCTTCGTGCATCTCGACCAACTTCTTGGTGATCGACAACCCCAAGCCGGTTCCCCCTTGGTGTCGCGTGTGGCCCCCATCGACCTGTCTGAAGCTGTCGAACACATACTGTTGGGCCTCTTCGGCGATGCCCACCCCTTGGTCGCGCACAGAGAAGGTGATCTGTTCATTTCGCCTATCGACGCCGATTTCGACGGAGCTGCCGTCGGCAGAGAATTTCACCGCATTGCCGATTAGATTAATCAGAATTTGAGAGAGCTTGACCCGATCGGCGAACACCTCCGTCCCTGGCTCGAGCGTCGGAAAATCGAGGGTGATACACTTTCCCCGGACCAGGGCACGCATGGACGCTTCCACATCGGTCAGCAGCTCCGGTATAGCGATTTTTTCCGGATACAGGATCATCCGGCCCGCCTCGAGTTTGCTGATGTCTAGAATGTCGTTGACTACGGCCAACAGGTGGCGCCCGGCTTTGGCGATAGATTTGAGATAACTGACGGTTTCTCCCTGTTCCCCTTCGAATTCCCATCTCGTCTCGGCGACCAGGGTGCCCACCTGGCCGCAGGAAGGCGCGGGGCAGCTGCCTTTTGGGTCGAGCTGTTCATTCTCCTCGATTTCGAACAGCTCATCGCACGCTGTACAATGGGCCACGTGATACTCGCGAAACTCTTCGACCAATCCATCGGGAATATTGATGATTGCGTTGAGCGGCGTGCGCAGTTCGTGCGAGGTGTTGGCCAGAAATTCACTCTTGACGCGAGCGCTCTCCTCGGCCTGTTGCAGCGCTGCGGCCAATTCCCGGTTGCTGTCGGCGAGGGAGGAGTACAGCTTGGCGTTCTCTATCGCAATGGAGACCTGTGACGCCAGGATTTTGAGCAACTCGAGACGTTCGGCGGCAAAGGCATTGGTGGTCAGGTTGTTCTCGAAATAGAGCACACCGGTCAGCCGGCCTTTGTTGATGATCGGTGAGCACAGGATCGATTTTGGTTTGTGCTTGAGCACATAGATGTCGTTGACAAAATCCCCCTGGTGGCTCGCATCACCCAGCAACAGGGTCTCCTTGGTGCGGGCGACGAAATTGACGATGGCCGGGGAGAGATCCTCGCTCAGATCGACCGGGGTGGAGTCCATCACGGTGACCTGATCGTTGCCCAGCTCCGACTTGGCCTCGATCAGCAGCTGGCCCTCCTCCTCCAGAATGACCAAGCCCTTTTCTGCGCCGGCATTCTCCATCGAGAGCCGCATCAACTTGACCAACAGCTTGCTGAGCACGATTTCCGACGAGATAACCCGCGCCGCTTTTATCGCTGTGGTGAAGTCGAGGGCCATCGTCGTGCTGCCGGTCCGGGTGGTGGTCGATCCCGCGCTCATCGTGCCGGTGAGAGCTCCTCCCACGCCTTCGGTCCCATTGAGGGACACGGCCGGTCCCCGGGTGGCCCTGATCCGCAGCCGGGTGTGTCGTTTCTCCAGCTGACGCACCTTGGCGCGGGCTCCCCATCTGGCGTAGCAGCAGTAGGCATTGTCCAGGTAGAACTCCGCGTTGCGCTGCTGACCGCACTGTTCGTAAAATCGCGCGGTGAGCTCGCTGGCCAACGCCTCGTCCTGGATGAAACCGTTTCGGTGGGCCCCCTCAATCGCCTGTTGATAGCACTCGGTCGCCGTCTCCCGATTCCCGCTGATGCGGGCCGATTCGGCCTGGACCAGGGCGTACTTGTGTGCCGAATTCAGCGGACTGGATTGGGCGAAACGCTCCAGTTGCCGTTGGTTCTTTTTCACCTTTTTCAAGTGATCTGCGCGGGCGTTGTCACCGTCTTCTTCTGCCAAGACGAGATGGACCAACGAGTCGAAAAAGAAAAAAACCGCCAGGTGACTCGTTCCGGTCAGACGGCGGTACTTGCGCTCCACCGCGGCAGCCGCTTCCCGTGCCCGGTCGTACTTGCCGAAGTAGATGCAGAGCATCAGCACGGAGAGCTGAGCCAGCAGCAGCGGTTTGCCCTCTTCCTCATTGTAGGCGCTACCGACCAGCTTCAGCGGGTCGTCGGATTCCCCGAGGAGATTGAGGATGAATTGATGATAGACCGCAGTCATGTCGTAGATCGGTTTTTGCTTCAGTTGTCCGATCAAGCGGAGATGTTCGACCGTGCGCTCGTTGAGCTCGGCCAAGTTGTTGCCGCAATGGAGCGCGTGGTAGGTGTAGACATTGAGCGAAAAGGCGCTGAACTCCAGGTCTCCGGTCTCCAAGCCGCTTTGATACGAGTGCAATAGGGGCTCGAGGGTTTCGCCTAGGTGTTCTTTCATGTGGCGGATGTAGCAGCTGAAGACGAACTTGGAGCGGGTCTCGAACTCTTTGTCCTCGGTCTTGGCCAGCAGTTTCAGGCCCTGCTGACCGAACCGATATCCTCGGTCCACGTTCCCCAATGCGCACTGCACGGCGCCATAGCCCACGCAAGCGTATGACGACGAGGAGACATAGCCGTTTCGCAGGGCGAGCTCAAAGGCCTTGGTCGAGACGATGGCCCAGGTTTTGATGTTGACCAAAAAGGCCACCGAACCGAACGATCCACACACTTGCATGGCGGCAATTTTTTTCGGATCCGTCGCTGCGGGCATCTCCCTGATGCTCTCGTCGGTTCGCGTGAACAGGGCCATCCGGGCGGTGAGTTGGGACAGGGCCACGTGGTGCAGACGGGGGCGCTTGGGAAAACCGACCCCGAGCCGACGCAGGGTGCTGGTGCCCAAATCCACCGCCTCGCTCAGGCGATTTTGTGCGATTAGCGTTTGAATCTTGATGCGGTAGATTCTGGTGTCGTCCAGCAGGCTCTGGGTGTGCGCCAGGGCCTGGTCGGCCAGGCGATCCATTTCGTCGTAGTCGGTGCTCAAAAAGGAGGCCTCGACCGCTTCGCAGTAGAGGGAGAAGGTGAGTTGGTATTGATCGGACCAGCTGCTGTCGCCGAGCAGATCGATGCCCACCTTGAGGTAGTTCAGTGCCGCAGCATAGGCTGCCGAAGACTTGGCCCGCTGCCCGGCGAGCAAATGAACCGACGCCACTCGTCCCCGCTCTGCAGTATCGTCGAGCAACCGCAGGCAGCGGCCCCAATGATTGACCACCATGAACACCCGATCCGCCAACTCTTCCGCAGCGAAACCGTCGAGCAGATGCCGGCCGATTCTCAAATGCAGTTTCTCCCGGGCGTCGCTTTCCACTAGGCTGTACGCCGCGTCGAATACCCGATCGTGCCGGAACTCGAAGTGGTCATCGACCGACGAGATCAACCCTTCCTCAATCGCCTCACCCAGATCCGATAGCAGGGTAGGGGTCGTTTTCCCGGTCAGGTGGGACAGCATGGTCAACTCGAAACGGGATCCGATGACCGCACAGATTTTCAACGTGGCCAAGGTCTCCGGGGTCAGGCGCGACAGTTTCTCGGCCATCAGATCGACCACATTGTCGGTGACATCCAGTTTGTCGATGCTGTCGTTGTCCCAGTTCCAGCCGCTGGCTCGCGTGAGGGACAGCAGGTTCTCCTCGTGCGCTCTCGTGACGAACTGCCCGACGAAGAAGGGATTGCCGTTGGTCTTGCGGTGGACAATCGCTGCCAACTGCTCGGCTTTGGCGGTCGGACAGCGAAATGTCTCAGTGATTAAATCCCGCACATCAGCGGTGGTCAACGGCTCGATGGTCAGGCGCTCTTCAAAATCGGCCTGCTCGGCCACGGGCGCAAAATCGGCGGTGCCCGGTCGTTGTTTGTCGACGACCGATCGGCGGTGCGCGACGATGACCAGGAGCGACTCGATTTCCGCGTCTTCGAACAAGCGGGTCAACAGCTGGGTACTCGCTGCGTCCATCCAATGGGCATCGTCGAGGAAGATGACCAGCGGGTGCTCCCGTTTGGCAAAGACCCGGGTGAAATTGATGAAGGTCAAGTTGAAGCGATTTTGGCTCTCCGACGGTGACAGCTCGGGTAGGGCCGGCTGGGCGCCGATGATCAACTCCACTTCGGGAATCACATCGGTGATGACCCTCCCGTTGGGGCCCAATGAGTCCAGGAGCAATGCCTTGAGTGCCTGTATCCGGTACTTGCTGTCGGACAACAGATACCGCACCAGATTCTGAAATGCTTTGATGATGCCGCTATAGGGGGTCTCTTGGGCCAGCTTCTCGTACCGACCGGTCACAAAATAGCCACGGCTTTCCACCACACCGGTGTGCATCTCCTCGACCAATGCGGTTTTGCCGACGCCGGCGGAACCGCCGATCTCAACAAGTCCCTTCTGGCCCCCCACCACCTTGGCCATGATCGCGGACAACAGGTCCAACTGGGCGCTTCTACCGTAGAGCTTCTGCGGGATGTTCAGTTTAATTGGAACGTCACTGCGGCCCAGATCGAAAACGGATATCCGTTCCCCGCGGGCGTATTGACGCTTGCACTCCTGAAGGTCGGCCTTGAGCCCAAAGGCGTTTTGGTATCGATCCTCGGGATTCTTGTCGAGCAGCTTCATCACGATATTCGAGATGGAGCGGGGGATCGCGCTATCGATATCCGAAGGTGCTTCGGGCATCACGGCGATGTGGGAGTGAATCGTCTCCATCGGGTCGTTCGAGCGAAAGGGGACGCGACCGGTCAGCATTTCGTAGAAGGTCATCCCCAGGGAATAGAAATCGGTGCGGTAATCGACGCCCCGAGTCATCCGCCCGGTCTGTTCCGGCGACATGTAGGCCAGGCTGCCCTCGATCACATCTCTGCTGAACAGGGCCTCTTTGTTTCGGGTGAGCACCGAAGCGATACCGAAGTCAGTGAATTTGACCACTTTGGTGTCCACGTTGAACAAGATGTTGGACGGCTTGATGTCCTTGTGCACCACACCGGCCAGGTGCAGCTGACCCAGGGTGTCCGCCAAATCGATGGCGATGTTCAAGAAGGATCCCAGCTCACTGATGCTTTTCTTGAGCACTTTGTTGAGCGAAAGGCCGTTGAAGTCTTCGAGAATCAGCGCCACGTTGGTGTCGCTCTCGACCAACTCGAACGTTTTCACCACCCCTGGGATATCCAAGTCTTTGATCAGCTCGTATTCGTGTCTGAAGCGGGCGAACTCGGCGGGTGTCGGCCGATCCGTGTTGAGCACTTTGATGATCACGGTTTTGCCGTTGTTCGTGCTCTTGGCTCGGCATACCACAGCGGATTTGGTTTCGCTCAACTGCTCTATGATTGAATAATCGGCGAGCGCTTGCACTCCGTCGCGCCTTTCTCCGGTCTCCAGCAGTGGCTCACAATCCCAATTGTCGACGATGGAGAACCCCCTCCAGAGGCCAAGCGGTCAAAGTCCTCTATTTAAGTATAGTCTATACAATTCATTGTTCATCTTTGGTCAGTCACTTTTATGATCGTCAAAACGGGATTGCGGTGCGCCGGGGTTTACCAATGCGGTGGGAATGTGTCATGATCCGGTGACGGTTGGTTTTTCGGGAGGTGCGAGGAGGCAAACGACAGATGGGGCATTTGACAGCAAAACGGGAATACCAACGGCTTCGCGAGCGGCTCGATCGTCTGCCCGTGGGTGCACCGGGGAACACGACGATCTATGAAATCCTGAAGATTCTCTACTCCCCGGAGGAGGCGGAGCTGGCAGCACAACTGCCGCTCAGACTCTCCAGCCTGGGACAGATTTCCCGCAAGGTGGGCCTACCCCGGAACGAGCTGCGACGGCGCTTGGAGGCGATGGCGGCCAAGGGGCTGGTGTTCGATATTCACCTCGGGGAAAAGGTCCGGTACATGCTCACCCCGACGGTGGTCGGATTTTTCGAGTTCTCGATGATGAGGATTCGCCCGGATGTGGATCAACGGCGACTGGCCGAGCTCTACCACCACTACATGCACGATGACGGTGAATTTTTCAGTCAGTTTCGCTCGGACACGCAGACCACCCCGTTTCGCACGGTGGTGCACGAATCGACGATTCCCCAGGACTACACCGAGGTGCTCGATTGGGAACGGGCGTCGAGCATCATCAGCGATGCCGGTCGGTGGGGGGTCAGCTTGTGTCACTGTCGACATGTGGCCCATCACCTGGATCGGGAGTGCCAGCGCTTCCCACTGGAATCGTGCCTGACCATCGGACCGGTGGTTGATTACATCGTCCGCAACAACTTGGGGCGGGACATCGAGCGCGAGGAGGCCTTGGCCTTGGCCGAAAAAGCGCGCACCGCCGGTATGGTCTTTCTGTGCGACAACGTCCAACAACGACCGACCTTTCTGTGCAACTGCTGCGGATGCTGCTGCGAAGTGCTCGGCGGGTTCAAGAAGTTCAAGCCCTTTGGCAATACCTTTTCGTCGAATTTCGAAGCAACCGTCGAGACATCCAACTGTATCGGCTGCAAGAAATGCCTCAAGGCCTGCCCGGTCGACGCGGTGGAGCTCATCGAACAGCCCCACTTGGTCAAGGGCAAGAAGATCAAAAAACTGGCCCGGATCGATCGGGAGATCTGCTTGGGGTGCGGCGTCTGCGCGTTGGCCTGTGAATCCGAGGCCCTGACCATGACCACCAGGCCTCAACGGCGCATCGTGCCGGAGAGCACCTTTGCCCGGTTGCTCTCCATTGCCATCGAACAGGGCAAGCTGCACCAGCTGATCTTTGATCCGGACGAC
This sequence comes from Myxococcota bacterium, assembly GCA_028278265.1. Lineage (GTDB taxonomy): Bacteria > Myxococcota_A > Polyangia > JAAYKL01 > JAAYKL01 > JANQET01. Next base: position 16,025 of record JANQET010000075.1, read on the forward strand.
GGCCTCACCGCCTATTCGGCCAACGTGCTGTTGGGGGCGATACTCAAGTTGCCGCCGGCCAAACAGTTGCTGGCCCGGGATACCTTGCGCTCCCGGTTCGTGGGTTTTCTGGTGCAAAAGATGACCCGTAAATCTGCAGCAAAATAGCTGTCGCAAGGCAGCCCGGTACAGCGTTGTTGTTCGGGCGCCGACGGATGTGGTAACAAACACCTCCATGACGGACACCGCCGCTTCCAGCCAACGGGAGATCCCGTTTTCCCGTGCCCTCCTACCGCTGTTGTTGATCACCGGCATGTTCTTCATGAACTTCTTTTGCCGGGTGCTGTTGTCACCCCTGATGCCCAGGATCGAGCAGGGGTTGGGGTTTTCTCACGCCCAGGCGGGGAGGCTGTTTTTATGGCTCTCCGCCGGTTACTGCCTGTCGGTGTTCGGTTCCGGGGTGGTCTCTTCCCGCCTCACCCACCGCCGCACGATTATCCTCTCCGCCGCATTGGTGGGCGGAATGCTGTTCGCGGTCTCGAGCTGCACCGCACTGTGGCAGCTCAACATGGCACTTTTTGCGCTGGGGCTCTCCGCGGGATTGTACATTCCCTCGAGTATCGCCACGATTACCTCCCTGGTCCGATCCGCTCATTGGGGCAAGGCCATCGCGATTCACGAGGTTGCCCCGAACGCCGCCTTTGTGCTGGCCCCGTTATTGGCCGGCGCGGCCCTCAACCTCATTTCCTGGGAGAGGGCGATCCTGATCTCGGCAGGGGCAACCCTGGCCGTTGGGGTAGGGTTCGTCGGCTTTGGCCGTGGCGGTCGCTTCACCGGCGAGGCCCCCCATTTGCGAGCGCTGACCACTCTGTTTCGGGAGAAGCGATTCTGGTTTGTCGCGGTGTTGTTCACCCTGGGGATCAGCTCGACGCTGGGCGTGTTCAACATGCTGCCCCTTTACCTGGTGTCGTTTCACGGTGAGGATCTCTCCTATGCCAACACCCTGATTGGATTGTCCCGAGCGCTGAGCATCGGCACTGCACTGGCGGCCGGCTGGATCACCGATCGCTTGGGACCGGCGCGCACCATGCGCTGGGTGCTGCTGATCACCGGTGGATGCACCGCTCTGCTCGGTCTGGCGAGCGGACCGTTGCTGTGGGTGATGCTGTTCGTGCAGCCCTTGTTCGCAGTCTGCTTTTTCCCGGCCGGATTTGTCGCCGTATCCCAGATCGGTACGGAGCACTCCCGAAACGTCGCGGTCTCGGTGGTCGTGCCGTTCGGATTTCTCGTCGGCGGAGGGGCGGTTCCCGCAGCGATCGGTGTGTCGGGGGAGCTTGGGGCATTCGATCTCGGAATCGCCCTCACCGGCGTTTTGATCGCCAGCGGTGCCGTGATTGCAGGACTGTTCGGGCGGCTGGGGAAGCCGAATTAACCGATGAGCCGGCACACCACCAGGCCGGACTCGGGCGTGCTCTGGTTGCGCGACGGCGTGCTGCGCTATCGATCTCCGGAGCACGGTTCGTGGAACCTGCGGCTCCATGACATTGCGGTCATCGGCGAGTACAAGACCGATGCAGGCCCCTATATCGACGACTGGTTCATGGTGTTCGTTCATCCCGTGGGCCACCGCTGGCACGAGAGCTCAGTGTATGCGGAAGGCACGGATGCTGCGCTGGCCGAGCTGGGGCGAGCGGTCGGCGCCGATTTGAAGCCCGGGCTGGATCAGGCGACCGGGTTCACCAGCAGGGTGCTCTGGCCGGTCTCGCTGAGAGAAGCGGGTCTGTTCAAATTTTCAAAGCAAGGTGGGTTGTACCTGCTGCAGATGCTGCGGCAGTGGTTTACCCCGCGAGTCGAAAGGCGCCTCGGTGCCAAGGTGCGGGAGTACCTCCATCGCCGGCGCTAGGCTTCACTTAACTAAAACGTTTTAATTCCCAGAAAACTGATTTATACTGGATCTCATCGTGACCTGATATCGAAAGGGAAGGCGATGGATTTGATTCGAACGATTGTGCTGGTGGTGGCAGGCCTCCTCATTGCCGGGTGCGGCGATGGTTCTGGCGAAGATGACGACAGCCACCCGGCCGGAGATGCGGACAGCGACGGTGATGGTGACGGGGACGGTGACAGTGACGGCGACGGGGACAGCGACACGGATGGTGACGCCGATAGCGACAGTGATGCGGACGGGGATAGTGACAGCGACAGCGATGGGGACAGTGACAGCGACAGCGATGGGGACAGTGACAGCGACGGCGATGGGGACAGTGACAGCGATACCGATCCGATTGTCCCTTCACCCAATGTGATCATTTTGTTGGCCGACGATATGGGATACGATGATTTTTCTGCCCGCCAGGGACCGGACGGGGTGGAGACGCCTCACCTGGATCAGCTGCGCAGCGAGGCGGTCAGCTTTACCCAGTTTTACGTTCAACCGGTATGTGCTCCCTCGCGCGCCGCCCTGTTGACCGGACGGGATGCCCTGCGCAGCGGCGTGTGGGACGTGCACGGGGGCCGCGATTTTCTGCCGCTGACCGAACGCCTGCTGCCGGAGTATTTCAGCGCCGAGGGCTACGGTACACTGGCCGTGGGGAAGTGGCACAACGGGTTTACCGAGCGGTATCGGCCTCACGAGCGGGGCTTTGGCGACGGCTACATGGCCAAGCTCTACCACCATCGCAACAACACGATGATTCACAACGGCGAACCCGAACCGACTACCGGCTGGGTCACCGAGCGCATGGTGGATATGGCGATCGAATATGTCGACGCCCATGTTGACGAACCGTTTTTTATCTACTTGCCCTTCCTGGCCCCCCACTCTCCCTGGGAGGCGCCGGAGGAGTTGATTCAAAAATATCGGAACAAGGGATTCTCGGTGGCCCTGTCCACGCTGTACGGGATGATCGATCAACTGGACGCCGGGGTAGGCCGGTTGCTCGACCACCTGGGGCAGGCGGAGCTGAGCGAGCGGACCGTGGTGCTGTTCATGTCCGACAACGGAGCATGGTACCAGTCGTCGTCCAATGGGCTCCAGCTGAGCGAGGCCGAGCAACAACAGCGCAACCCCACGGGCTTGGCCGGCAACAAGGGGGAGGTCACCGAGTACGGCGTGCGCGTTCCCCTGTTCGTCAGGTTCGGCGATCGCTTCGAAGCGGGGGAGGTCGATGCGGTCGTGCAGATGGCCGATATCATGCCCACCCTGCTCGAGCTGGCCGATATTCCACTCGACGCGGACAATCCCCCTCTCGACGGTCGAAGCTTTCTCCACCTGCTGTCGGATCCGGACGCCGATTGGCCCGAGCGACCGATCTTTTCCGCCAAGCACTCCCTGCAGACCCCGGAACAACAATTGGCCTACGGGGTGCCGGTGGATTGGGATACCATCTTTTTCGAAAACCAAATAGCGACCGTGCGGAGAGACCGGTTCAAGCTGACCCACTCCTATGGCGACCAGTTCCAGCTCTACGACATATTTGATGATCCCCGGGAGGAAACGAACCTCTACCATGACAGCGATTTCAGCGATATCGTCGATGCGCTCGAGCCGGGACTGACCTCCTGGTTTGCGGAGATGATCGCGATCAAAGAAAATTTCGAGCTGCCGGTGCAGTTCGTCGGTTCCACCGCGGCCGACACCTCGGTCGTTTCGGTGCGGGCCTGTGAAGTCAGCAACGGCGCGACGCTGAACAGTTGGTCGGTCACCGGGCTCAATGCAGTCGGCGAAGCGATCGAGCTGCCCCTGCAGATCGAGAGAGCGGGACAATACGGGATCACAATCGCCCACCAGCCGACCGACAATACCGGCGCTACCGCGCGGCTGACCATCGGCACCGTTGCTACGAATTGCACCATCACCGGACCCGACGAGTCCGCCTGCAGTCCGGTCACCCTGGCCACCGGCTCGGCCGGGTTGCGGTTCGAGATCACTGATACCGGAACAGCCGGAGGAGCCGACGTGATCCAGAACCTGCAGGCATTCAACTTCAAGCGGGAGTAGACCCGTCGCACCCCTCCGGACAACCCGGGACATCTCCGTTGACATCGCTGATTCATTTCGTTTACCGTCGCGTCATCGGACGCGTCGGGCGCGGCGATGACAAAGAGCGGTGCGAGGAATCGATGGACAATGGAATTGCGACGGATTAGCTGGGTAGTGCTGATCACAGTGCTGATCGCTGCGTCGCCCCGTTGCCTCCGCGCCCAGTCGGACGCTCCGACACCGCGGACCGATTCGGTGGCCATCCTGACCTCCCCACAGAGTTGTGCCCCGAAGATGTTGATCGATGCCCTCGAACAGGTGCGCATTACAGCGCAATCGGTGACTGTCGCACAGCCAGAACCCGAACGAGAGGCGTTGCAGCAGCTGTGGATCGAGGCACAGCGCCCGGAGCTCGTGCTGATGACCCGAATCGAGGGTGAACAGGTGATCGCCCAACTGCTGATCGCCCAATCCGGCCAATTCACCCAAAAGACCTTCGAATTCCCCAGCTGCCAAGACGCAGCGACGATGATCACCCTGATCATCAATCGCCGG
>JANQET010000223.1 GCA_028278265.1 Myxococcota bacterium
GCAGCGGGCTCAGGATCACCCGACCGCTCTTCTTTTTCCCCTTCACCTCGAAGGCGATTCCCCAAAACCACTTGAACCGGGTGCTCATGGTCTCCTCGATCAGATTGTGGCCGTTGGGACAAAACAGTTGGGCCACGACCACTGCACCCGAGGGCAACCGAACCAGGCCCGGGTGGGGGGTCGAAGCGGCTCGAGCGGATCCGGCAGTACCAGTCGAATTGGTTTCATTTGGCTCGTTCATGTTCGCGCTCCTTTTGATGAGGGACGCTTTACTGTCTTTGGCAGCGGGAATCAAGCCCCCATCTCACCATCGTCACCCAATGACCGGGACAGCGGGTTTGGGCCGACAAATTTCTCACATTGCTTTGTTTGGTGGAACCGATTCTGCTATGGTCCTCACGAATGGGTCGGCCAAACAGGCCCCGCAGAGGAAAAATGTTGTTTAAAATCATTTGGTTGACGGTCTTGGGGGGCTGCCTTTTATGGGGCTGTAACGAAGTCAAATATGAAACCAAAGAGTACAACGGACAGATTGTCGACGACGGTCCTGACGACAATTCACCGGACACCGACTCTGAGGGCACCCCACTACCGACGGGCGATCCCTGCGCCGCTGACGCTCCGTGGAGCTGCCACCCGGTGACCGGCGAGGGATGCATCTCGGCAACGGCGGCCTGTGACTACGGCGAAAACGCTGACGGAGTGGCCGGTTTCTACTGCTTTACCGATTCCACCGAAGCCCTGGGCGCACCGTGCGACGGGGAGCTCGGCCCCTGGTGCGCCTCCGGTTTGACCTGCATCGAAGGGGTCTGCGCTCGCTATTGCTGCTCGAACGATGACTGTGAGGCTTCCGCCGGACCCACCTGCGCGCCCCTCGACTGGCCGAGCATCGTCGGCCCGCTCGGCATCTGCACGGAATAACTACGTTTTGGGAACCACTGCGGGCTGGTGGTGCAATGCCGCCCGGTCCATCAACTGCTCGACGAAGCGCTCGAAGGAGACCCCCCGGAAGGCGGCCACTTCCGGCACCAGGCTCGTTTCGGTCATTCCGGGGACGGTGTTGATTTCGAGGATCACCGGAGGCCTGCTCTCAGGGACGATGAAATCGACCCGTGCGCAACCGCTGCACCCCAACGCGACAAATGCCTGCTCAGCCAACCGACCCAACTGCTCGATTTTGTCTTCGGTCAGTCGGGGCGGGGTATGGTGTTGTGATCCGCCGTCGTCATACTTGGCACTGAAATCGTAGAATTCGCGATTGGTAGCGATTTCGGTCGACCCCCAACACTCTCCGTCCAGCACGGTCACGGTCACTTCGGTGCCGCTGACGAACGGCTCGACCAGCACGTGGTCGGCATGGCGAAATGTCTGGCGCACGCCGCTGTTCAATTGCTCGGCTTGCCGGATAATGGCAACGCCGAAAGAGGATCCCTCGCAATTGGGCTTCAGCACGACGGGGAAACCCCAGTCCGGCGGGAGGTCGACGGGATCTCCGGGAAACAGCGAAATCGACTCAACCACGTCGAGCCCGGCGGCGACGAGCAGCACCTTGGCGCGGGCCTTGTCCATCGCTATCGCCGAGGCAACAACCGACGAGCCGGTGTAGGGAATCCCCATCAGCTCGAGCATTCCCTGAATGGCGCCGTCTTCCCCCAACCGGCCGTGCAAGGCGATGAACACCGCCTCCACATCCGCCCGGCGCAACTGTCGATCCACTTCATGCCCCACATCGATCTCCACCACCTCGAATCCCGCCTTACGCAGTCCGGCAGCCACGGCTCGGCCGCTGAGCAGGGAAATGTCCCGCTCCGCCGACCATCCGCCCATTAACACCCCCACTCGTTTCCAGCGCATCCCGTTTCTCCTTGGAGCCACGCGGCCCAGCTGACCCATCGATCCACGAATTTCCCCGTCGATCAACCGGCAGCTGCCGAACAATTCCCTTCCGAACTGAATCAATTGTCGCTCTTAACCCAAGGATAAGACACAAGAACAAGTTGACTTAACGACTATTAATTTAATACTCAAAAACAACTGAGCTTTTGTTCACTGACGTCCTCAATGCGCCAGGAAGGATTTTGAAAATGACGTTTATCGAAGCAGCGCTGGAGATACTCCGGCGGGAAGGCAAGCCGTTACACTCCCGCGAAATTGCCCAGAAAGCGGTCGAGCACGGCCTGCTCTCCCACGTGGGCAAGACGCCTGTACAGACGATGTCCGCCCGCTTGTCGGCCGCCGTGGCCAAAGGGCAGGGTCCGTTCGTGCGGGTCCGGCCCGGAGTGTTTGCGATCAACGAATCACCGGCTCATTCCCAGCCCAAACGGGATTCCCAACCCACTCGCGAGTCCCAATCAAAGCGCGAGTCCCAGCCAAGACGCGAGTCCCCGCCCAAACGGGAGTCCCCACCCAAGCGCGAGTCCCCGCCCAAACGCGACGCTCAACCCTCGCGTGATGCCCAACCCAATCGCGAACCCCAATCCAGACGAGAGCCCCCGGCAGCGCTCACCCGCCCCGCCGTGACACCGGCGAGGGACCAGCAAACCGAAAACCGATCTCTGGCGACCGACTCGGAGATGCTCTCAGACAGCACCGGAAAAAAGAAAAAGCGAAAACGCCGCAAAAAGAGGATTGATGAGCCCGCCGCATCGACCGCTCCGGCCCCTGCCGCCCCCGCTCCGGCGCCGCCGGCAGAACCTCAACCCGGTGGTGATGATTTAGTGGATCGGGTCGCCCAGCATCTGCGCAGTCAGAGCGGTTCGGTTCCCACCGAAGCGTTGGCCGCCGTGGCGCGACTCTCTCACGAAAGTGGGAAAACCCTAATCGAGGCCTTGCTCATCGCCGACGGCCTCCACCGGGAATCAAAGGGATTGCGACCGAGGTTCGTGCAGCACCGCAATGGCTGGAGCCTGGCCGAACGGGAGGTCAGCAACGAAATCGTGGCGCTGGAGAAACAGGCTGCCGAGGCCCGGGATCGTCTGGCTCAACTCGCGGAACGCCAGATTCTCCGCCGCTTGCGCGGGCTTCCGATGAATACCTTTGTCAGGGTGATGACGGTCCACTTGCACCGATCGGGATTTGGATCGATGATGCCGGTGAGCCGAGACGAAAACGACGCGTTTCACCTCTCGGTTCTCGATCGGCGTCGCGGCGGGCGATTCCGCACGGCTGTGATGCTGGAACAGGCGAGCTCGGACCGGGCGTTGCCCGAACGAGCGGTGATCGATTTACGGGGGGCCTTGCACCACTACGACGCGACGAGCGGGATGATCGTGACCACCGGGGCGATCAGCACCAAGGCGAGGGCCGAATCGCTGGTGCCCAACCTGCCTCCGGTGGCTTTGGTGGACGGGGATACCCTGGCCCGGGAGATGGTGCGATTGGGAATCGGCGTGCGGGAACGACAGCTGCAGATCCCGGCCTACGATGAAGGATTTTTCGCGTCGCTCGGCAATTGAGCAGGAGTGGAATTGAGCATCACGCGGACCAGTCAGAGCTTTTCATTCACCGAGGCACAGATGCCCGTGCGTTTCGGCCGCTACCTGCTGCTTCATCGCGTGGGCGCCGACCCCATCGGGGAGGATTTCCTCGCCGCCTGGGGTATCGACGAAGGGGTCGATCAGCTGCGGGTTGTCCGCTGTATCTATCCGTCGCTGGCTCACGAGGCCCAGTTCATGGCGCTCTTCTCCGAAGAGGCGCGCTCCTTGTCCCGGCTCTCCAACGCCAATGTCATCCAGGTGATGGAGGTGGGCCGGGAAGGGGATATTCCGTTCGTCGCCCGGGAACATGTGGAGGGGGTGTCACTCAAACGGCTGATCGACCTGGCCGACAAGCGCCAGACCCCCTGGTACTGGGAGACCGCCGCCTATGTCATTCAGGAGGTGTTGCGCGGCCTGGACTACGTTCACCGGCGGGAAGATATCCACGGTCGGCCGATGCGCATGCGTCATGGGGATCTGCGGCCGGGTAATGTGCTGGTCTCGTTCCACGGCGAGGTCAAGATCACCAACTTCGGCTCGAGCCTGTTCTACATCGTCGACGAGCGCACCAACGCCCAGATTCAGGCGGCTCGCGGCGACTATACCGCGGTTCGGCAGGAGACGCCGGTGGAAGCATCGGTGGCCGACGATCTGTGGGGCGTGGCCGCCATTTTCTGGACGCTGCTGGTCGGTCGGCCCCCCATCTCGGACGGGGGAAACGACTGGCAGCCGTGGATCCCGCCGTCGATTGCCGGCAGCGAGCGGTCCATCCCTAAGGTGTTCGACAGCCTCTTCTCGCGGATGTTCAACCCGGATCCGGCCCAGCGGTTTCAGAGCGCGGGCACCTTGCGCGAGGCCCTGTTGGGGGTGATGCGGGAGCACGCCGTGGGGCATCCCATCGATGATCTCACGGCATGGGTCAGAGAGCTGGCCGGTCGAGACTGGGCTCAGGAAGAGCATCTGGTGCGCAAGATGCTCGGCCAGGACGCTCAGCTGACCCTGTACGAGACCACCGAAGCGGGCACCATCGGACCGGGGACGACCCTCGACGATAAATACCACTTGCTGCGCCAACTCGGCGAAGGGGGCATGGGGGTGGTGTTCGAGGCCGAGCACCTGGGACTGGAGCAGCGCGTGGCGATAAAAGTACTGCACGATCGGGTGCTCGACGACGAAATCGCCGTGGAGCGGTTTCGCCGGGAGGCCCGAATCACCTCGAGCCTGGGCCATCCCAACATCGTCGGGGTGCTCGATTTCGGCGAGACCCAGGAGTGCTACTACCTGGTGATGGACTTTTTGAGCGGGGAGCCCCTGAGTCAGCGCATCAGCCGCGGCCGTCTGCCCCCCGGTGAGGTGTGTGAAATCCTCATCCCTGTCTGTGACGCCCTCGAGGCGGCCCATCGGGCCGGGGTGATCCACCGGGACCTCAAGCCGGAGAACATTCACCTGACGCCGGATGGCCCCCAGCTGCTGGATTTCGGCATCGCCAAACAGACCGGTTTCGAAGAGGATCCGGTGGCGCTCACCCGCACCGGCCATGTCTGCGGCACGGTGGAGTATGTCGCTCCCGAGCAGATCCGCGGCGCTAAACCCGACCTCAAGGGGGACATCTACTCCCTCGGGGTGATCATGTACGAATCACTGGTGGGCGAAACCCCCTTCCGCGGTCGAACCGCGGGCGAGACCCTGCACAAGGCGATGAACGAAAAATTGGTCCCCCCGCGCAAGCGGACCGGCGATTTAACCCTTCCGGTTGAGTTGGAGGCGATCTGCCTCAAGGCGCTCGCCCGCCACCCGGATCGCCGCTACGCCAGCGCGGTCCAATTGAAACAGGCCCTCATCGCCCTGGCGCTGCCGGGCACCGAGACGGCAATCCACACCGTGCCCGACAAACAGCACAGCTCGCGGCGTCGATTGGCCGTGATCTCCGGGCTCGCCGTGGCCGCCGGTCTGACGGTCGTCGGTTTGGCGATCCACATCAGATCCGGTGAGAAAGCGCCACCGGTGGAGGACCCGACCAGCACCGTCCACCACATCAAAAAGGTCGACCCCACCACCGATCAACGCGGCACTGAAGCGCGCCCCGGTGGAACGCCGACTCAGGCCACCCCGGCGGAATCTGCGAACAGGGAAGAGGTCCCGGCCAAACGCCAAGTCGATGCCGACGAGGATCCGGATGAGCGGGCCAAAGAGCTGCTCGCCACGGGTTTCAGGGCGCTCAAACGGATGAAACTCGATCAGGCGCAGCACTGCTTCAAGGCGGCCGGCAAGCTCAATGCCAAACTGCCGAAGGTCTACTACGGTCTGGGCAAGGTCGCCTTTCAACGGGGCCAGTATCCCGAGGCCGTGAGCAAGGTTCAAAAGGCGATTCGGCTGAGGCCCGGCTACTATCGTTGGCATGTCTACCTGGCGCAGATCTACATGACCATGGGCAAACGGCAGGAGGCAATCGCGATCTGCCGTCGCGTGCTCAAAGCCCATCCGGACGATCCCGCCGCGCAAGAGTTACTGCGGGCAGCCGGGCAGCCAAACTGAGTCCGCGCCCAGGCGTCCTCTGGGCCACACGCCGTTTTTGGATCAACCTCAATGTTGCAACATTGAGGTTGACTCCGCTGCGCTAAGGGCATACCCAATGTTTAATGCGAAGCTTGATTTTGGGTCTTGTCTTGTCGGTCCTTCCGATCACCGCGCTGGCCGACAGGGTCGCCGTATTGCCCGTTCAGTATTTTGTGGTTTGGGAGAACGCCCCATCGGTGGACAAAGCCGCGTTGATCCGACAGAAAATCGTCGATGCGATCGCCCGCGCCCAACTGACGACCATCGAGGGCGAACCGCTGACCAGAGCCCTCGACGAGGTGACCGACCACCGGCCCGACACCTGTCGCGACAAGAGTTGTCTGTCCAGCCTGGCTGACGAACTGGACGCAGACGAGGTGATTTACCTATCAGTCGAAGAGTCCGGCGCGAAATACACCATCAAACTCGTGTTGGCTCGCGGTGCCACGACGACGGGAGAGCTGTTCGGCCCCTTCTCGGCAGCCCAAGCCAAGGTCAGAGAGTTGGTGGAGACGGCGTTGACCCCGCCGGAGGAAGCGCCGATTGCACCACCGATAGAGCCCCCCCTCGAACCGCCACCTCCAACACCGGCCTCGCCACTCGAGACAACGCCGCCGACGGCAAAACCGATCGCGCTCGGGACGACCGACGAACCGGCCCCCGAGCAGGGGCTGTCACCAGTTGCGTTTTACCTCAGCGCCGGCGTCACCGTAGCGTTGGGGGCCGCATTTGCGGTCACTGATATTAGAGTCACTCGCACCTATCGGGACTGCAAACCGCGGGGCAGTTGCAAAACCTCGGTCATTGAAGCTGCCGAGACCTTACAGGTCGTCGATTGGTTTTTGGCCGGAGGATTTGCCGCCGCCGCAGTGACCACCGGGGTGTTGTTCTTTCTCACCGATTTCAATGGTTCCAACCGCGCGGACGAGGACACCTCTTCACGCACAGCGGTCACACCGGCGATGACCGAAAATGCGGGAATGATCGTCGTCCACGGCAGATTTTGACGCGGAGCTACAGCGGTGGGCAAAAAGAAAAAAAAGAAACGGCCGATTCGGGTCGCCCCGGATGCACCGAAACAGGCTTCCAGCCCGTCAGCCCCAAGCACCCGGTGGTGGATTTGGCTCGCATTGCCCGCTCTCGCCGTCGGGGTTTACGCCAATTCACTGTCCTTCGAGTTCGTCTGGGACGATTGGCCGCTCATCGTCGAAGACTACGCGATCAAGTCGTTCAGCTATCTCCATGAGTTCCTGCTCCACGACTTCTTTCACAACCGGGAGAGCGATTTGGCCTACGGCTACTATCGGCCGGTGGTCAAATTGTCTTATGTTTTCGACTATGCCCTCTGGAACGACAACCCCCTCGGTTTTCATCTGACCAACGTCAGCCTGCACGCGATGGCAACAGTGCTGGTGTTCGCCCTGGTCCGCCGGCTGAGCTCCCGGTTCTGGGTTGCCGCAATTTCCGGCGTGCTGTTCGCGGTCCACCCGATTCATTCGGAAAATGTGGCCTGGGTCGCCGGGCGCACCGATGTGCTCGCCTTTGTTCCAGTTATCGCTTCGATGCTGTGCCACCTCAGCGCCGGCAACGGGACTTCCCGGGGCTCAGGAGCCTATTGGCTCTACGGGGTAGCAGGGGGCCTGTTTGCGTTGGCCTTGCTCGCCAAAGAGATGGCCGCGGTGCTGATCCCCTGGGTGGTGATCATCGAATGGATCTGGCGCAATCAGTCGTGGCGGGTCGTGGCACGGCGAACCGCTCCCTACCTAGTAGTGATCGGGCTCTACTTTATCTGGCGCTTCACTGTTATCGACGTGGGTCTTCCCCTGATTCCGGCCGATGTGGGAGCGGGAGCAATTGTCGCCTCTGCGCCGATGACCCTGGCCCGGTACCTGCTCTGGTTGATTTTTCCGGTGGGCCAGAGCGCCTATGTGCACAATCCGTATGTCACCGGTCCGGCAGATATTCGCTTCTGGGCCGGAGTGGTCGCAGTCGGTGCCCTGATCGCCGTTCTGGTCAGGAAACGCCACAGCCACCCGACGATTGTCGCCGCAGGAGGATTGCTGCTCACCTCGTTTATTCCGCTGCTCAACTTCGTTCGCGTGGCCGGACCCGAGGACATGGGCGCAGTGATGGCCGAGCGATTCTGCTACTTTCCATCCCTCTGGTGCGTGGTGCTGGTGGTCCTGCTACTCGACAGAGGGCGTCTTGAAATCGGCAATCCGCGAACCGCTGCGATCGCCGTCGGCGGTGTTGCGGTTGCGATTTCCCTCGTCCTCTCCATCGCCACGGTTCGCCGCAACCGGGTTTGGCAGAGTGACGAGACCCTGTACCGGGAAACGTTGAAACAGGTACCCACGGCACCGTTGATTCTGTCCAACCTGGCCAAACACTACATTCGGGAAAAACAGTGGTCGCAAGCGGATCAACTGCTCCGACGAGCCGAGAAGCAGTACCCCAAAGCGGTGTTGATCCTGCGCGCGCGCATTCTCTGGCTGGTGGCCCAAAAACAGTTCGCCGAAGCGATTCCCCTGCAACTGAGTATCAGCGAACAGACAAAAAAGGGCCAAGCCGTCGCACAAAACAACCTCGCCTATCTCTTGAGACAAAACGGAGAGATGGACCGATCGCGAGCAATCATCGACCAGCTCATCGAGAGCGGCCAGGCCTACTCGGATGTCTATGTGAACCTCGCCGAAGCGGAACGGGCAAGGGGCCGGACAGATTCGGCACTCGATGCTTATCAGCGCGCCCTCTCACTGCGACCCGACGCGTTTTCGATCGCCAACGCCCTGGGCAGCTTGGCGATGAAGAGCGGGGATCTCGACCGAGCGGAAGCGGTGTTTCGCGAACAACTCCGTTTTCACGGCAAAAACCCCGGTCTATTGAACAACCTGGCGCTGCTCTACAAGAAAAAAGGCAATCTCGAACAGGCGCTGGCGCACTTTGCCAGCGCACTGGAACACCAACCGGACCACCCGGGTACACGCCTCAACTACGCGAACACCCTGCGCCAGAGCGGAGATCTGGCCCGAGCGAAGCAACAATACCGAGAAGTGATTCGCCTGGCTCCAAGTAGCCCACAGGCCAAGGTGGCCCAGTCGGCGTTAAAAGGCCGTTAACCTGAGCTATTCCCGAATATTTATGTATTTTTTTAGATCCATTGCAATATGCAAGAATAAGCAATTAGGCCCGGATAATTTTCCATTACATTGAATTTCTCTACTATTCCTACAAATATTCTACCGTGTACCTAGAATTTGCATCTATAAAGCAGCAGCTAGCACCTATAAATATGCTCGTCAATATTTGTCTCTAAGAACAGATAATTCAACGATATTAACCGCTTGAAACCAACCTGGAATTTATAGACTTGCTTTACAATAAATATGCCCGACAGTTAAAAAAAGAATAAGAAAAATAGAAAGATACCAGCAAAACAGTATGCATATTTAATTTTCCCCTTGCAATTCGACACGAATTTACGCTAACAATTTTCTTTAGGTGTAAAAGGACAGTTCACAATCAAAGCAAATCAATGCAAGGAGCAACAAATGAATAAATGGAACTATTTTATCATATGTCTCGCCATGGTCGCCCTGGCCATGTCCGGCGTCGCCTGCACTAGCGATGCCAGCGACGACGACGACAACGACGACAGCTCGGGAGACGCGGACGGCGATAGCGATGGGGATAGCGACGGCGATAGCGATGGGGACAGTGACTCAGACTCCGATTCAGACTCTGACTCCGATTCAGACTCTGACTCTGACTCAGACTCCGATTCAGACTCAGACTCCGATTCAGATTCAGATTCCGATTCAGACTCCGATTCAGACTCAGACTCCGATTCAGACTCAGACTCCGATTCAGACTCTGATTCCGATTCAGATTCGGATTCCGATTCAGATTCGGATACCGACGCTGACACCGACTCCGATGCGGATCTGCGAACCTTTGCCATCTCCTGGATTACCAGCAGTCTCAATCCCCAAGATGGGATAGACTTCCGCAACAAACTGAATAACGCCGGCTGGGATGAACTGGGCGAAAGCATCCCTTCGTCGCATAACGAGTGTGTCGGTTTTATCGAGGATCCAGCGATTGGCGTATTCTTCCACACCGGCCACGGGAGTAATGGTTCCGTGATGATGGATATTGGGAGTAGCATCAAGGTCAATACTTTTAGCGATGGCGGTATAAAGTGCCAGCACATCTTTTGGCTCACATGTCTAACGGCCACTGACTCAGGGTGGATGGACAAAATGGGATCGTCCTCGAAGTCGATCAGCGGATATACCGCAGTATCCTATGACAGCCCCAGCGAGGATGTGATGGTGGCCAACTATGTCGCCGACAACATCGAGGGTGACGAATCCATAGCGAAAGTTTGGATGGATGCCCACCGTACTAGCACCAATGTCAACGACTGGCGCTGCTTCCAACGCGAGGGCAGCGAAATCATCGATTATAAGCCGGGCAATGAACCGACCAACAAGAGTGTCAGCGGTCCCGTGCGAACATTTAGCGACCTTGTTTCGGTCAGTGAAAGATTGCTCGTGGATACGGGGGTCCCTTCGGATGCCTTCGCTGCGCTCGCGAACCGCAGCTATCAACTTTCCTATGAGGCGCCAAAGGTCCTCAATTTCCGCACCGGCGAAGAATTCCTCGCCAAGAAGCCCATTGCCAAAGCAAATGCCGTCGCCAAGGCAAACCAATATTTGGCGGGTCGCCTTCCTGCCGACGCCGTCCTCGGAGAAGTGACGTCGATCACCGCACGGAGCGCGAATAATCCGGCCGTCACGGTCGCCTATACCATTCGGTATGAGCGGGAACTGGGCGGCAAGCGCCTTGAGAGCAACGTTTATCGAAATCATTTCTCTGTGGTGGTCAACGATGGAATGGTCGCATCAGAGAATAGCTTTTGGCCGACGATGTCCTCCGCGCCTATCTCAGACACAAACAGTGTTCCGAGTGCAATGAGCGCTGCCCGCGCCATCGAGCTCGCCGCTATGGAATTAACCAACTACGCGAAGAAACCCATCACCATCGTCGACGTTGAGGTTGTTTACGCCAACGGCGCTGATGGAAAGGTCGTTCCTGGCTACACGATGATCACCAAGCGCGGACACCGCATCACCGTCAACGCCACCACTGGACGCATTCTGCAATAAAAAAAACTGCGCCAATTACCCCTGAGCTTCGTACTCGTCCATGTCGATGCTGGAGTTTTTTAGGGGATGCCCACCCGTCAGATAATGCCTGACAAAACACTAATAATCGCGCCAATGCGATGACCAATTTTTCCACTCGTCATCGGTCAGTGGACCTTTTTTATCTCCAAATTGAGATTGAAATGTCGGGATCGCTGTTCTTCAATTGGCGTTGGTCACGTAAAGTATGCGGTTCTCAAACGATTCCGACATCGTTGGCACGGCAATATGCACATTTCCCTCGTTATCCAACTTCAACGAGGGCCAATCGATGGCAACGTATTCATCCACAACGGTCACTGTGGCCCAAACACCGCTGATAGCATTTGAAGCGTACTTCAGTGTCTGCTTCTTTCCATCATCAATGTGACCGTAGCTAATATGGGCTCTATTGGTTCCATCCAGCGCAAGCGAAGTAAACGGTTTCGTTCCCGGCGTGTCATCGATGGTTGTCGTTCGCCATACACCAGTCGTGTTCTCGGTGTACTCAAGAATATCGTCAGCGTGGGTGCTGTAGCTTATGTGAATTTTGTTATTCTGATCGACGGCTAGAGAACAACCGTCACCCTCTCCGTCAATGATTATCGACTGCCACAATCCGCTGCTATTAGTGGTGTAAATGAGACCATTTGCTGCCCTGGCGCAAATATGGACATTGCTGTTATCGTCCAACGCAATCGAGGTTGTGGCTGTAAAATGCTCATCTTGGTCGATAGGAATGTCCACCCAGGAGCCGATGGCGTTGGTGGCGTACATCAGTTCGCTATACGTATCTTTCGCTAGAAAGCTAATGTGCACCCTGTTGCTCTCATCGAGGGTGAGCGAGGTGAAACGACCGTTCTCCCCTGCTTCGTTGACGGTAATCGCTTCCCATTTCGTCCCCGAGTTCACCGCGTACTTAAGCGAATTGTTTTTTTGATCATTGTAGCTGACATGCAATCCTCCGAGAGAATCAATGGCTATCGAGGAATGCCGCCCAAGATCACTATCGGCCGCAGCGTCCACCTCGTCGGTGTCCCAGCTCCCTCCCTTGTTCGTCGCGTAGGCCAGGTAAGTGGAGTAGTCTTCCCTCTTTGCGGTGTAGCTGATATGAGCGAATCCGTCCTTGTCCAGGGCGAGCGAGGGCTGAATCGGACTCTCTTCTTTGTCCACAGCGGTTTCGATGGTCCACGGTCCGGGATCGGTGTCGGTATCCGGCTCGGTATCGCTATCTGAATCAGCGTCTGTATCGCCATCTGCGTCGGTATCTGAATCGGTGTCCGCATCGGCATCGGCATCTGAATCGGCGTCCGAATCTGTGTCTGAGTCCGAATCTGTGTCCGAGTCGGTATCGGCATCGGAGTCTGTGTCGGTGTCTGTGTCCGTATCGGTGTCGGTATCGTTATCTGTGTCTGTGTCTGTGTCCACATCAGTGTCGGTATCGGTATCTCCGCCACTGTCCGGTCCGGCATCGATTTCTTCTTCAATTTCCCTGAAACAGCCGACCGGGCTGAGGCCCAAGACCAGGGTGATCGTGGTAGTGACTAGGATTGCCGATACGCGTTGGTGTGATTGCATGTCGCTCTCCATCCTTTCCAATGTTGTGGAGACTATCTGAATAGTGCTCCTGTTGTCATTCCCTATCGGCCGTTTGCCCCAAAACGGTGCTAAGAAAATGTTAACTTATTTGAACGATTTAGTTTTTTCGCTTCAGTACGTTCGTTGAAAAACGATATTTCGACTTACTGGCCAACACGAAACTTTACCCCTATACTTTTCCGAACAGCTCGAAAGGACACTATGAGGCGCTCAATCAAGGGATCAGAGGGAAGTGTTGGAAGGCGGTTGCTCGTTTTCTTGGTGCTTCTCGGTTTGGCAGCCGGCGGCTATTGGTACTACACGGTCCAGCGGGAACAGGAGGTGCTCCGGCAGATCATCTCCCGGCTCAGCTCCGAGGATCGGGTGGCCCAGGTTTGGGTCAAGGAATATGTGAAAGATGCTCAGGGCAAGCCGGTCAAGGTGGTGGTCAAGATTCTCGAGCAGGACGCTCAGGGAGAATCCATCGAACCGGTTCTCTGTACCTTCTCGGTCAATGATATCATTCATTTCGAGGCGCTGGTCATTCGATTGAGCGATGAGCTGGTCAAGGAGGGCAAGGGGAAGAGCATTCATCTGTTTCGCCGCGCCTTTGCCCTCAATGACAACGGCAACACCTACGAAAGCTGCACCATCAACACCCCCCACGAGGTGCCCGACGGTTATCGCATCGACAGCGAAGATCAATTCATCACTGAAGTCGAGCAGAAATACTGGCGCCTCTTCTGGCGCTACGCCCTGGACGCCAAGGCGCGGGACGAGGGGATGGTGAAGAACGCGCAAATCGAAGCCCCGGCGACCCGCTTCGTGCCGGACAATATTTACCGCATCGTCCTCGAGCACGACGGTGGGCTGCGCATCGATGCCACCAAAATTCCGGCCATTCTCAAGGGGGAGCTCGACCGAAAAACGGGTAAAAACTGATCCAATCGTTGGCGGTGCGGACCGGGCGGGTTATGATCCGAGCATGGCCTCACTGTTGCCATTGAAGCTGCCGTCCCGCAAGGGGGCCGGTCTGGCATTGGCTGGTTGTCTGGCACTGCTGGTCTTGGCCGGGGTGATCGCCTCGCAGGTTCAGACCGACTTCGGCGCTGTCGAGTGTACCAATATCTCTTTTCCCAATGAGCAGGGCATCACTGTGCGGGCCAAACTGTTGCGACCCCGCGGTGCCTCCCCGACCGACCCCCGTCCGGGAATCGTCTTCATTCACGGTTACCAGAGCACCCGCGAGACCGGAGATGCGCTGAGTATCGAACTGGCCCGTCGCGGATTCGTCGTGCTGGCCATCGACGCCATCGGCCGGGGAAACTCCGGCGTACCCCGCTACAAGCTCGACGATCCCCGCTTTGACCACACCTTCGGTGGGCGCGCCTCCCTCGCTTTTTTAAAGTCACTGCCCTTTGTCCGACCGGCTGATGTGGGCATGGTGGGCCACAGTCTCGGGGCCCAGATGTCCTACACCGTCGCCCTCGACGATCCCACGGTTCGCGCACTGGTGATCATCGGGTTTGCCTATTCGACGACCGCTTCCCCCTCACGCCCCAAGAACATGTTGATGATTATCGGCCAGTACGACGAATTCCGGCGGCGGATGACCGGCACCCGGGATATTGCCGCCGAATGGATGAGCACCCCGCAAACCCGAGCGGCGATCGGCGAACCCAATCCCTCATTGGGAGTCACCTACGGTGATTTCGCCGACGGGACTGCCCGCCGGGTGCTCGTACCGCCGGTGATTCACATTCAAGAGACCCACAATGCAGCTGTTGTGGCCCAGACACTGACCTGGTTCAAGCAGGCCTTAAGCCCCCCTCAAGCCGAGTGGCGCGACCCCTCCCAACAGATCTGGCCGATCAAGGAGTGGGCCACCCTGGTCGCCCTGTTCGCCGGCTTTGGCGCTCTGTTGCCGCTGGGACTATTGCTGATGCGCACCGGGCTCTTTTCGTCCCTCAACAATTTGACGCCCCCTGTCCATGTCTGCGATCGGCCGGCCTTCCTCAAGCTCGCCGGGATCAACGGTCTTCTGATGTGGCTCTATCTTCCGGCGGCGCTGATGATTTTCGCCGTGCACAAGTACGTCGTTCCCATCGACGGGGTGCTGCCGATGATGGTGGTCAACGGCATTGTCTGGTGGTTCGTACTGATCAACTTGATCGGCTTTTTCCTCTTTTTGCGCTGGTTCAAGCGCCACACCCGAACGGGCGGGTTGTCCCTGGCCGATCTGGGGCTCTCCTGGCGCAAGGAAGGGCTGGGGCTCGACGGCTGGCAACTGGGCAAAACAGTGTTGTTGGCGGTCATATTGTTCGGCTTTGCCTACGGGACAGCTCACCTGCTCGAAGCGCTGCTCGTCGTCGACTACCGCTTCATCTTCGCCTTTGCCAGCGATCTCACCGCCCATCGCTTCAAACTGTTCCTGCTTTACTACCCGTTCCTGCTCGTCGGCTTCCTCGTGCTGGGCATCTTTCTCCACGGACAGTTGCGCACCCCCTCGCGATCGAGCTGGCTCAAAACCTATGGTTCGATGACCGCCTACAACACCCTGGCGATGGTCGTTCCGCTGCTAATATTTTTGGCGATCCAGTACGTGCCGTTATTGACCACTGGAGCGATTCCATTCGTCGGTCCCGGGGGTATGCTGGTGCTGTTCGTGATCAACCTCTTTCATATGATCGGGGTGCTGCTAGTCGTTATTCCTCTGTCCACCTGGTGCTTCCAGCTCACCGGCCGCCCCTACCTGGGCGCCCTGCTCTGCGCCGCAATCGTCTGCTGGATGTTTACCTCGTCCCAGGTGATCGCGCCGGTGCCGATCAACTGACCCTCGACAGATCGACTCCACAAAAGAAAGCGACATTGCCCCATCGACAAGAGCGGACAGGACCGCTAAACTGGCGTTCCGCACCGAGAAAACGCAGTGCAAGGAGGAGATGATGATTGAGGAAGTGTTCGAAGTAATGGCAGATTCGGTGAAGAGCGCCCACGCGGCTCTTCAAACGACGCTGGGTCGTATCCGCACCGGCCGAGCCAACGCATCCCTGTTGGACTCGGTTCGCGTCGATTACTACGGCACCTTGACCCCGGTCAATCAGATGGCCTCGATCAGCACTCCCGAGCCGCGCCTGATCATGGTCAAAGCCTGGGATCGCACGGCAGTGGCCAGCATCGAAAAGGCCATTCAGGCGGCAGACCTGGGCCTCAATCCCTCCAGTGACGGGGAAATCATTCGCATTCCGGTTCCCCCGCTCACCGAGGAACGGCGCAAAGAACTGGTCAAAATCGCCCGCAAGAACGGGGAGGAGGGCAAGATATCGGTGCGCAACGCCCGGCGCGAATGCAATGAAATGCTAAAAAACATGGAAAGTGAAGGCGAGGCCTCTAAAGACGATGTGGCCCGGGCCTTGAAAAAGATACAGGAACTGACCGATAAAGCGGTCGCCGAAGTGGACACCATCGTACAGGCCAAAGAGACGGAAATCACCGAGATCTAGGCTTTGCCTCGGCACGACCCGCCGTATCCAACATCCCCGCTTTGCCGCCGGAATCGATCGGACAACTGATTACCGAAATGCCCGAGGCCGGGTCGCCGGCCGGGTGATCGTCATCCCATCGTGCCCATCGTCACCGACCCCCGATGCCGCTTCGCCGGCGGGCGATACGGTGACCTGCTCACGGATGAGGAGACTCACCCGCTTCAGCGCTTGGGCAGCTGTGGGTCGCGCGGCCGCATCCTTGTCCATCATCTCCAGGATCAGCCCATTCAACTCCGTTGGGATCTCCGGCCGCAATTGAGCGGCAGCTCGCGGGGCGTCGGTGACGATGCTCTCCCGCAGGGCGATCAAATCGTCGACCTGTACCGGAATTTCACCGGTGACGAGCTCAAAGAATATTGTCCCCATCGAATAGACATCACTGGGATAGGACACCGCGCCGTTCGATATCTGCTCGGGCGACATGTACGTATATGATCCCACAATGCCCCCGGTCTCGGTCAACTCGGTTTGATGGCGCGCCTTGGCGATTCCGAAGTCGAGCAGCTTGACCGTGTTCTCCTCCCTCCCGTCGCGCACCAACATGATGTTGCCCGGTTTCAGATCCCGGTGAATGACCTCTTTTTCGTGAATGAAGCGCACCGCATCACAAATCTGTTTCATGATCCGCAGACAAACGGCCAACGCGATGGGCGACTCCCGATTGATTTTGTTCTGCAGGGTTTGCCCCTCGAGCAGCTCCAGGGCGATAAAGGTTTTGCCCTGGTGGGTCCCCCGTGCCTCGATTTTGACGATATTGGGGTGGTCGAGCTTGTCGATGATCATCGCCTCCCGCTTGAACCGTCTCGACGAGCGCTCGCCGTTAACCGACGAATCGCGCAACAACTTCACCGCCACGGGTTTTGTTTTGTCCAACACACTCTGCGCTCGATAAACCACCCCCATCCCGCCACTGCCGATCTGTTCCCCGATCCGATAGGGTCCAACGACCTTTTCTCTTTGCCAAAAAGCGAACAAAAACAGATATTTCCGAAACAGCAAAAAGAGAATCACCAGCACGAGGGCAAAACCGAGGACAAACGCGTTGCGCGTGATCTCCTTTATCTGGTTGTCCCGCGCCAGCAGCGCTTTTTCGCTGTGGAGGGAGGCTATTTGGGCGGCCTTCTTCTCTGCTTCAAAGCGCTCCTGAATCTCCGAAATCTGGCGGGCACTTTTTTCGTTGAAAATCGCTTCGAACGTTTGAAAAAACTTCTCGTGAAATTCAAGGCTTTTTTGATAATCGCCCCGGTGTTTGAACAGCTGGTAGGTCGAATGAAAGAGCTCCATCGACAGCTTCTTTTTGTTCAGCTCGGCCGCGATGGTCTGGCCCCGTTCGAGATATCCGCCGGCCTTGGCATAGTCCTTCAGCTTGATGTAGACGTCACCGATGTCTCTCAGCGATTCGGCGACCTCATCCCGTGCACCGATCTCCTCGTGAATGGCCAAGGATTCCAGATGGCGCTCAAGCGACGTTTCCAGCTGCCCCAGCGCTTCGTGGGTCCGCCCGAGATTCTGCAGACTCGCAGCGATCCCGGCCTTGTCGCCGATTTCCCGCCGCAGGTCGAGGGCCTGTTGACTGAAGGTGAGCGCGGCCCCGTATTTCTTCAGCTCGAAGTGGTCGACACCGATGTTGTCCAAGGCGGTACCGATGCCCCGCTTCGACCCCAGCGCCTCGACCACCTTCAATCCCCGCTGGTGATAGGTCAGCGCCCGCTCGGGTTTGTCCCACGCCCGGTACAGGACGCCGATGTTGTTCAGGGCGGTATAAATCATCCGCTGGTTCGCGGCTTGCTCGGCTTTGTTCAACACCGATAAATGATGCTCGAGGGCCTTGTTGTATCGGTTGAGGCCGTAGTAGGCGTGCCCGATACAATTGAGGGCGGACACCTCGAGCGCCGGGTGTACCCGCTCGGGATCGATCTGCCCCAGCATGTCGTTGGCCCTTTGACAATACTGCAGGCACTGTTGATGCGCCGATTGGTAGCAGTGGATCTGACCGATGTTGTGTAACGAAATGGGCAGCTTGGCGATGTCGTTCGCTTGTTCTCTGATCTTCAGCGATTCCCCGTAGTATTTGAGCGCTTTGTCGAACTCCCCTTTGTCGTGGTAGATGTTGCCGATCACGTTGAGCGCATCGGCGAGGGGCCCCTGTTCTCCCAGCGCTTTGCTGATCTCGAGCGCGTCGTGCGCGTGGGTCAATGCCGTTGGATACTCCCCTTGACGAAAATAACAGACACTCAAATTGGCCAGTGCGGTGGCTTCCCCTTCCCGGTACCCGAGCTGTCGGGAAAGGGCCAGCGCTTCTTGGGCAACCCGCAGCGCCTGTTGACCCCGCATCGTTTTGTCGGTCCGGCTCAGTTCATTGAGCAGATCGACGCGCTGACGATCGGTGGCCGTCTCCAACTGCCGTTTAAGGGCGCCTATTCTCTCCTCTTGATTCGGTTTGGCCGCGGCCCAACCCGTCGCACAGACCCCCGACAGGGTGAGGGCGATCAACCGGCATTGCCAGGTGATGTTTTTCATGCTCGTCACTCTCCTCCCCTCGCCCCAACCAGCCCGCAGCTCGCGCAGCTTTCCCGGATCCGTTCAGCGCGGACTGCGGTCGGCACTAGCGGGGCCGAACACCCCACCGCTCGAGATAAATTGCCAACCACCTGCGGGAACAGACGATACCCCTGGCTCGGAGGCGGCGCTCGACGGCGGAGAGGTTGCCTTCGCACTCTCCGAACATCTCTATGATTTGATCTCTGTTTCGCTCGTAATGGGGCCGCTTCTCTTTTTCACTTTCGGTATCCGGTGAGAGGAACCGCTCCGAGACCGGGTTGTCGGGGAAGCGCTCTTCGAACACGGTGGCGATGGTTTCTGCGGCGTCGATCCCCGTGTTCACTCGCGTGACCAACCGGTCGGCCAAATCGCTGATGCCCCTGATATTGTCTCGGGCAAATCCATCCAAGCACATCGCCTCAAAGTGATCCCCGCCCAACAGGGGCAGTAACTGATCGGCAGACCGACCGGCCGCGCTCAGCGCCTTGGTCAACAGATGGCAAAAAATCTCGGGAATATCGGCGACCCGCTCCTTAAGCGGTGGTAGTGCCACCGCGCGCAGCCGGGCCAACAGATCGGGCGCCAACCCGAACGAGGGCCCCGGTGCGTTGGACGCCAGGATGAATCGAACATCACCGGCGTCCCGGGTGAGATTCTCCCCGATGCGCTCGAACCGCCCATCTTCGATGACCCGCAGCAAGCTCCGTTGAACCCGTTGGGGCAAGTTGTGTACCTCGTCGAGAAACAGCACCCCGCCCTGGGCGCTTTCGATCAACCCGGCACGGGCGTCGACACCGGAGAACACCCGCGGGCCGACACCGAACAGGGTCGTGGTCGCCTCCTCGGGCGATGAAAACCGGGCGCAGTTGTGAGCGACCAGGGAGAGGGGGTCGGCCGAACCATTGATCAGCGTGCAGAGCACTCGCGCGGCCAGCTCCTTTCCCGTTCCCGTGGGGCCGAGCAGCAGGACGTGTCGAGTCGACTCGGTCGCCTCGCGAAGCGCTCGAACCAGGGGACCACGGGAAAAATGACCGGCAATTGCGGGGGAAGGGCACGCTACTTGCTCAGTGATTCCCCTGGCATGGGTCTGGAAAACCAACACCGCATCACCGGCGCGGACCACACAGGGGCTGTTGAGCGGCCTGTTGCCGTGCAACCGCCGGCCCTGTACGAAGGTACCGTTGGCGCTGTCCAGATCCTCGATCCAGTGGTGCTCACCATCGCGGCGGATGCGAAAATGGCGGCGGGAGACCTTGTCATCCCTGATGAGCAAATCGCTGTTGGCGCTCCGCCCCACTGTGAACGATCGCCCCACTTCGAAGCGATCACCTTCTACCGATCCAGGGGGAGCAAACGCGACCAGCACCCCCGTTACGGACGGTCGCCCGCCAAACCCACTGCTCGGCCCATCCTCGCGCCGTGTCGTATCGGATAGTCGCATATCGAAAAATGTATATAACTTTAGTGGATATTAGACCAGACGGTTTCTCTCACCGCACGCAGCGAATTCCCACATGACCGAAGAGCTCGGTCGGCGGCTTGCTGAAACGGTACCGGGTGCGCAACAACCCGGCTTTGTCCGGAAATCCGCCGCCGCGGAACACCCGCGCAGATCCGCCGTCGTCCCAGGCGCTGCCGTCGACGGGTGCCCCGTCGTAGGTGGCATGATACCAATCCTGAACCCACTCGAACACGTTGCCCGCCATATCACACAGGCCCTGGTCGGTAGCGCCGTCGGGTTTGCTGCAAACCGGCCAGGTGCGGTCGTTGCCGCAACCGTCCCCCCCGGCGTTCTGATCGTCCATGATCGCCAGGACACAGGTTGCCGCTTCGTCTCCCCAGGGATATTGCCGGTTTTGCCCTTGGCTTCGCGCCGCGTATTCCCACTGTGCCTCTGAAGCGAGCCCTCCGCCGGCCCACTCACAAAACGCGCCGGCTTGCATCCAATCGACGCAGTTCACCGGATGATCCTCCCGGCCGGTAACAGACCAGTTGCAGTCGCCATTGTTTCCCGGTGGATCACAGGGCCCCTGCTCGACACAGCGCCGAAATTGGGCCACTGTAATTTCGGTCGAGGTCATTTCGAAGGGGTCGAGGGTCACCTGGTGCAGGGGTCGCTCGTTTTCCACGCCCTGGTCACTGCCCATCATATAGGAACCGCCGGCTAGCGGGATCCACTCGTTGCAGTTGCCCTCCAGGCAACCCCCGGCGCAATCCACACAGCGGGCATCCGTCGACTGATCGGACTCGCAGAGCTGATCCCCACTGCAGGTATCGTGGGGTTCCCAGCCGCCCCAGGTGATCTCGCCGGTGCACTCCACCGTGCCCCCCTGACAGAGTCGGGTGCCGGTGCTCTTCTCCGCCAGGCCACCACAGGCGTCACCGCTGCACTGGTATTGGAAGGTGGTTTCGCAGACATGGACCTGGGTCAGCGAATAAAAATAGCACCCATCGCAACAGGGCAGGGTGTCATCCGTGCATTCACAGGGCGGATCGCTCTGGGTATCCGTATCCCCGTCACCATCGCTGTCCATATCCCCATCCGTATCCGTGTCCCCATCAGCCGCCCCGTCCACCGCACTGTCCTGTCCGGCATCGTCCAACGCCTCGACTTTTTCGAAATCGTCCAGCAACAACCCGCAACTCACGGACGCGCTTGTGCACCATCCGAGCAGGAGGAGCCCTCTGGCAAGGGTTCGCCGACTCATCGGACTAAAACCGCCAACGGACGGTCGCGCCACAGGAAGTCGGCCGAACCACCGGTACCAGGGCGATCCCTTGCGGGGGAGCTTCATCCGAGGCAAACACCGTCAGCATCAGCGTCCCGGCCAGCGCCGCCGCTGCCCCGACCCCCAACAGCACATTGGTCAAAGTGGCCAATGTATCCCGCTTGTCGATCTTCTCGTGCTCAGCCGGCGGACAGACCCCTCCCGGACAAGTTTCGTCGAGCTCACCGTTGATCGAGAGGGCGAGACCACCGGTGACCGCACCGCCGGCGAGCAGGGCGGCACCCGCTCCGAGACCGACCCAGCCCCAGGTTTTCGAGGTATTGCGCCGTAGAGGTGGAACCGGGACCGGCAAAGGAGTGACTGGTGACTCTGGCGGGGGCACCGCTACCGGCTCGGGAACCAAGAGCTCGAGCCGATCGCCCCCGCCGACCCGCACCGTTCGGCTCAACAAAACCTCGTCGTTTTTCTCGATCACAACCCGGTGGTCCACGGCGATTGCCAGCCGCAGATGATGGTGCAACGGGATTTGCCCCCGGGGTACGTCGTCAATCCAAATCTCAGCGCCAGCAGGCCCCCTGATCATCAGAAAACCGACCAACGGTCGCAACCGATCGAGCTCGGCGAGCACCTCGGTGTGCCGTTCGGCCGGCACGTTGACCCCGCCGAGGGAGAGGTATGCCTCAAATGCCTCAAGGGCGAGGCCGTGGCGGTTCAACAACGCCTCGCACTGGCCGATGTTGTACAACAACTTCCAAGATGAATGGAGCGCGTTGGCCTGGCGAAATTTCTCGACAGCCCGTTGGGTATCCCCCGCTTCGAAAGCCGATATGCCCTCGTGAAACGCGGCGCGGGCCTGTGCTTCGACCCCTTGGGTGTAGGCGACATCTGAAAACATCAGCGATATCCAGAAGATCATGAGCCCGGTCACTGGCAGACGAATCAAAACCGTCACTCCTCTCGGCACGAATGGGGGCCTAAAAAAATTTTGTAACGAATCGCCCGAATGACAAGTCTGTTTCAAACGAATCACCCCTGGCCTTTTTTGGCCAATTTCGTAAGATTCGAACGGCGACGAAAGGAGGGTTCGTGATGATGACTAGAAGTGGATGGGTCTTAGCCGCGAGTTTGCTGCTCCTCGCACAGGGCTGCACCGGGTCTAAGGAACCTGCCCAGACGCGGGGCGACAATCCCGACACCAAAGCGAACCCCGATGGAAAATCAATTCGACCCCTCAAGCCGGAGCGGAACCCGATGGAGATCAAAGTCGACCAGTTCGCGCCCACCGACATCGGCGTGGATGAAACGAAAATCACCCCCCAACAACGGCCGGTGATCAAGAAATTGATCGAAGCGGCCCGACTGATCGACCAACTGTTTCTGCGACAGGTCGCCCGAGAAAATCCCACCTGGCGCAAAACCCTTGCCGCAGATCCGCGCTTGGCCGATACATTGGCCTATTTCGACATCATGTACGGCCCCTGGGATCGGTTGGCACATGACAAACCGTTTTGGGGCACCAAGGCCAAGCCCAAGGGGTCGACCTTCTATCCCGAGGATTTGACCGCTGCTCAATTTCAAGATTGGATTGCCAACCACCCGGATGACAAAGCGGCATTGACGAGTTACTATACCGTGATCGAGCGGGACGGTGCGGGGCTCAAAGCCGTGCCCTACAGCGAAGCCTATCGGGAGTTTCTCGAGCCCGCGGCAAAACGACTCGAGGAGGCGGCAGCGCTGACCCCGAACAAGCGGCTCAAAACATATCTCACCGCCCGGGCCGAAGCGTTTCGCACCAATCTCTACCGCCAGAGTGACATGGATTGGATGGAGCTAGGGGACGGAGACATCGAGTTGGTGATTGGGCCGTACGAGGTGTACGAGGATGGGTTGATGGGCTACAAAGCGGCGTTCGAAGCCTTCATCACCCTGCGGGATCCCGAAGACACCAAGGAGCTGGACAGCATCAAGGCGCTGATCCCCAAGATGGAGCGCTACCTACCCATCCCCGACGAACACAAGAACCTCAACCGGGGGACTGATTCTCCGATCGCAGTGGTCGACGTGTTGTACACCGCCGGGGACACCCGCGCCGGGGTGCAAACCCTGGCCTTCAATCTGCCCAACGACGAGGTGGTCCGGGAGAAGAAGGGATCCAAGAAGGTGTTGCTCAAAAACATCGGACAGGCCAAGTTCAACCAAGTGCTGCGGCCGATCGCCGCACGGCTGCTCAAAAAAGATCAGTTGAAAAGGGTCACGTTCAAAGCGTTCTTCAACAACATTCTGTTGCACGAAACTGCTCACGGGCTGGGACCGGGCTCGATCACCGTCGAGCGAAACGGGAAGCCGGTCAAAACCGGCGTCAACGAGGAGCTCAAGGAGCTCTATTCATTCATCGAAGAAGCCAAGGCCGATGTATTGGGCATGTACCTCAACTTTTTCCTCATTAAAAAAGGGCTCTATCCCGAGTCGTTTCGCGAGGAGTTGTTCGCCTCGTTCCTGGCCGGGATCTTTCGCTCCATTCGCTTCGGGGCCAACGAGGCCCACGGCAAGGCCAACGCGATGCAACTCAACTACCTGCTCGAAGCCGGGGCGTTCAAACGCACGCGGGACGGCAGGTATGCCTACATCGCTGCGAAGATGCAGCCGGCGATTGAAAAGCTGTCCACCGAAATCCTGATGATCGAGGCCCGTGGGGACTACCAGGCGGCCAAGCAATTTATCGCAAAGTACGAGACGGTCCCCCCGCGCCTGGTCGAACAGCTGGCCGCCCTGAGCAACATTCCCACTGACATCAGGCCCAACTACCTCATCGAAAAACAGATGGCCGGTTGGAATTGAGCGGTTCTGACAACAAGCGCCTCAGCGCCCTGATCACCCGCTATTGGCTGATGGTGGCGATTGCCCTGGCCGTCGGGCTGGCCCTGGTCTGGCCCGAACCGGCAGCGTGGTTCAGCCGCTGGCATGTCATCGACGTCGGCGTGATGATCGTCATGTTCCTCGGCTCACTGAAACTCGCCCCGTCCCGGTTCAAAGAGGCGGTTACCCGGCCCACGCTGGTCATCGCCTCGGCGATATCCGTCTTTGTCATCACGCCGATCCTCGCCGTGGGTATCGGCGCGGTGCTGGGTTTCGATACGCCACAGGATCGCTTGGCCGTGCTGATCTGTGCGGCCCAGGCCTCGACCCTGGCCACGGCCATCGTGCTCACCGAGGTCGCCGGTGGCGACGTGGCGCTGGCGATGGTGATGACCGTGGTCAACAACCTGCTCGCGGTGGTGGCCACGCCCCTCGTCTTCCACTTTCTGGGCAGCACCGAGGTGCAGGTCGATCACGGGGCGATGATCGGCGAAATGGTGCTCAAGATTCTGTTGCCCGTCCTGGTAGCACAGGCGGTCCGCAAGTGGATCATCGAGTGGACCCGGCGCCACTCCCGCCGGCTGTCGATCGCCTCACAGGTGATCATCCTGTGCTTTATCTACATGGGCGTGGTGGCCGGCAACGAACAGCTGCTGGGCAACTCCCGGGTCCTGCTCAAAGTGATCCTGCTGGCGCTGGTGTTTCATCCCCTGGTGTTGTTGATCAACGCGTTGATCGCCAGAGTGATCTCCCGCGCTCCCGGCTCTAGGGCGGCGTTTGTGCTGTGCTCCTCCCAAAAAACCCTGCCCGCCGCCATCCTAATCTGGAAGGGATACTTCACGGTGCTGCCCCTGGGGCCGATTGTCGCGGTGGCCTACCACGTGGTGCAACTCGTGGTCGACTCGGTGCTGGCGCCCGGGTTCTGCCGCCTGCCCCTCATCCGAAACATCGCCGCCAGCGAAGACCGGTCCGGTTCAGGCCAAAGTAAACTACGCGCAGGCTGATTTTTGTAGTAAAATTGAAATATTGAACCGGAGGTCTTCTACATCATGCTGCCCATGTTCTACGTTTCATCACACCCGGTAACTGCACGGCTCGACACCCGGCCGAATTCGACCGGCCCCCGTTTGACCACCGGCCTTTGGGTATGGACGCTGCTGCTCTTTTGGGGAGCGTCGCTGTTGGGATGCACCACCGACTTTTCAGTGACCGACGACAGCGGCCCGGACGGGGACACGGATACCGACGCCGACATGGACACAGACACGGATTCCGATACCGATACGGACACCGATACCGACCGTGGTCGATTGGTACGATCCGGCCTGGCGCCACCGCAAGGCAATTGTTATCGACAGCGCCAAGGTGGCCGGTTCGCTGGCCGGTTTTCCGGTGCTGATCAGTCTCGCCGAGGATGCAGAGCTGGCCCATGGAGCCCAAGCCGAGGGACAGGACATCCTCTTCCCGATCCGGCAACCGTCGGCGGTCCCCTGCCGGATGGCTTGTGATTTTTGCCCCATTGTCTGGTAAAACGGCGATGGACGAACGATCGAGAACAAAAATGAACAAAAAGGGGGAAAGGACTCCATTGCGGGCGTTTATCCTGGTAGGGAGGTCAACGATGAAAAAACAGAACCGTTGCCTTAGGACTATCAGCACAGTGGGGACTGCCTGCCTGCTTGTTCTCGGGGTTTATCTCAAAGCCTGTCAATTCGACGATCAGCTCATCTATCTGGACGAGTCGGGGGATCTGCAGCGCATCAGCGGCGACGCCGGCGTGGACGAAGAAGACGAGTGGAGCGGTGTGGTCGGTGTGATCGGCGGGCCAGGGGGATTGTGTACCGGATTTCTGGTCGACCCGCAGGTGGTACTCACAGCAGCCCAGTGCGTGCCAACGCGAGGCCGCCCTTCCGAGCGGGTCGACCTGTCCATTTACGGGGGTCCGGAAATGGAGTGGCCGGTTGCCGATGTGATCGATGTTCAGGTGCCCAACTTCGGCGATTTGGCACTGATCAAGTTAAAACAACCGGTCGACACATTGGACTGCTACAAGATCACCGAGTACGCCCCGGCTGTGGACGGGGTGGGATGGATTGTCGGTTACGGCATCACTGACGATACATCGTTGGATTCCGGAATCCGACGGGCCGGGAGGTCCCAGGTCTACGACATCTACGATGATTCATTTGAAATAACCGGTCCGGCGGGACTCTGCTCCGGTGATATCGGTGGACCGTTCTTCACCGCCGCGGGAACCGCCTGGGTGGTCGAAGGGGTTGCTGCGAGCCATGCCCCGGATTGTACCAGCGAGCAGGGAAATCTGGAGACGAACGTCTTCCACTACCGGGGGTGGCTCGACGACCAGATTCGAGCGTTCACCGGTCACGGCCTGGACGAAACCGGATGTGGCGACGGGGACGCCGATGCCGACGCGGACAGCGATGCCGATAGTGACTCGGACAGTGACGCCGATAGTGACTCGGACAGTGACGCCGATAGTGATGCGGACAGTGATGCCGATACCGATACGGACACGGATGCAGATGGGGATGCGGACTCAGATGCCGACGCGGATAGTGATGCCGACGCGGACAGTGACGCCGACGCGGACAGCGATGCCGACGCGGATACGGACAGCGAAGACGGCGATGATGACGATGATGACGATGATGACAGCGAGTGGAATGATTCGAGTGATGCGGGTGGATGTGGCTGTCGGACCCCCGGGCAGGACCGGAGCCCACCGCGTCTGTGGATGATGTTGCTCAACCGGGGAATAGCGCATCTCGTTTCGCTCCCCACCGGTAATTCCTGAACCCATGCCGAAATCGATCTCCCCATGGTTATTGGCAGTTCTTCTCAGTGCAACCGCGCTCAACTGTGGACCGGGCATTGGCGAAGAGGGCTTACTCGACGCCGGGAGAGACGCCAACACCGACGGGGGGGAGCATGGGGACTCGGGTTCCGACGCCGGCGCTGATCTGGACGGGGATACGGATGGGGATACGGACGGGGACTCGGATGGGGATACGGACGGGGACTCGGATGGGGATGGGGACTCGGACAGCGGAACCGATGACGACCTCAATCCGTATGAAGACGAATGCGCCGAATTGACGGATGCCAACGCGGGCTGTCTCTATTTCGTCAATATCGCCCAGGTGACCTCTGGCGACGGGCAGTCATGGGGGACCGCCTTTCGCACCATACAAGAAGGGATTGCAGCAGCACAGCACGCCCTGGATACGGACGAAGATGTCTGTTACCTCTGGGTGGCACAGGGCACCTATTCTGCTTTCGTCGACAGCACCGAGAACACGGTGCAGCTCGTGCAGGGATTGCGCATCTACGGGGGATTCGACGGCACGGAACATCAATGCGACGAACGGGATTTCGCCGCCCGACAGACCATTCTCGACGGCCAGCAGAGCGCCGACGGACGGCAACAGGTGGACACGGTGGTCAGCGGCGCCAACAACGCCGTGCTCGACGGCTTTACCATCAGCGGAGCGTCGAGGAGCGGGATGGTCAATGCCGGGGCCGATCCCTGGGTGGCGAACTGCACCTTCAAGGCCAACACCAAGCACGGCATGAACAACGAGCAAAGCGCCCCCCTGGTGACCCGTTCCAGTTTCGTCTCCAATGGTGAAGACGGCATGCACAACTGGGAGAGCACTCCGACGGTGCAACAGTGTACCTTCGGGGAGAACGGGATCGCCGGACTGAGATGCCGGGACGCCTCCCACTGCACCGTATCCGGCTGCCGGTTCACCCGCAACGATGCGGGCGGCCTGATCACCTTTCGTTCGACAGCGACGATAACAGCCAGTCAATTCGACGAGAACCGCGGCCCCGGCGGGATCGCCAATGTCAACGGCAACGGGGAAACCCTGATCGCCGGTTGTCGATTCACCGCCAATGAGGGGAGCGGCATGTACAACAACAACAGCGGCACGTCATCGCCCGTCGTGTTGAACAGCATCTTCTCGAACAACACCAGTCAGAGTTCCGGCGGGGGGATCCACAACGACCTGTTCAGCAACATTCAGGTGACCAATTGCCTGTTCGTGGGCAACTCGGCAAAACAGTACGGCGGCGCGATCTACAACCGGCAGCTGAGCTCGACCACGGTGATTAACAGCACTTTTATCGACAACCGGGCCGAGTTGGGCGGGCCGACCATCGCCAATCTGA
Source organism: Myxococcota bacterium (assembly GCA_028278265.1). Lineage (GTDB taxonomy): Bacteria > Myxococcota_A > Polyangia > JAAYKL01 > JAAYKL01 > JANQET01. The sequence goes on from JANQET010000223.1 coordinate 28,665, forward strand.
CGATGAGCACGGCCGAGATCACCAACAGCATCATCTGGGACAGCGGAGCGGATCCGATCCACGACGAGAACGAGCCGACAACCATCACCTACAGCGCGGTCCAAGGGGGCTACGACGGGGAGCACAACATCGACGACAACCCGCTGTTGGACACCGACTACGGATTGGCCCAAGGCTCACCGTGCCTCGACAACGGCAACAACGACCGCCTCCCCCAGGACGAGCATGACTTGGACAGTGACGGAGATACCGCAGAACCGATCCCCGATCTCGCGGGCAAAGAACGCATTCAAAACGAAACCGTCGACATGGGGGCGTATGAATCGTCCCCCCCATCAAAAATCGTATATATTACTAGTGCTGTTTCAACCGCACACTGATGGGTAAAGAAAGGGCTCTCCCCCTTTGAAAAAGGGGGCCGGGGGGATTTCTACACGTCCAATCGTCTCCGT
>JANQET010000140.1 GCA_028278265.1 Myxococcota bacterium
GCTCAAGGCGATGGCTCGTAGATGAATGATATGCAATCCGGTCCGTTCTTTCCAGCGTGAGCCCGACCGTTTGAATCGTATCTCAAATAGGCTCTTGCACGTCGCTTCTACGTTTCCACTGCCTAGGCGATGTGACTGCCGAACAGTTTTTCAAGCCCCGGTTTTTCGAAACGAACTTTTGGTATTTCTGGCGATCGATGTTTGCCTTTGAAAATTGGCACAGTGCATTGGAGATTAAACGCTACATGGTGCGTTTTATGCATCTATTGGAGGGAATGAATCAGCTCGAGGGTATCCTTCATACCAAGTACAACCAATACGACTCCCTGATCCTGCCCCTGGTCACGTGGCTGAAAAAACAGGGAGTCAAGCCCCAGCTCGGCGTCCAAGTCACCGATCTTGATATCAAGGTGACAGATACGGAGAAAACGGTAACCCGCATCTATTTGAGAAGAGACAACAAAAAGGAAGTGATTGAAACCACGGTCGACGATTTGGTGTTCGTCACCAATGGCTCGATGACCGAGAACTCCAGCCTGGGCAGCATGCACCAGCCGGCTGTGCTGAACCGGGATATGAAACAGAGAGGCTGCTGGACCCTCTGGGAGAATATCGCCAAACAGAGCCCGGATCTGGGCCATCCGGAGAAATTCGTCGGGGACATCGACAGGTCGAAGTGGTTGTCCTTCACGGCGACCATCACCAACAAACCCACGGTCTTCGAATACATCCTGGAGCTCACCGGTGATAAGCCGGGAATGGGGGGCGCGGTAACGATCAAGGACTCCAATTGGTTGATCACCTGGGTCACTCCCAGACAGCCCCACTTCATTAATCAGCCGAAAAACGCCCAGGTGATTTGGGCCTACGGCCTGTTTCCCGATGCGGTCGGCAACTTCGTGAAGAAGAAAATGAGCGATTGCACCGGAGAGGAGCTGTTCACCGAGCTGCTGTACCACCTGGGGCTCGAAGACCAAATACCGCAGATCATCAAGTGCTCGAACGTGATCCCCTGCATGATGCCCTACATCACGAGCCAGTTCATGCCGCGCAAGCGGGGGGACCGTCCGGACGTCGTTCCCCAAGGATCGACCAACCTGGCCTTTTTGGGTCAGTTCGCCGAGATTCCCAATGACTGCGTGTTCACCGTGGAATACTCCGTCCGATCGGCGATCATGGCGGTCTACGGGCTACTGGGGCTCGATAAGCAGGTGCCGCCGGTGTACGAGGGACAATTCGACATCCGCGTGCTGCTCAAAGCGCTCAAGACGATGATGGGAGACAAGCAGTTCTCCCTCGACAAGCTGCTCGATCAGTTCATGAAAAACACCGGGCTGAAGTAGCGCCGCACCGGCATCGCACTGACACCACACTGAACAAACCCCGGACCAAATTGGTGTCGTATCGGATGACCGAATTGTGGTCGTATGATTTCGGCAGGGATCCCACACTGACGGTTTGTCAGCTCCGCTCTTGCATTCCTCTGCCGGTTAGCACCAAACCCCGGCGTGCCCCGCACCGTTTCCATCACCGATCGCCCGAGTGTAGATCTCCAGCATGTCACCCCGGGTCGATCGCATAGAGGCGCGGGTTGATTCCGGATCGAAGGTCGTGTGGCCGATGTACTGTACCAGCTCGTCGACGCGCACGTTGTAGTCTTTCAGGCTCGTCGAAACGCCCAGTCGGTTGACAAAAGTTCGCGCTCCTCCGACGCCTTCGAACAAGGCTTCCACCGTGGCCAGTTTGACCTGATCGGCGGTGTGTTCGTTGGCAAAGGAGAGGAAGGCCGGCAATAGAATGCCGTTGGCCCGACCGTGGGGAATGCCGTGGAACACGGTCAGAGGATAGCCCATGACGTGGAGTAGAATGGCGCTCACGTGGGCGATTGCCACTCCGGCCAGCATTGCCGCGCGGGCCATTTCGTCCATCGCCCGTTGCTCGTGTCGTGTCGCGGCGGGGAGATGCTCGATAATTAGCCGGATCGCTTCTAGCGCGACCGCATCGCTGATCGGTCGTGCCCCCTTGGAGAGGTAGGCTTCGATGGCATGTGACAGCGCGTCCAAGCCGGTGTCCACGATGAGCGAGTGGGGCATCGAGTAGGTCAGCTCCGGATCGACGATGGCCAGCTTGGGAAAAAGCTCGGGAGAGCATAGGACCTCTTTGCTTTGTCGGTTGGTGAACACCGCGTAGGGGGTCACCTCGCTGCCTGTCCCGGAGGTGGTGGGAATACAGATCACCGGCAGTGGCGCTACGGCTAGCGGACGTCCGGCCAGATACTCGGCCATCGGCCGGTCGTTGGTAGCGGCCACGGCCACCCCCTTGGCCAGATCCATTGCCGAGCCCCCGCCCACGCCGATGACGGCCTCTGCACCGAGGGCGATGGCCATCACCCGGGCTTCTTCGAGGCTCTCCAATGGGGGATTTTCGACCACATCTGCATAGATGCTGACCACTCGGGTGCTCAGCTCTTCGGCCAGGATCGACCTCGCCTGGCTTTGTTGCCATGCCGGTTCGTCGGCGACGATGAGAATCCGATTGTACTGCTTGGGCAAGTGCTCCTTCAAACGCTTGATGCAACCCGGCCCAAATAGAATTTCGGTGGGGATCTCAAAGCATCTGGTATTCATGGTGGGTGTCCTCCCTCGTCTTTCGATGCGGTCCTCTGTCGGCCGTGGGTTTCCCTGCAATCGCGGCTGTCGTTTAAGCGCGGTCATCTAAAAAGAGACGCAAACCAGATTGTCATCTTCGTCGTGCTCAGCAGTGCCCGTCGGGGAGTGTCGCAATTACCGCGGTTGGGCTCACCAAATGCGTCAGCGCCGTTGTCGTCAAGTCGCAATCGGGGATCGTATTCACAGGCCGCCAGGTTGAAAAACGCAAAGATAAATATTAGTACCAATCCTATCCATTCCACCGCGTTCATTCTTACCCCCTTGCGTTTGCCGTTCCTGGTTTGACAGAATTGCAAAAATGATACCACGAAAAATTGCGGGGAAAAGGCGGGTGATTCGGTCGGGTTATCGAATTGTACGGTGTGCGGTCCAGTGTGCCCCCGGTGTGCCGCACAGGGGGCGGAAAACTGAGTCCACTTCTCAGTCCGCGAGCCTGGCCGCTTGACCGATCTTTGTTGTAAAATTGGGATGACAAAGATGGGTCAATAGGCCAGAACTAAAAAGGCGATGAACAAATTTATGGAACTACCGATGAACCGCGCTGATCCCGGGCGCTGGAGCGAGATATGATCGGTCTGGTTCTCGAAGGGGGCGGGGCCAAAGGGGCGTACCACATCGGCGTGTTTCGGGCACTGCAGGAGCTCGATGTCCAGCTGAGCGGAGTGGTGGGGACATCGATCGGCGCGATTAACGGTGCGATGATCGCCCAGGGGGACGGCGAAAAGGCGTGGCAGCTGTGGTCGCAGATTCACAACTCCGACATCTTCGATATTCGCCAGGAGATGGAGCGGGAGCTGCGCGACGAAGGGCTGACCAAGAAGAATTGGGGGTACGTGGTCGACAAGGTTCGGACGATCCTCAAGCGGGGAGGCCTCAACACGTCGGTGATGATGCGCTTTTTGAGCCGGTGCATCCGCGAGGAGGACATTCGGCAATCAGAGATGGATTTCGGGCTGGTCACCGTCTCCCTGACCACGATGAAACCGCTGGAGCTGCTCAAGGAGGACATTCCCCAAGGGCAGATGCTGCAGTACATCATGGCCAGCGCCAGCTTTCCCGGGTTCAAGGCCGAGAAGGTCGATGGTCAGGCGTTCATCGACGGAGGCGTTTGGAACAACCTGCCGGTCAACCTGCTGATCGACAAAGGCTACGACGAGCTGATCGCCGTGCGCACCAACGCCATCGGACGAAACCGAAAGATCGACACCTCCTTTGTGAACGTCTGTGAAATTGAGCCCAGCGAGGAGTTGGCGTCCATGCTCGATTTCAACGAGGAGACGGCCCAGCGGGATTTGAACCTGGGCTACCACGACACCCTGCGCCTATTTCGCAGTTACCTCGGCCGGCGGTACACCATAGCGCCCCATCCCGATCCCGATTGGTTCTTCCACTATCTGGGGCGAATGGACGAGAAGAAAATCCAGCGGGCCGGAGAGCTGTTGGGGATCAATCCCGCCCCACCCAAGCGGATGCTCTTCGAACACATCATTCCGCGGCTGGCCGCAATTTTCGGCGTGCCCGAGTCGGCGGATTATCAGGACATGGCGTTGGAGATTTACGAGGTGGCCGCCACCGCGCTCGATTTGCCTCGATTTCAAGTGTACGGTGCCGAGGAGTTCGTCCGGGCGGTCGAACGGCGGTATCCCCAAGAAACCCATCGACTCAACCTCTGGATTCCCGGGTTCGTCAAGACCAGCCCCCACCTCTCCAAGTTGGTCAAGAAGGAGGTTCTGGGCGAGGTTATGGCTATTTTCCTGGGCGAGGCAACGAATCAGCAGACGGGCGCCTAGTGTACTGAGACCCCACGGCCCCACACTGCTTGTTTTGCAAAGTGATTTTTGAACCTTTCAATGGGTCGTGCATTTATCAGACACGCGCATCGCTGGCGATACTGAGAAACATTCACAGTTGGTACAAATCAATGGAGGGAAGCATGAAAAGACTCGGCTTGTCAGCGACAACACTCGTGTTATTTTTGGTGGTATCGGTGCTCTGGTCCTGCTCTGATATCGGTGGCAATGGAGAGAAACAAAAATTTGGCGAGGTGGAAGCAGCGATCGAGATAGTACCGGACGACGTACAGTGCGTTCAAATACGGGTACAGAACCAGCACCTGAACTCCCGCGTGCAACAGGACGTTACCCCGGGAGAGCCGGCAACGATTGTGATCAAACAGATTCCGGTAGGGCCGACGACGTTTGTCGGCTACGCGTATAACCACGCGTGCGCAAATGTGGGTGAAACGTCCATTCCCACTTGGACGACAGCACCGGTCACAGCCGAAATTCTGCCCGGTATACGTCAACCCATCGGCTTGGTGTTTTCCCACAGCGGAGAGGCGGACATCAATATTGACTTTGACACCGATCCCGGAGGCGACGCGGATACCGACACGGACAGTGACGGGGACATGGATGTCGATGGAGACAGTGACACCGACACAGATAGCGACTCAGACACCGACGCAGACACGGACGCCGATACTGACACGGATTCCGGCCTGGATACCGATGACGGCGACGGTATACTGCCGGGAGAGGGAATATTTATCAGCACTATTCATGGTGATGATAGCGGCACTGGATCAGCGGCCTTGCCCGTCAAATCGATTAACCGGGCTCTCGAAATTGCAGAACAGATGTTCGCGACACAGATATTTGAAAAGGTGACGGTTTATCTCCACGAAGGTGAGTACTTTTCCGGTGACGGAGAATTGGCGCTCAACGACGCCTTCAGTGGCGTAACCTTCAGCGGCGGATGGAAAACCGATGGGAAAGGGGAGTGGTGGTTCGATACGTCGCCCGATGCAAGAGACAATACCCGTCTGGTCTCGGAGAGTTGTGTGGGGGTCAGTGTTACCGACGCGGCGATCGGATTTGACACGGTCACCATCGTTTCCAAAAATGAAGGGGACACGGTGAACGACGTTGAGGGGGAGAGCTGCTACGGGGTCTGGGTCAGCGGCGGGTCAGATGTTGAATTTGTCAACGCCACCGTGCTCGCCGGCGCTGCCGGCCATGGCGGATTGGCGACCCAGATCCTCGATCCGGCCGATGCACCCGATTGCGGTGCTCAGCAAACGACCTCCCTCTCTTGTGCGACAGGCTCGGGGGGCCAGAACGGTGTAAACGGTGTCCCATCACAAGGCGGGACGTATACGGCGGCGGGTTACCTGCCAGGTAATGGCGAGCATGGTGTACCAGGAACGCCGGGGCAGAACGGTCAGACAGGTGGTGCAGGGCAGCAGATCACCTGCGCACTGTCATGCGGTGTGAGACAGTACATGGGCGGCACATGGTTGTGCTTCACTGAATCCACGATTCAGGTAGCCGGCACTCCCGGGCGCTGTGGTTGTGGCGGTAGAGGTGGGGAAGCGGGCGCAGGCGGTCTCGGTGGCGGAGCCTCGGTTGCGTTGTTCGTGTCGAGCGACTCTGCGGTAGTCGGTCTGAAGCACACGCGTCTGGTCGCCGGTGACGGCGGCAACGGCTCAGACGGCGTAATGGGTTTTATCGGCGGCACGGGGAATCAAGGAAAGGCCGGTGTTTCAGCACCCTGCGATTCCTGCGATGGCAATGCCACTAACGGTCAAAACAATTGCCAGATACCGACAACCGCGGTCGCCGGCGGAGCCAGCGGAGGTCCTGGCGGTCACGGAGGCGTTGGGGGCAATGGTGGAAGCGGTGCCGGAGGACCGTCAGTCGGTATTGTGATGGCCAACCCCGACAACGTATACCTGGACAACCCAGAATTTGTCCTGGGCAACGGCGGAATCGGTGGTCTCGACGCCGTGGACGGTCAAGTGGCCGAAACGGTGATCTTCTAAGACCGAATGCCAAACTGAACCCACCCTGGTTTCTCAGATCTTCTCGATGATGATCGTTTCGCAACCAAATTCGGCGAGGATTTTCTTCACATCGCCGGTCTGGAGCTTGGCGCAGGCCTCTTCGCAGAACTCCACGACAAAATTGTCGAAATCGATCCATCGCCAGCCCTTGCCGGCTGTGCAGTCCTCGTCGAATGGAATGACCTCTTCGACCTCATTGCCATTGGTGTCCAATGTCACGAAATAGTAGTTCACCTTGGTGGGATCCACGTCCGGCTCGGTGATTTCGAGCTCGTACACACAACTCACCAAATTGCCGACGATCTCCTCCATGGCCGCCTCGAGGGTGGCTTGGTCATCGACCACGATGTACTCCGTGTAGTCGGTGCCGCCGTTTGCTGCAATGGCGTCGAGCTGCTCTGGCGACACCTGGTCCCCAAACCCGATGGCGATGCTCTTGATCTGGTTGTCGGTGAGCAGAACGGTGGTGATCTCGGCCATGTCCGCTGGCTCCACCGGATCGAGAACATTGTTGTTCTTGCCGCAGCTGTCCCCCCCGTCCGATACCACGATCAGGTAGCTGTTGAAGCCCATGTCGGCGAATGCGGAGGCGTAGTCCGTCTCGGTGAACTTGGCCATCCCGTCGTAGAGCGGGGTGCTCCCTCGAGGGTGGCTCGAGTTGAGATTGCTGACAATGACCCCTGCGTTTTCGGGCAGTGTATCTGAGATAACGGGCGCGTTCACAGGTATCCATGAAAATCGCGCCCGGAATATGGCCGGTTTCGTAGTTGGTGCCTACATAGTCTGTGCGGTTTTCACTGTACCGGGGCTCATAGGATGTAAAGAGAATGACATATCCGTTCCCCGGATAGGTCGGCGGATTCTCGTCCTCGATCAGGGCTTCCACCCAAGCGGGATTGACAAGCGCCTTGTAAATAGCGGGTCTGGTTGCTTCATCCTCCCACGGGAACAGTGACGTATCCGTCTCTTGGCTGTCGCAACCAGCCATGATCAACATTGCAATCGCTAACGATAATACGGAAAACCAACATCTATTTTTTCTTGTCATTGGGATTTTTCTCCTTCTTGCGTCCTTACGTCTGAAATACCCAGAAACATCGAATCGAACTGAATATCAGCCGCGCAATTTAAAACAGTAATAACCTATATGTCAAATTGGTTTTTCCTATTTAAGAAGTTCCGCTCCAAGTTGATCATGCGCGCATGGGTCGGGTACCTACGCCAAACGAATGCGCTACTTTGTGGACGGCCTCGCCCTGGGCAGCAAGGGCTACATCGGATTATTGGGGACATCAGCGTTTTTAAATTTGGGTATGCATACACATAGATAATTGCGGTAGTGCTCACAAAATTGGGTATGGTCGCACTGTGGTCGTACAATTTCGGGGTTCAGAAGGGCAGGTCTTCGATCTTTTGGTCAGTATAGCGATTGACAGGCGATATTAACAGTTATACATTTAGACAAGTATCGAATTGTTGGTTAGAGCAATTATCGCCATGAAAGCCAAGAAGCTCGCAAAGATCATGAAAGCGCTCTCCAACGAGAACCGTCTGAAGTTATATCTGGAGATCTCAAAACAAGAAGAATCAGACTTCGATGCGCCAGAGTGCAATCTGAGTGAGATCGTGAAGATATTCGGGCTCAGCCCACCGACCATTTCTCATCACCTCAAGGAGTTGGCTAACGCTGACCTCATCGTTACCGAGAAGCGGGGTAAGTACTTGGTGGCGAGAATCAACAAGGAGACCCTAGAAGCGGTGAAGCAGTTACTTGACGAGATCGACGGTGAATAGGGTGAGCCCTTTTTTTGTTTCAATGCTTCGACAATTATCGAAGCATCGAATTGTTTCATCGAGGCGTGCAGCGCCAGAACCAGACGTACTCAATGGAGGGACGCGATGAAGTGCATGCCTCATTCCGGATGCCCTCGGGTGG
>JANQET010000166.1 GCA_028278265.1 Myxococcota bacterium
GTCATCAGCATCACCCAAACCGGTATGCTGTCCCAGCGATGTGTTGCTTTTTTGCGCAAAGGGATGAGTTTTCCCTCGGATTGCCAGGAGGAGCTGAATACGGCGTGCGATGAAATTGCCGCAAAACGGGAGAAGAGAAGGGGACGGCGCAACCGGATACCCAAGGTCCGGGAGTGCGAGCCGTCGTGGAAAGCGGTTGTTTTCGGCAAATCCAAGCGCAAGAAATCGGCCCGGCCGCCCCGGCAGGACTCGGACGGCGAAAGTCCGACCGGCCACGTGGAAGGGGTTGAGACCTGGGAGGGGGCTGAGGATGGCGAATATGCGCCGGCCTACGAAATGGGTGCCGAAGGAGGCGACGACGGGTGGACCAGCGTGACCGGTCAGGTCGATCTGTTGGCCGATGAGCCCGCCGAATTTGTGGGAGCCGCGGCCTTTATCGGTCGATCCTGGATTTTGGAGCGGGGCAAGGATCTGAAAACCGCCTACCAACCGTTTATTCACATCGGTGCCGAAGTTCACTACCAACTCTTTTCACTCTTCAAAATTGCACTGGTCGCCGAGTACGAGTATCTCAGCGGATCCACCGTGGCCACGCGGGAGTTGAGAGTTCGGCAGGATTTATATGATGAGAATAACGATCCATATGTACGCTATCCTCGCGATGTGGGAGCGTTTCTCAACCGCAAGTGGACCCTCGGGTTACGCCCGACCGTGCGGATGAACGTCCACCTGGGGGCCCTGGAGATCAGCGGTGGTGTCGGTGCGGGGTTGCACTACTTTTCCACCTCCGGTATTTGGCGGGCCAAATTGAGCCTGGAAGATGATCAGAACGATAACAACATGATCCCCGAGACCCAGGTTCAATGGGAAACCGAGGACGACGTTCACGCGGACGAGGCCAAGTACGAATTCGACGTCTCCAACGTGGGACTCTATGCGGCGTTCGAGGCAGCGGCCATCGCCCGGTTTTCTGATCGCCGATTCGGTATCGGGGTGCTCTGCAGCTACACCATTCCCTTTCACTGGGGCATGGAGCCGACGGTGACCGTGGCCCAGGACTACGAGGATCCGCCCCAAGGAGAAAAGGCCGACGAGGCGGATTACGTCGATACGTTTATTCGGCATTTGGGCTCAATGGACCTGCTGACCCTCAGTCTGGTAGTCGATGCGAGATTTTAGGAGGGCGAGATGAACAACAAGATGAGCAAATTTTCCATCACCATCATCGTCGCCGCGTTGGGGTGCCTTTTGTTGGTCCCTCTGCCAGGGCACAGCCAATCCGCGAGAGATGGCCTGCATCTCGTCGAGAGCCCCAATTTCAATACCGATTTGGGGATTCATCTCTCGTTTGGGGGACACAGCTGTATCGGAGGGGGCAGCGGATACGCGGACTGCAACGACGTGCGGCATTCGTGGGACACCTTCATCGGGCTCCAAGGGGGCATCATGGTGCGGCCGTTTGCCAACTACTCCTTTGGCATCGATGCCGGCTATGTCCGTATGCTCCACCACCAGCACACCGATGATTACTGGAGCGACTTCACCATCGGGCCGATCGTGCGGGGCCATCTGCCCCTGCGGCTTCAACGGGTGTTGATCGAGCCCACCTTGGGTTTCCAGCTCGGCTATGTCAACGGGACGTTTTTCCAAGCGGCCCGAACCGAGGATTTTGACGACTACCGACATCGACATCTCGGCATCTTTTTCGCGCTGGCACTCGGCGTGGACATCTTCATTCCCGGCACCAGCTTCGGAGTGGGGTTGGAAACCCGCCTGCTGCGCACCGTGTACCGGGAGGTTTGTTTCGAGTGGAGCGAGGGGACCAACTGCCGCGGTATCGCCGATGACAGTAAGGTCAACACCACCCTGTTCGAATATGACGAAGAATTGGAGATCGAGGTGCTCACCGGCAGCAGCAAGTTCCCCGGTGAGAAAGGTATCGCCACCTATCCCTGGAAGCTCTATTACGGTGCCCATATCATCTATTATTTTTAGACCATGCGATGGTCAGAGTTCCGATTCCTAAATAATATCGGTGAAGTAGCGAGGGCGACGGTTTTCCCGGTCGATCGGGCCGGTACCCGCCGCCGATTTGTGCTGATCTACTTCGTGCGGTTGTGCTTTCTGGTCGGCCGACGGTTGTGGAACGACCACTGCCCCCGGCACGCCGCGGCGCTCTCGTTTCAAACGTTTTTGTCGATGGTGCCCCTGCTCGGCCTGGCCCTGGTGGTGTCGACGATGATGGATTTGGATCAGTATCAGGATCGGGCGATGGGATTCATCCGCGCGAATCTGGTTCCGACCGCTGCCCACGATGTGGGGGATCAGGTGGTCCGACTAGTCGACGCGTTCCGCTCCAAGACCTTCGGCATCGTCAACGGCACCACGTTGATCGCCGTTGCCCTGACCCTTCTGTTTACGGTCGAGGGGACGATCAACGAGATTTTCGGCCGACCCCGCAAACGGCGCTTCATCATCCGGTTGCTGATTGCGGTGACCGTGCTCTCCTTGGCCCCCCTCGCGGTGGGGGTGTCGCTCTTTCTCACCGGTCAGCTGGTCTATCTGCCTCAGATTGTCCCGGCCGCACTGCCTCTGTTGTTCACGGTGATCGCCTTGTTTTTCTGTTATTGGCTACTGCCGCATACAAAAATCAAAATCCGATACTCCTTGGTATCTGCGTTCATTGCGGGAATTATGTTCGAATTGATCAAGATCGGATTTGCGTTTTATGCGAAGTATCTCGGAGAGACGCTGTCATACGTATACGGTACGTTTGCGATATTTCCGTTATTTATGGTCTGGGTCTATTCCGCGTGGCTGATCTTTCTGTTCGGGGCCGAATTCAACGCCGCCCTGCACGAGGTGGCCCGTCACGATCGGTTCTTCAGCGGATAATGGCTGATTCTAGGCGACCAGGTACTTGAGCCCTTTTTCCACTGTCGACCAGCTGACAAAAAGCGGTTTCCTGGTGATCGTGATCGATGCATTGTCATCGGTGACCGAGTACCGGCCTTCGAACAGACCGGTGAACCGCCCGGACTGATTGGTGCCGCTGACCACGATTTTATCTTGGGCCAGCGCACAGACCTTGTTGATCACACTCTCGGGCTTGCGCCAGATACGATAGTTGAACTCCATGGAAATCATCCTCCTTAGGTGCCTGTCCCTTCAACTGTAGACGACTGAATTTTGGAAAAGCAAATTTTTGTCGATTGCCTCTTTTTTTTAGCACCGTTTCGGGCCCACCGGCCGATAAGGGGGGTATGAGAAACCATTCATTTCCCATTGCGCTGTGTCTCGCGTTGACCGTGTTGCTGGGGGCCACTGTCGTCTTGCGGCTGCAGGGGGGCTCCCCAGACCGAACGCCGGCGGATGATCGGCTCTCCGTCGAGGGGTGTATCGGCGTCGCCTGGCTGTCCGAACCGCTCTTGGGTCTGGTGTGTGTCAGTTCGACTGACCAGCTATTGCCGGCTGCTGTAGAACGCCTGAGGCTGCCGCCGGACTGTGCCTCCCTCCAGTTGCCTTCCACTCTCGAAACCGGGGATCTGCTCCTGCTGCGAATAGAGGATGGATCCTGCTCCTTGGACTCGATTGGGCGACTCCCCGGCGGAGCCCGGTTGCTCTGCGGCCGGGGCATCGATGTCAACCGGGACAGTGTCGAAGATCTGGTGCTGCTACCGGGGATCGGTCCGGTTCGTGCGAGGGAGATAGTGGCCGAGCGGGAGCGCAACGGACCGTTTGACGGCCCGGATGAGCTGCAGCGGGTCAAGGGGATCGGTCCAGGAACCGTTTCCCGGTTGAAAAACTGGCTCGAATGACGGAACAGCCCGGGGACGGGAAGCGTCATTTTCTCGACAGAGAGGGTGGCATGAGTGACGGTACTGTGGAGGGCTGGGGATGATTCCGCTGTAATTTCGACAGGTGCAGCTGGTATGGTCGTTGCACGCGAATGTCGGATATGAAACGCGTACTCCAATTTGCCGTGTTTGGTTCGCTGGTGCTCAGCCTTGTTCTCGCCGGCCGGGAGGCCTTGGCCCAGCGTCCGGTGATCGAGGGAGCGGTGAGCGCAGGGACCGGTGCCTCGTTCGGTGGCGGTGACGGTCAGACTGTGGTGCTACAGACCCCCTTTTTCGTCGATATGGATATCATCTATTACAACGATGAGTCGCCCAAGCTGGAGTATGTGATCGGATTGCAGGCGGAGCTTCAGGGTCGGGTCTCTGCCGGGATTGTCCCCCAGCTGAGGTTTACCACCGGCCCTCAACCCTGGATGGTCTATGGCCTGGTCGGTGTACCGTTTGTGGTCGCCCCATTTATGTTGCTCGGTGTGGAGGGGGGGGCCGGACTGCTCTGGCGCATGAATGACCGCCTTGGATTTTTCGCCGAAGTGACCGTTGATCTATTCATCATCGGTAATGACATGCCCGATGAGGGAATTGTGGTTCAATTGGACGGAAATGTCGGTTTACGGGTGATGTTTTAATGATTCGGCTTGTTCTCATCCTTTTATTCAATATAGTAATTAGTGTTGCGTGTGGTGGCGAATGCATTCGGCATAGTGATTGCGCAGTGGGAACCGTCTGTTATGCAGGAGATTGTGTCGCCGAGGTTCCGATAGCCGAGGACGGGGGAGCGGACAGTGACGACAACCCAGACGGTGGCGGGGACACCGATACCGACACGGACAGTGATACCGATTCGGATACCGACGCCGACACCGATACCGACACCGACGGGGACACCGACAGCGACGCGGATGCTGATGCGGACACGGATGGGGATACCGACTCAGACACCGACGCGGACGCAGATACTGATACGGACACCGATACAGACACGGACACCGATACAGACACGGACACCGATACAGACACGGACACCGATACTGACACAGACACTGGTACGGATTCCGCTTGATTGCCCTGGGCGGCAGTCCTTTCTCGAGATGAACGAAGTTGGCCATGGCCAAGCGTGATCCGGTACTTGAATCGCTGGTCACTCTCAGCGAGCTGCCGACACTGCCCAACGTAGCGCTGGAGGTTGCGGCGTTGCTCGATGACGCCCGCTCCACGCCCAAGCAGATCACCCAGGTGATGAAGGCGGATCAGGCGCTGACCTCCAAAGTTTTGCGGTTGGTCAATTCGGCGTACTACAGCATTCCCAACGGGGTTTCCACGGTTGAGCGCGCGGTGGCCTTTTTGGGGTACAACACCATCTTTCAACTGTTGATCAGCGTATCCGTGCTGGAGTTCAGTCGGTTGGGGGGATCGTCCGGCATCGATATCCGCGAATTCTGGAAGCACTCACTGGGGGTTGCCGTTGCCGGGGAAATCATCGGACAGCGCATTGGCTATCAATCCCCTGCCGAAATCTACGCCGCCGGTCTGCTGCACGACTTGGGCAAGCTGGCCCTGGCCAAGGTGGCCAAGGTGAAATTTGCCAAGGCCGTGGAACAAGCGAAGCGGGAGGGACGACTGCTCCGCCAGGTCGAACGGGAGGTGGGTCTGCCGACCCACGATCAAGTCGGCAAAACCCTGGCCCAGCAGTGGCGGTTCCCCCCCGGGTTGCGGTTGGCCATCGGGATGCACCACCACAATTTCCAGATGCGTCAAATGAGCGCTCCGGCCCAGCTCCAAGCGATGCTCGACGCGGTCGTGCTGGCCAACGCCTTGTGCCGCAAATTCGAAATCGGAGATGCGGGGGATCCGGTCATTCCCGATTTGGACCGGGAGCTGATGGACCGACTGGGCCTGCTGGAAAAAGACCTGCTCCAAATCCGCGGTGAAATGACCCGCAAGGTGGAGCAATCGAAAGTATTCCTCGATCTGCTTGGCGAAGATCTTTAACCATTTAGAGACGGGAACTAACGAATTCCATCCCTAATTTGATTCGATGCTGTCCCGCTTGCGGTGAAGCTCGTTGAGCAGGGAGGAGAGGCTGTTGCTGATGATTTTGAGGTCGGCGGCCAGCTCGTCGATCTCCTCCGGTGCTGAGCTCTCGGGAGTCTTGTCGGTCTCCACCTGACCCAGTTTTTTCAGCCGCTGGGCCACGCTGGTGATGACCGTGGCCGGTGTGGTGAGTGTTTGGGAGACCCAGTCGATCGGCACCGAGGGCTCCTCTTCAGGGGCCATCGCGACATCTCCCGGATCGAGGCTAATTGCCGATTTGGCCGGCAGAGTCGTCTTGTGCATCCGGGTGCTCTGACGATAGGCGATGAGGGACAACGTCCGCTCCGCTTGGCGTCCGATGAAATCCAGGTAGCGCAGGGTATCCCCGTCGGTGTTGGACATTCTCAAAGAGACGGTGGCGATTGGATCGGACCATTCGCCGATGGGGATGTTGTACAGGTAGTGATCGTCGATTTCGATCGGATCCGAGCTCATCCGACGGAGCTCGGGCGTGTCGTACCCTGCCGCTGATTTGATGATTTTGACGGTGTTGCCCTGCTCGGCATTTTTGAACAGATAAATTGCTGCACAGATGATTTCCGGCAGCCGGATCATTTCCATCGCCGCGCGCTGGAGGACCTCGTACTCGGTCAAATCCGGATGGAGTTTGCGGTCGACATCGAGCAGTTCTGATTTCAAGTCCAGGTGCTGGCGCAGGACGATGTTCGATTTGCGCTGCTTGAGCGCGTTTTGCAGGATGATCAGCAGATCATCCCCCCAGGGTTTGACCAGTTTGAACGCGCCGTCCGGGCCTAAGGCGGTCTCATGGACATCATCGCCGTCAAACGCGGTGAGAATGATCCGCACCATGTTGGGGTAGCGCACGGCACATTGCTTGATTAGACTCAACCCGTCAATACCCGGCATGCGCACATCGCTGATGATCGCGGCGAAGTCCTTGCACCGCAGACAAGCGAGCGCCTGTTCGGCGCCCATCATCGGGGTGACGTCGTAGTGTCCGGTCAGCTCCGCTTCGAGTGCCATCAGAACTTCGTAGTCATCATCGACCACCAAAATGGATTCTTGATCGTTCGTCATCCCTCTCCCCTTTTCAGTAGTAGGGTACGAGACTCTATTCTTTGCGTAGCAGTCATCCCTCTCCCCTTTTCAGCAGTAGGGTACGAGCATCTTTTCTTTGCGTAGCAGTCATCCCTCTCCCCTTTTCAGCAGTAGGGTACGAGACTCTATTCTTTGCGTAGCAGTCATCCCTCTCCCCTTTTCAGCAGTAGGGTACGAGATTTTTTTCTTCGCGTAGTAGGCATCCCTCTCCCGTTCACCTTTGTTGCGATGTGGATCGAAATTCGATTTGAAACTCCGCTCCACCGAGATAGGACCGTTCGATTTTGACCGTTGCCCCGTCTGAGTGAAGATTGCGTCGCACCACTGCGAGACCCAATCCGGAGCCTTGTTCGCGCGTGGTGAAAAACGGCTCGAACACTTTTTCCCTCATCTGTTTCGCGATGCCCGGACCATTGTCGCCGATGACCAGCCGCACCGCGCCGTTGATCGGTTCGGCTTTGAGGTGAACCACCCCGTTTTCACCGAGCGCCTGGGCTGCATTGTCGAGCAGGTTGATGATCACATGTTGAATCTGGGAGGGCCGGCCGAGGATCTGCGGTAGATTGTCGGGTAGCTCGATCAACAGCTCAAAACTCTCCAGACGTTGTTGCATCAAGGCCAGCGCGCCCTCGATCTGTTCGCTCAGGTCGAAATAGGTCTGAGGAATGTCGAGGGGACGGGAGGTCTTGTACACCCGTTTGAGGTCGTTGATGGTGTGCTTCAGTCGCTCCAACGAGTTGCCCAACAACGAGATCGCCGGTCTCACTTCGGGTTGTTCGGTCGAGGCGAACATTTTCTCCAACCGGCGCTGGACACTGATCGCCGCGGCCAACGGGTTGTTGAGATGGTGGGTCAGCTCTGCTGTGATCTCACCAATCGCGGCCAACGCCGATGCGCGGCTCAACTTGGTCGAAATGGTGCTGATCTCCCGGTTTTGTTTTTCCAGTGTCTCTTGGGTTTCGATCAGTTGTTGGGATTTCCTTTTGAGGGTGGCAAACGCCCGACGCAGCTCCTGGTGCTTACTGATCAGCTCACTGGCCAACCGGCGCTGCTCGGTGCGATCCGTGATCAAACAGATCGCCAACTGGCGCGGACTGTTGATCGGCGGGTGGGAGATCTGCACATCGACGCCGATGGTCGAGCCGTCCGGTCGTACAAAACCCATGTCCTCGTAACGGCCGGGCCGCTCGAGCAGCTCGAGATTGAACGTTTTGTAGTGCCAGCCCGCATCCTCCTGTGCGACGGTCAAGGTCAAAATCGGTCGTCCCTCCAACTCCTCTTTGGAGGTCTGCAGCAGCTCCACCAGCTGCTCGCTCGCCGCGATGACGATGCCGTCCAATCGCTCGATCAGCAACCAGGCGCCGGGAAGCCACGTCAAACCGTGCATCCACGGGCGATCCGTCGATCGGTACTTGGGCGTTCGGTTGGGCCTTCCCCAGGGTGCTCTTCTTCTTCGCATCAATTCTTACTTTTAGCTTTCGGCCTGCGAAGCAAGTCATCAATAGAAAACGTCCGGCCGACAGAAATCTTGAGCCTTAAGACCATTTTATTCGGTGGGTCAGTTGCGCGCCGTTGGGGTGTATTCTTCACCCCGGGGGGTCATTTCTGACTGAGTTGGTCCATCGGCAGCGTTGGCGCGGTGCGCAGAACGCGCCGGAGGTGGTAGTTAATGTCCGACATTAGAAGTTGTATATAAGGGCGGCTCTGGGAAGGGAGCGCGCGCCTGGTGCGGCGCGGGTATTCGTCCCGGGGTTTGGCGGATCAACGGCCACGCTGGGTGAGTTTGACCCCGATCCGTTTGGCCTAAAATTGATCGACCGGCTTGCCGGTGAGCGATTTATCCCCGGGGTTTTTTGAATTTTTAGTCATTTTTTTGAGGGCAACAATTTCGGCACCAATCCTGCAATAGCCGGGGAAGGGGTGATTCCCGCAGGCTGGTGGAAAAAGGGGATCGCGGATCACGACCTAGTGGAGGTGTTGATGTCAGAAGAACGGTGCACGACTTTTTGCCCACGGATAATCGGCGAATCAAAGAACTTGGAAATGGTGTTGGACCGAGCGAATCGCGTTGCACCGACAGACTGCACCGTGTTGATCACCGGTGAGACAGGGACCGGTAAGGAGCTGATGGCCCGATTTATTCACGGGCACAGCCGTCGCAAACGAAAACCGTTCGTCGCCGTAAACTGCGCGGCGATGTCCAAGGACCTATTGGAGAGCGAGCTGTTCGGTCACGTGCAGGGCGCATTCACAACAGCGCTGCGCAATCGCGAAGGGCGCTTCGAGGCTGCTGACGGGGGTACCATTTTTCTCGATGAGATCGGTGAGATGCCCCTGGACCTCCAAGCCAAATTGTTGCGCGTGCTCCAATTCAAGGAGTTCTCCGCGGTGGGTGAATCAAAAGTGCGGCGGGTCGATGTGCGAGTGGTCGCCGCGACCAACACCGACCTGGTCCAGATGGTTCGCGACGGCACTTTTCGACAAGACCTGTTTTATCGATTGAACGTGGTTCGCCTTCAACTGCCGGCCCTGCGTGAACGCAAAGACGACATTGAATTGCTCGTGCACCATTTCATGAAGAAAGCTGGCGAGCAGTACGGCCGTCAAGTCGAGGAGCTGTGCCCCTGCGCGATGCGCCGACTGACCGCTCACAGCTGGCCGGGGAATATTCGCGAGTTGGAGAATGCCATCGAGCACGCGGTAGTGATGGGAATGGGCGAACGCATCGAAGAGGCGGATCTGCCCACCTTGGACAGCCTCTCCGAAGACGAGTTGGTTGATTTCATGCGCCCCCTCTCGGACGACGGTATCGACCTGCAGACCGTGCTACGACAGATTGAAGCGCAGTACATCCAACAAGCCCTTGATCAAACATCGGGCAACAAAAACCAGGCAGCCAACCTGCTGGGGCTCAACCGCACGACCCTGGTGGAGAAGCTCAAGCGCGGTCTTTTGCAACCCGTCTCCACGGCCGTTTAGGCACTAACTCATTCAAACCAAACCGTCATGTGCGCCATCAATAGTGTCAGCGAATTGACTCACCTCGGCTCTTTCTCGGCCGATTGTCCCCAGTTTTAGCCGTTTTCCGGGGAGAAAGCCTCTCGAAATGATGGCACAGGGCTTGCGAGTCAACCCTGTTGATGAGGTGGATTAAAAACAGCATCGCCCTTCTTTGGCTGTGTGTTGCGACAGTGCTAGCACCCGAAGCCGCTGCCGAGCGATCGAGCCCCTGGGCCTTCGAAAACCTGGTCGCCTTTACCATCCCCTCCCGGGACGTGATCGTTCGCCGCATCGACGACGGCCGCTCGGTCGAGCTGCGCCTCGGCATGTGGAACGACAAGATCGAAGATGTGGTGCGCAAATCCCTTTCAGGCTCACCGCTGCTCTATCGGCTTCACCCGGATCGCCAATCGACCATGGATGTGGAGATTTACTCCCTGTCATCAGTGGTCGATTTCTCCTCGCGGACCCAGGGAAAGCAGACTCACATCCTGATCGGTGAGGTTCGCGCCGAGCGCGTCGCCGCCGAAATTCTCGAGATCGAACAATCGGCCAGTCCGCTGCCCCAACCGGCGCGCAACGCCCTGCGCAGCGGTGATCTACAAGCGGTTGGCCGGCACCTGCGCGCGCTGCCCAAGGCCGAACGGTCGGTGGAGATCCTTCACCGGGCGAGACTGGCAGCCTTGAAAGTGGTGCAGCGGCGCTCCCGTTGGGCCACCTGTCCGACCGTCCCGACGACGATTAGCGACAGCGCGATCCAGGAGTCCGCTTTTTTGGCCGCCTGGTGTCGAAGCAGAAATCAAAACCCCCCACAAGCGCTGGACCTGTTGGGGCGGTTGCGCGCCACAGAATTGCCGCCGGCACTGGAACGCCGCGCGGCCGAGTTGGAGTCCCGCTTGATCGCCGGGGAAATTTTTTCTGTCTCGCGCAACAACCTGCCCGTGCGGGTGGCTGCCCGTGTGCTGATGTATCGCGACCATTTGCGCGCCAAACCGGCTGATGATTTTCTCCTCGAAACGGTCAGTGCCAATTTGCTCCCTCACGGTTTCGGCGATCTGTTCAGCGACATGGTCCAACAGGTGCTCGCCGTAGCCGACGAAAAACGCCTCGCCACGTTGTCGCCGGTGATGGCCGAAACCTATTTCGCGCTGGGGCAACCGGTGCGCGCCTCGGACACCGCATCCTACTTTCTGGCCAAGCG
>JANQET010000219.1 GCA_028278265.1 Myxococcota bacterium
TAAAATGATGTCGATCTCTTCGGTCTCATCGCTGGCAAAACGGTTGATCCCCACTACCACCGGGACGTCGAACTTGGCGATGTTCTCGATGTGTTTCTCCAAATTGGGCAGGCCGGCCTCGACCGCCCCGGGATTGGGCTGATTGAGCTGTTTGCGCTTCACCCCGCCGTGGGATTTCAGCGCCCGGCAGGTGACCACCAGAACGCACAGTTCCGGCGCGTACCCCCCGGCCTGGCAGGTGATGTCGAAGAACTTCTCCGCACCGAGGTCAAAGCCGAACCCGGCCTCGGTGACGCAGTAATCCGCGTGGGCCAGCGCCATCCGCGTGGCCAGCA
Organism: Myxococcota bacterium; assembly: GCA_028278265.1. Taxonomy (GTDB): domain Bacteria; phylum Myxococcota_A; class Polyangia; order JAAYKL01; family JAAYKL01; genus JANQET01. The sequence continues at coordinate 336 of JANQET010000219.1, forward strand.
CCGAGTTGGAACCGTGAGCGATATTGGCGAACGGACCGCAGTGAACAAAGGCGGGTACCCCCTCGAGGGTCTGCACCAGGTTGGGGTGTATCGCCTCGCGCAGGATGGCGGTCATCGCGCCGGCCACTCCCAGGGAAGCGGCGGTCACCGGTTCGCCGCGATAGGTCAGACCGCAGAGGATGCGGCTCAATCGGGTGCGCAAATCGTCGTAGTCGCTGGCCAACGCTAAAATGGCCATCACCTCGCTGGCCGAGGCGATATCAAAATGGGTTTCCCGGGGGACGCCCATCGTGCGTCCGCCTAGCCCGATGATCATCCGTCTCAGGGCGCGATCATTCATGTCGATGACCCGCGGGAAAACGATGCGCCGGGGATCGAGGTCCTCCAGGCGGCGGTAGTGCACCGCGTTGTCCAGCGCCGCGGCGAGCAGATTGTGGGCCGCACTCACCGCCGGAAAGTCCCCGTTGAACATCATGTTGATGTCCTCCATCGGTACCACCTGGGAATAACCACCCCCGGTGGCGCCGCCCTTCATGCCGAACAGGGGGCCCATCGAGGGTTCGCGCAAGGCCAGGGCGACCCGTTTCCCCACTTTGGCCAGTCCCTGGGCCAGGCCGATCGACATGGTGGTCTTGCCCTCTCCGGCCGGTGTCGGGGTAATTGCGGAGACCAGAATGAGCTGCCCCTCTGGGCGCCGGGAGCGCTCGATCGCCCGGTAGTGCACCTTGGCCCGCACGTTGCCGTACGGAATCAGATCATCCGGTTCGATGCCCAGCGCTGTGGCGACGGAGGTGATCGGTCGCGGTTTGATCGATTGAGCAATTTCGATATCGTTGGGAATACCCATCACGTGCCTCCTTCCAAAAAACAGTGCCGCTATTGAATCGAGGATACAAAGTCGACGAGGATTGTACAACCGCCACCCTCGGACCTGTTCCATTTGATCGAGCCGTGCGAGATGAAGCCGGTGGTTACAATTGCACCACAAAGATGGTAAAACCGCCACTCGTGACGATTGGCGCATCGGATGTTCGGACGCTTACAAACGAAGGCAGTTGTCAATGGAAAGGTGGGTAACGCAATGCTGTTTCGAATGAGATTTCGCTTGATGCTCGGTCTGGTGCTGTTCTGGGGGTGTTTCCCCGCAGGGGAAGGCAAACCGCCCCAAGCCGAGAGGGAACCTGCTGAAGCAGCGAAGGCGCCGCCACAAGAGGAAACGCTGCTCGAACGGGCCGAGCGGATCCACCGGGACGCGGTGACCCTGGACACCCATGTGGACATCGCCGGAACCAAGTACGCCACCGAAAGCGTGGACCCGGGCATCGACAATCCGGACCTGCGGTGTGATCTGGTGAAGATGAAAAAGGGGGAGGTCGATGGGGTGTTTCTGGCGGCGTTCTCCTCCCCTCAACCCAAATTCGACAAGAAAACCTACGCTGAAATCTACGACGATATTCTGGCAAAGATTGAGGCGATTCACCGGGTGTTCAAGCTCTATCCAAAACGGACCGAGTGGGCCAAAACAGCAGATGATTTCGAGCGCATTGCCAAGAGCGGCAAACGGGCCATCGCCATCGGCATCGAAAACGGCTATCCGGTGGGGGATGACCTCGGCCGGCTGAAAAAATTCCACGAACTCGGTACGCGGTACATCACCTTGAGTCACGTCGCACACAATCAAATCTGTGATTCATCCAAACCGAAAGAGGCCAAGCACAACGGTCTGTCCGAGTTCGGCAAACAGATGGTGCTGGAGATGAACCGGTTGGGAATCATGGCCGACGCCTCTCATATCTCGGTAAAATCGTTCAACGATCTCATCGAAGTGAGCAAGGCCCCGATCATCGCCTCTCACTCCGGCTGTCACGCTTTGAACCCCCACGATCGCAACCTCACCGACGACCAACTCCGCGCCCTGGCCAAAAATGGTGGGGTGATCCAGATCGTCGCCCTGGGCGCGTTTCTCAAGAAAGTACCGGATGACTACCGGGAGGTGATCGCTGAAATCAGAAAGACGGTCGGCCTGCCGGGCTGGTGGGAGCTGAGCCAGATGTCGACCACCGAGCGATCGAAGATCCGCGACAAAATCGATCGGTTCAAAAAACGGAGGGCGGACTACGAAAAATCGATCGGCATTGGCAATCTGACCGACTATGTCAATCACATCGACCACGCGGTCAAAATAGCCGGCATCGATCACGTGGGCATCGGCACCGACTTCGACGGGGGCGGCGGCATCCCCGGGTTCGAGAACCACGCCGAGGCACTGAACGTCACGGTGGAGCTGCTCAAAAGAGGGTACAAAGAAAAAGAAATCAAGAAGATCTGGGGAGAAAATCTGCTCCGGGTCTGGCGCGAGGTAGAACGGGTCGCCCAATCAACAACGCTATAGGGCGATGCGGCCTTCGGCCATGCGGGGGAAGGGGTAGACGTCGTGGACGTCTTTGAGGCCGAGGATGGCGTATGTCAGCCGTTCGATGCCGAAACCGGCGCCGGCGCAAGCAATGTTGCCGCCGTTGCCGTCGAGGGATGAGAACAGCTCGAAGAACGGGGCAAAGTAGCTCAGCGGGTAGCGCAGCTCCTGCATGCGTGCCTCCAGGTCAGAGAGCGAACGGGTGCGCTCGGCACCGGAGAGGCACTCCACCGGATAGGGGTTGTCCTTGTGAGGGGGCACCACGATGTCGTAGTTCAGAAAACGACCCAGCTCGGTATCGTAGCAGTCATAGGCTTCCCGTTTCAGGTTGACCACCATGAACGGCTTGCCCTCGCTGTGCTGACTGCCCCATTTTTCGACCGCGTCGTCATCGGCGAGGCTGTACTTGCGCTTGGTCTCCTGCGCATCATACACCGGAAGCGGGGCTTCGAGTTCGGGCAGCAAGCCGCCGCGAATCTCCGTCAGGATCTCCCCCTGCGTATCGTTCAGATGGGCATAGAGTCCCTGGAGCAACTCGGAGAGAAACCCGAGCATCTCTTCATAGGTGCCGTCGCGCTTTTCGAAATCGACTTGAGTGAACTCGGTCACGTATTTGTAATCCTTGCGGCCGATGCGCATCTCCATGCGAATGTTGGGCGAGGACCAGAACACCTGGCCGACCGGAGAGAGCATCACCATCAGCATCTTTTGCAGAATTAACGATTGGGTGACCGAAACTTCCTCTCCGTAATAGTTGACCCGGGCCGGATAAGTCCAGTGGTTCAGGGGATCGGTGCAGCCGGCGAGCATGTAGACCGGCGGATGAACGTATCCCCCGCGGATCAACTCGTTGCACAAGTACTGCTGAATCGCAGTGCGGATCTGGAGGATCTTTTTCAGCTTGGGATTGGCCAGGCTGCGGCGTGCCTGTTCGAGCGCGGAGAGCACTGAGGGGTCGTCCAGGTTGACCGGTTCGATGCGTTGAATGCCCAGGGTCAGTGGAACGGTTTGTCTTGAAGCTGTCATCGTGTCCGTCCTTTCGGTAGGAAAAGTGTAACTGATGATTTGGTTATCATTGGATAAAAATATTGTCAAATCATATTGCTAATAGGTAATATTATTATTGATTAAGCAGTATATTGGTGAAAACTCTGGCTATTTATTATTTTTCGTTACCGAGGCCGGGGGCAGATTGCCGAATTAATAGTCTGGTCGAATTAGGGGTGGGAGAGGGAGGATTTCAGGGGGTGACTACCAGTAGTAATAGTAGTCGTAATCCTGGCAATGATCGCCGGCAAAGAGCGGGGTGCTGTGGAGCGCGATCGCCGGTGCGGCCAGGGCCGCTGAGGTGATGCGGCAACGGGAAACGGAATACAGGTTCTCACCCATAAAGGCGGTGCGTTTCGCCGGCGACTCGTCGTACATATCATTTCCATCGAAGACGGCGAGTCTGAGCCGACCGAGGAGATTGATCGCTGTCGTGTCGACGTGGAGCAGGAACGAACCGGTGGATCCATCTTCGTCCCAATCAATATAGGGCAGGGCGAGCAGGTTGCGCTTGGCGTCGAAGGTGAACGCCTTGTGATCGGACAGGGCCGGGGATTGCCACACCGCCAGCGGTTGTCGCTCGACCAGGGTCGGCACGGCGAAATTCGTCAAATCGTAGAGCGACAGGGCGAGCTCCCGATTCCCGTCCTTGCCGACCGTGATCAGGTGGTTGTCGCCCAACGGGTGCAAATAGGTGGAGAACCCGGGACCGTGCCACTCGCCGACCACCTTGGGATTGTGGGGATCGCTCAAGTCGAAGGTGTAGAGCGGGTCGGTCTCGTAGAAGGTGACCATGAAGCCCCGGTCCCCGAGAAAGCGAGCGGCATAGACCTCTTCACCGAGCCCCAGCCCATCGATCCGGCCGACCACCTCGAGTCCGTCTCCCCGGGGTCCCAGCACGAACAGATGGTTCTCCAGGGTCGTCGGATCCCAAGCGTTGCCGGTAGTGGTGGCCACCCGCAGGTATCCCTCGTGCTCACCGAGACAGAACTGGTTGAGCAGATGGCCCTGCACCGTGCCGGTACCCACGTAGATCGCTTCGTTCGGATCGGTTTTGATATCGAATTTGTGAATTCCGGAGGACTCCTCGTTCCACAACCCGATCGACCAGGCCCACCACACATAGCGGGTGTCCGAGGTGAGATAGAGTGCGTTTTTGCTGGCGTAGACCAGTCCCTGGTTGGCCACCACGGCGATATCGGTCTTGTCCTCCTGGGGCGCATCCAGGTCAAGGGTCACCACGGTGAGCAGGCCTGGCCCGGACGGGGTGGACGGTCCGTAGATGTTGCCGCATTGGGCGATCGGCTGCGTCGCGCCGGCCGCACTGGAGTCGATCTTCAGGGGCAGAATGTCGTCAATGGTCAGGCTGTTGATTCGCTCGATGTTTTTCTCGAGCAGGTCGTCATAGGCCGATTTCATCGCCGCTTTGGCCATCTCCTCGGGCAGACCGTCGAGGGACTCGTCGAATTCCGGCCACTGGGGAAGGTCGAACATCGGGATTTGTGTCCCCAGCACGGCGCGAATGGTGTTGTCGATTCGCCGGGAGGAAACATAGCTACCGGCGTATTGAACGGTGCGGATGATCACTGGAGTGGCAGGCTCGGACACGTCGATGAGCGCCAGTTGGGTGTAAGCACCTCCGGGCCGAACGCCGTCCGAATCATCCTGACCCGGTTCGGCCCCGCCGTTCGATCCGTCGAACCAGTCGGGCCGCTTGAGCCGCATCGATTCGGGGACATCCCCTTCGGTGACATTGGAGAAAACCGCCACTTTGCCTTTGTAGAGAAACAGCTCCTTGGGCCATCCGCCCACCTCGACCCGACTCAACACCGCCAGCTCCCCGGCGTCGGTTGCTTCGACGATGACGAGGTTTCCCTCGCTCAGCGTGTAGAGCAACCGGCCGTCGGTCTTGATCATGTCGGCTTCGTCAACCCCCTGTTCCTGCACATTGGTGTCAGAGGAGTCACCGTTATCGGATCCGCCGTCGTCAGCGTCCCCGTCGTCGTCATCGTCTCCTGCGCTGGAATCCTCGTCGATCGCGTCGAAGTCGTCGCCGCTCCACCAGCGCTCGAGCTCCTGTTTGGCGTATTCGATCTGCACGGTGGTGTTGTGAATCGCCGCCTGCTTGGCGTAATCCGCATAGGCGTCGCACGAGTCGAACTTGTGCAGAGCGTGGTTCACGTCGACCGGATCAATCGTCTGTTGCTCGCTCTCGTAACAGCCGATGACCGTCGAGAGCACCAGCATCGCGGGTACGACGGAGAGCGGGCTGCTGATTCGTAAGTTAATGATTGCCATTTTTATAGTCCTCCAGCGGTTGGTGGCGTTGCCGCGTTTCTGGACAAATTATGCACGCCGTATGCCAGTGCTCGAGTCTGTGGGTATTCGAGATATCGTGTCGAAAAAATTGACTTTTTTGTGTAGTTGGTAGTTCGCTCTGATAGTGGGTGTCCACGTTTGGCGACATGCTGGAATTCGTTGCATAGGGGGAGATACCCCCGAAAACGCTAGTATCCCGTCCCCAAAGTGGTTGTATTGGATCAGCCGCCCTGCACCATACCAGATTTTGGCACGTGCCTTCGGGTACGCACGCTGCATCTTGTATGGCATGGCTGAAGCACCTGGACGGCTTCTTTCAAAACCCCACTTTCGAGATGAAAACGATTTAACGAACCGGCTTGTTGGACTCACCGATATCTAGCCATAAAAATCTGAATAAACGCTGATTTCAATTTTTGACCGCGCTTCTTGTCCACGGGGCCTCTTACGATCGGAGGCCAAAAGAATGTACCAGCAAAAAGCGACCAAAACGCTTCCGCTGCAAGCTCAGGATCCTTTACTTTTAACTTTCCATCCTTTGTTGCGTCTTTAAGCCACTTAACTAAGCCATCTTTTTGCGAATCAGAAAACAGGACAGCTCTTTCTGCCATCTCTGGGTAAGTCACGAACGCGCTCAGAGTTACGCGCATGAGTCCTAGTTGCTTTGGATCTTCTGTCAACTTCATTTTAGCATCAGCAAATTCACCTAACTGGTCTTCTATTAATCTGTTTGAATCGTATTCAATATTGTGGCTTTCAAACGCCTCTTTTAAAAATAGATTGAAAGCCTCCTCAATAAGCGCTTCTTTACTGGGGAAGTGATTGTAAACCGTTCTTTTTGAAGAGTTGGCCATTTCCGCTATCTGGTCCACGCTGGTCTTTTCAAAACCAAACTCAATAAAAGCATCGATAGCCCCATTGATTATGGCCTCTCTCTTCGCACTGGTGTCTCGCTTTTTTCTAGTCATTTCATTTCCTTATAAATAAAATGCACTAATCGGTGTAATTTAACTTGAAATCTGCCGACTATTAAATTACACATATCAGTGTACTTTAGCTAGAGCCCCAAAACAAGGGCTTTACTGGAGGCAAACTTGGACTCAAAAAAGAAGATAGCAATAGTAACTGGTGCCAACGGTGGCATAGGAAGTGAAATCACAAAAGGGTTATTGAAAAATGACTTTCACGTTGTGATGGCCTGTCGAAACACAGAGAATGGGAAAAAAGTTAAAGAACAAATACTAGCTGAACTCCCAGGGACTCAATTGGAAGTTATGGCTATTGATCTTTCGGATCTTGATTCTGTAAAAAAGTTTGCCCAAGAATTCAAATCAAAACTTCAGTATCTTAATCTGCTGATCAATAACGCTGGCGTTTTGTTTAATTCACCTAGAAGAAATAAAGATAATGTAGAGATGCAGTTTGCAACCAATCACCTGGGCCACTTTTTGCTAACATCTTTATTAATAGACCTAATGCCCGACTCACCGAACTCTCGAGTTGTATCGTTAAGTAGTCTTGCCCACAAAAAATCTGAGATTTGGTTCGATGATATTAACTGTGAAAAGCAGACCAAATGGGATGTCCCCTATGGGCAGTCAAAACTAGCATGTCTTCTTTTTGGTGATGAGCTGCAAAGAAGACTTGAAACGGCAGGCAAAAAAATCATTTCGGTTTCAGCGCATCCCGGAGGTACGGACTCAGGTCTCTTTGACCATATGCCAAAAATTCTTATGACGATAATGAGATATACCTTCGTTCCCATTTTTCTTCACTCCACCGAGAGTGCCGCAAAACCTATTTTAAAAGCAGCTTTGGATGCTGACGTAAGAGGTGGGGAGTATTACGGGCCAACAGGTCTCCAAGAAATGAAAGGAGCGCCTGGAATTGCAACAAGGACTGATTATTCCCAACGAGAGGATGTTGCCTCTAAGCTATGGGACCTTTCTGAAAAGATGACGAGTACTAATTTTAGAATATCCACGAATAGCCCAAGCAATGAGAGGCAATTATGAACCATGTTTCAAGAATTTTTTCTTACCTACTGGTCGTCGCCGCACTGGTCATGGCTGGTTGGGGGACACTTGGCTTTATCGAGTATTTTTCTGGTAAAGCACTTTTAATGCCGCTGCAAAACCCTAACTTCCCAAGTGGCACTCAATTCCTGCACTGGCTCATTATTTCGATTTCAGGATATACACTATTGTTTGGTTACTTCCTGCGCTGGAAGTATACACCCAATGTAATGGTTGTCATTTTTGCTTGCCTGGCCACGATGTGTTTCATCCAAACATTCGACTTCATGACACGAGAGGATCGTTACTCAGCTTATGCTCGAGAAGTCACTTACTACGTTATATTTTCAATCTATTTATTTAAATCCAAATTAATGAAAAAGCATTTTGGTAGAGATTGAGGTTTCAAGGAGGCATCATATTTAAGAGAATACTATTATTTTTTGGTGCAATACTGCGTTTTGATGTGCTGCAATAAGAATAAGGAAACCAAACAAAAAATGACCAGACGCGGAGTGCAAAATTGGATGCGATGCGAGGTGATGTGGCGTCACTCCCTGGTTCTCTTTTACACGTGCCCGGCTATTGCAGTTCGTGGTGGCACTCACCCGTAAAACAGATGTAGGGATCGACACACTGGGTGTCGCAGTCCAAGTATCCGGCGCAGCCGTCGCTACCCAACGTGAAGTCATCCCACGACTCACCGCAGGCATCATCGAGGTCGGATCCGCAGGTGAAGAAATTCGTGTAAATCGGTTGCTCTTCTTGGGCTTCGTCGAGCTGCACATCGTCGAATGCGGTTCGCCAGCCGGGGGTCCCGTATTCATAGGGATAGTACAACCACACCACGGCTCTGGTGGCGTCCGGCGGTGGCTGAACGTCGAGTGAAATGGCGGCCTCGGGATCGTCCGGAGAGAGCGCCGTGACCTGAACGGGGTCCGAGATGGCCAATATTTTTTTGGCGGGATCTTTGAACACAATGGACATCAGCGCCCCGCTCTGTGGGTCGTCACCCTCAATCACCCCCTTGGCCGAAGCCCGATACGTCTTGTTCGGCACCACGGCAATCGCCGGGCTTTCTGTGCCGGAGGTCAGTCCCATATGTTTGACGTGAACTGGAAACGGCTCTGTTTTTCGGGGATAGTGGTTCCCCACTTGACCGCTGCTGTCGCTACCCCAACAGAGCAGTTCTCCGCTATGGAGCACGGCGCAAGTGTGATGGCCCCCACACTGAAGGTTGACGGCACCTTGGACAGCGGTTTCAGACGGTACCCAGTAGACCCGTTCGTCAGTGCTGATGCCGAGTTGACCACCGCGGTTTGATCCCCAACACTTGACAGTTGAATCCGCCATTAGTGCGCAGGTGTGAGAAAAACCAGCTGAGATATCGGCCACATCCGTCAGTCCTTGGACTTTGGTTGGAATGGATTGATCGCCGCCTCCGTCATCATCCCCGAGCATACCCCAGTGATCGCTCCCCCAACACTTGGCGATGCCGGAGTCCATCACCGCACAGGTGTGATATTGGCCCAGGGCGAAGTTCCTCACCCCTCGATCGAGGAGCCAGACTTGGGCGGGCAGCGGTTTGAAGTAATCGTCAGTGCCGTCTCCGATTTGACCGTACTCGTTCTTTCCCCAACAGAGCAGTCGCCCCCCTTCGAGCAACGCACAGGTATGGTAAGGGCCTGCTTTAATGTCCACAACCCCGGAGTCCAGCCCGTATACCGGTAGAGGCACAGCACTGCTCTTGACCCCTGTGTTGTTGCCCAATTGACGTAGGGCATTGTCCCCCCAGCACCAGGCCCCACCCGTGTCATCCACGGCGCAGGTGTGAAATCTCCCTGCCGTCACGGCGATCACCTCGCCATTGATACCGTCGACCCGCACGGGCACCCTTAGTTCCTCGTTGGATTCACCCCTGCCCAGCTGTCCAAAACCATCATGGCCCCAACACCACAGTTCGCCTAAATCGTTGATCACACAGCTATGGTGATCGCCCGTACTGAATTGGACAACCGGACCTGGGAGGTTCTCGACGATCCCCGGCCAGGGTCGGCCATATTGGGGAATATTGGCACCTATTTGGTAGTTTTGGTTGTTACCCCAGCACTCCAGCACGCCGTGGGAAACCGCACAACCATGGTACGCTGCCAGTTCGAGGAGGCTTTCGGGTTGCCGCTTGGTAACCCAGGCCCGGCTATCGGGGCTCCGCTCAGCGGTTTCCGCTTGCAGAGATATCCACGACCGAGGCACCTGGCCGGCGCGGCCGAGCGAGAATCTGCCGTTGTGGACCAGTCGGACCAGGCTCTGGGGATCGAAGTAGGCCACCTGTTCGGCGGCGGCGCTGGAGGAGATCATCAACCGCACGTAGTCGCCCCACCAGGGGGTCGTCGCCTCGGTCGTGAGCGTAACCCAACGACCCGTTTCGACGGTACTGACCAGGTCGTAGACTTCAGATTCGTCGTCGAGGGAAGGGCCGCGGTAAAAGCGCAGGCCGACCTCAGCCGATTGGGTTTCTCCCGGCAGACCCGGTTCGAGGTACACACTGACCGTGCCGACAAAGATACCGCCCCCGATGCAGAGGATCGGCTCACTGACGACCTGGAGGGACTGATCATCCCAGCTGTCCACCATGCGCAGGCTATAGCTGGAGCCCTGATGGCCAAATCGATTCACCGTGAAGGTACCCCCGTCGAGGGGATCAGCGACGCAAGGCCAATCCAAGTCGGTGCTGGTCGCCGCAATCTGCCATCCCGGAGCGGGGCGGTCCCCCACGTCGCAGGCCTCGGCCATCCGGTAAAACTCCTGATCGTTAAAACACTCTTCAAAGCCCAAGTTCTGAAGATTTTGCGCGTGCGCCTGAGGGATACTCAATAGCGCGTAGCAAATGGCGGTGATGGGGATAAGACGTAAAGCGTTCATGACAACTCCTTCCCACAGCAATAAAGAACTGGGGTTTTGTAGCTAGTGGTCAGTATTAGAACGAATCTGCAAGACCAATCGGACGAATCGACGGTTGTGGGGTCAAGTTCGAGCGGGAGATGATCAGCGAACGGACTCGGGACAAAATGGTCGCATCCCGTCGCAAGGGAGAGTGGACAGAAAGAGCTTAATTAGTCCCCATCCCTAAATGGCCACTTTGCGATCGGCCGTGATGCACGCCATCTGCACCCTATAAGATTTGGTACGTGCCTTTGGGCACGCATACCGCATTTTGTACTGTACAGCTGACGCACCTGACGGCCGCTCTTCAAACCCCCATTCAAGGACGGGAACTAATTGGTTAGGACTCGGTCAGCCGGGTGAGATAGGCCTGCACTTCGGCCCGGTCGATGTCGTTCTCTGGGGCCACATCGAGATACCGCTTGAAGGTTTGAATCGCACCGGCGCGGGATCCGACCGCTGCTTGGGCCACCCCCAGACGATAGAGCGCTTCGGGGAACCACTCGGGGAGCGGCTCTTGCCGTCCGCCCAAGCCCACGGCGTTTCGCAGGGTGCGCAACGCGGTCGAGTTGCCGTAGACCTTCAGCTCGGCCAGGGCCAGCTTGAAGGCGAGTTCCCCGTTGTTGGGTATCGTCTTGACGGCCCGCCGGTAGTAGGCCACCGCTGTTTTCATATCCCCCAGCTGTTCGAACGCTTCCCCCACCAAACCGTAGGTCTCGGCAAATCTGGGATCCAGGGCCAGCGCGCGCTCAAAGGCGAGGATTGCGTCGCGGGTCATTCCCTGGTGTAGCTTGAGTTGGCCGATGCGAATGTGGATCTCGGCGATTCTCGAATCGAGCTCCAGGGCGCGGTTGTACTGCTCCATCGCCTTTTCCATCTGGCGCATTTCGAACAACACCA
>JANQET010000248.1 GCA_028278265.1 Myxococcota bacterium
GGCGCAGGCGATGTATCCCGCCGGATTTGCCACCGGAGTTCATGTCCGGGAGCTGACGGCCGGGATGTGCGGCGCGAGCCGGCCGAGCCATTTTGACGGCGTGGCCACGGTGGTGACCAAATTGTTCAGTATCATCGGCCCCTGCACCGCGATCTTCGGCCGAAAAGACTATCAACAGCTACAGGTGATCCGCTGCCTGACGCGGGATCTCAACCTGCCGATACGGATCGTCGGGGTGCCCACGGTCCGCGAGTCGGACGGATTGGCACTGAGCTCGCGCAACCGCTACCTGACCCGGTCACAGCGAGAGCGTGCCCTGGCGCTCTCCCGTGGCCTCGCAGCGGCCCAACAGTTGTTCGGCAGCGGAGAACGCCGGGCCGAAGTGCTTCACCACGCCGCGGCCCAGCTGATTGCACCGGCTGTCGACCAAGTGGCCTACCTGACCATCGCCGATCCGGACACCCTGTCCCCCGTCTCCGGTGAGGCATTGGTTGGGGAGCGGGTGTTGCTCGCTGTGGCAGCCCGTGTCGGGACCACGAGATTGATCGACAACGCGGTGCTCGGCGAAGATCCGGCGGTGCTCTCCGGGGAACCGCACCTCGCTGAAAATGGTTAGCTGTCGAAAATTGTTGACATTAATCGCACCCGTCGATCAATAATCCAGGGATGGCGGAGACACCCAACCGTGGAAGCGGATCCACCGGCGATGCCCCACTGATCGTCGTGGATGCCGCGGGAAAGCTGTTCGCCCAATGGGGGTACCGGGAGATCCTCGGGCGGGTTTGGGCCCTGTTGTACATGTCCCCCGATGCGCTGGATGCCAAGACGCTGCGGGAGCGATTGTCGATTTCATCCGGCGCGCTGAGCATGGCGCTCAAGGAGCTCGACAAGCTGGGCATCGTCTACCGGGAGACGAAGGAGGGCAAGCGGCGGTTTTTCTACCGCGCGGAGACCGACATCTGGCGCGTGATTACCAAGATCTTCAAGGAGCACGAGCGAAAACGGCTCCACGACCTGCTGGATCGAATTCAACAAGCCGAGCAACAGTTCGAAGCCCGCGCAAAGTCGTCCCCTGCCGATGAATTGGCTCAATTTCAGTTGGAGCAGGTTCGGCACCTGGTCAATGTAGGACAGTTTACCATCAACCTGCTCGATGCATTCATGGAGCGCACCAAGGTCGAGCTCAAAGCCGCCCGAAAATGGCTCTCTGTTTCCGGGAAGCTCGGCGGGGAACCGTTCAGCCATCTGCGGAAGGTGATCAACCGCGTCCGATTCTAATAGAATCTCTGATAAATAAAATTATTCTGAAATGATCTAGCATTTTTTCAATCAGGCTAACATCTCGTTTTTACTGCCTTATTGAATTATTCCGTGTAATGCATGTTTTCAAATGGGATCCAAAAAAAGTTGGCGCGGTTTGTATAAAGGAGTTGGTGATGGCGGTCATTTTTTACTATACTGCTTTACCTTGATTACTGTATTGCGACAGATGTTTAAGACCAGAAAGGCTTATTTCTTAACAAACACGATCACGGGAGAAAGCCACCATGAAAGAGGCCCTTCACATATTGTGCGGTGAGTTGGAGCGACTGTTCTCGCACTCTCAACTCAAGCAATTGTGCACCGATTTTTTGGGATTCAATTTTGACGAGACCGAAATGTACGACAAGTCGAAAGCGATTTTCGTGCGCCGTCTCGTGGATCATTGCGTGGACGCTAAGGCCGTCGAAGCGCTCACCGATGCGGTTGTCTTTCTGAAAAAGGGAATGGTCGATCAGCGCATCGAGCAGGTCTACCACGGCTACGATCAGGTTGAACTTCCATCAGGTGAGGAGATTGCCGGCTACTCGGTCGTCAAAAAAATCGACGACGATGGTGTCTGTGCGGTGTACCAGTGCGAATCGATCGATCCGTTGAGCGATCAGGAAGAGGATCGGTACGGGCTGAAAGTGGTTCATCCGGAATATGCCTTCAACCATCACGCGGTCCAACGCTTCCTGACGATGATGCGATTGACCCGCAGTTTTGACGGATTGGTCACCCAGCCGGTCGAATCGGTGGGACTGATGGACGACGGTCGCCCCTATGTCGTCACCCGTTGGGTACCCGGCACCCGATTGAGGCGTCTACTGCCCCTGTCCACCGAAGCCGCACTGGATATCTTCGAAGCGATTATCGAGGCGTTGAACGTCATCCACGAAAACGGCTTGGTGCACGGGGACCTTCGCCCGGAGAACGTACTCGTGCGGGGCTTTGATAAGGATGATGGCGATCTCCTGGCCGTGACCCTACTCGGCTTGGGACTGAACAAGTTGTTCGGCCAGACCAACCACTCCCACATCAAATCCCGACCGGCGTACGGCGTTTTCGCCGGCCTCGCACCGGAACAGGCGCGCGGCAAGACCATCGATGTGCGCACCGATATTTACGCCCTCGGGGCACTGTTGTACGAGATGACCACCAATACCCCGCCGTTCACCGGCCAGACGCCGCTGGATCTGGTGGCGGCCCACTTGATCGAACCGATTCTCCTGCCCAGTGAAATGATCGAGGAGCCGATTCCCTCATCCCTCGACGATCTGATTCTCAAGATGATGGAAAAGGAGATCACCGAGCGGCCCCAAACCCTCGACGAAGTGCGTCGGTTGCTGAGCGGTGTGCGCCGGGACATCGACGAGCAGACGGCTGCCGTGATGCAGACCGGAACCCGCGAGGATATCGGCATCGGCGCCGATCTCCTCCTGGAGCGACCGGCCGACGAGGAGGCCCTGGAAGACGTGAAATCCCGCGCTGCTGAAAACAACGCCTGGGGGGCGGCGGTGGAGATTTTCGAGGAAGCGGCCTCTGCCTCCGACGACGAGATGGTGACCCGTCGCCTGCTGATGGAAGTGGCCCAAGCAGCGACCCAATATCTCAAAGACTACCAAAAAGCGGCGCAGATTTACGACCACTTCCTGCAGACCGATCCGTCTGACACCGATGTTCAACAGGCTCGATTTCAATTGCTCCGGGTGCAGGGCCAGTTCGACGAGTTGGTCGAGGCGCTGGGTTTATCTGCCGAAGCGACCGAAGATGAAACGGCGAAATACGGCTATATTCGCGAGATAATCGATGTGTACGAGCAGGATCTCAAGGATTACGACAAGGCCTTTGATTACTGTCTGGCCAGCTTCAATTGGGCAGAGCCCGATGAAACTGAACTGGCCCGCATTGAAAAATTGGCGGGCCAGGCCGACCGCTATGAAGATCTGGCCGCGGCCGGCGGGGCCGCTGCGCAGGTCGCCGAAGAGACCGGAAACCAGGACACGGCATGGTTCCTGTACGATCGGACGGGTCACTATTATCTCGACAAGCTCGACCAGGCCTCTTACGCCCTGACCTGTTTTCAGAAGGCGCTGGAGTATCGGCCGACCGATGAATCCGCGCTGACCGCTGTTGCCGAAATGTACCGCAGTGCCCAGCAATGGTCCGAGTTGGCCGACGTGCTCATCCGGTTGAGCGAGCTGGAGCGAACACCGGCCAAGAGCCGCACCTACCTGGTCGATACGGCCCAACTCTATTTCGAGCGTCTCGAGATGACCACAGAGGCTCGCCAATTGTTGGAGAGTGTGCTGGCCGATGATCCGGAGCACAAAGAGGCGACGGATCTGCAAATCAAAATCTGCGAGGTGGCAGAGCAATGGGATCAGGTGGCCCGGCTGCTGCAGTCCAGAATTGATACCTTAAGTGATGAACCGGCCCAATTGGAGGCGCGGTACAAACTCGGCGAGCTGTACGAGGATCGCCTCGATAATTTGGCCTCGGCCAAGGAGCAGTACCAAAAAGCGCTGCTCATCGACGCCAATCACCTCGAAGCGATCAAGGGATTGGAGCGGATTTTTGCCCGTACCGGAGACAGTGCGTCCCTCCGTGAGAATCTGGAACACCAGCTGAGCATCGCGGCAACCCCGCGCCAGCGCATCGTGCTGATGGAGCGATTGGCCGATCTGCTGGAGGAGGAGTTCAAGGATTACGACGGTGCGATCGGACATTTTCGCGCGGTGCTCGAGATCGAGCCGCAAACCGAATCGGCGATTCTGGCCCTGAGCCGCCTTTGCCGCAAAACCGAACGCTGGGAGGAGCTCGTCGACATTCTCGATCAGCGGGCCGAGTCGGCCGAGTCGGACGACGACAAGAAGGCGCTGCTCACCGAGCGGGCTGAGATCATCAAAGAGAAAATCAAGGATGCCCAACGAGCGGCCCAGGCCTTCTCCGAGGTCACCTCGTTGGGTGTCGATGACGCCCTCGGTGCCCTGGCCAAAACCCACGAGGAGGCCGGAGACTACGACGCGGCGATACGAACCCTGCGAAGAATGCTCGAGGCCGACGAAAATCAGGAGATTCGGTTGCACTTGCTCACCCGCATCGCCGGTCTGCAGCTGGACAAGTTGAAGAACCCACAGGAGGCGATCCTCACCTTGGGCGAGGCGCGGGACATGGCGCCCGAAGATCGCACCGTGCTCGTCGAAATGCGGCGAATCTTCCTGTTGCAGGGCAACTACGCGGCGGCGTTGGACACCTACGAACAGGAGATGACGCTGGTTGAAGGCAAACTGGCCCGCGCGGCCCTGTTCGCGCAGATGGGGGTGATCTGCCTCGATCAGCTCAAGGACACCCATCGCGCCGTGCAGTACTTCGAAGAGGCGCTCAAGCTCGACGAGGGCAACCTCGTCGCCGGGGACAACCTTTCGGGCATCTATCGCCGGGCCGGGCAATGGGAAAAGGCCCTCCCGATCTACAAATGGCACGCAGATGCCATCGATACCCTGCCCGAGGACAAGAAACTCGAGCTGTTGATGTCCCTGGGGGATGCCTACGATTACTTGGGACAAGCGGATGCCGCTGAATCGGCGTTTCACCGGGCGCTGGAATTCTCCGCAGATGAACCGTACCTGATCAAACGGCTTGGCGAAGTGGCCCTCGATCAGGGGGACTTTCGCACCGCTCAGACCCAGTTGAACAAGTACCTCACCACTACCGGGATGAAGATCGGGCAGGAAGAAAAGGTCGATCTGATGGTCAAGCTGGGACGGGCCTGTTTGGGGAGCGGAAATATCAAGGAAGCTGCCAAGCTGGCTCGGCAGGTGATCACTTCGGTTCCGGACCATCTGATGGCCCATCTGCTGCACGCTTCGGTGCTGGAGGAAAAAGGGGACTACCGCGGCATGGTCGAGGCGTGCAAACGCGCCATCACGATGATGGAAGATGACAACGAGGATCGCCCGGCTCTCCTCGTGCGCGCCGCGTCGGTCCTGTTCGAGAAACTCAAAGATGCGGACGGGGCGGCGAAGCTGCTCAACGAGGCACTGAAAGCCAATCCCTCGGACCGCACGATTCTCGGCGAGTTGCTCAAGATCTACACCGCGACCAAGCGGTTTACTCAATTGATTGAAGTGGTGCTCCGCATCGCCGAGTTGATCGACGATCCGGCCCAGCTGGCCCGGTACTATCTGACCGTGGCCAAGATCTACCGACGGGAGCTCAAACAACCCGACAAAGCGGTGCTCTACTTCGAGCTGGCCCAGGAGCAGGATCCGGAGCTGCCCGATATTGACCAGATCATCGTCGACGTGCTCGCCGAAAATCAGGCATGGGAGCAGCTCGAACGCCGCTACAAACGACAGATCGCCGCCCTCTCCGAGAACGCCACCGTTGAAGACAAACTGGCGGTCTATGCCCCCTTGTGCAACCTCTTGGTCGACAAACTCAACAATCTCAAGGACGGTATTCTGGTCGCCGAGGCGATCTGCAAAATCGATCCGGACAATGTCGATTGGCAGGAGATGCTGGTCGATCTGTACGGTTGGGATCGGGAGTACACCCAAAAAGCCACTCAAGCCCACCGGGCGCTGCTGCAGAAGAACACGGCGCGGGTCGAATCGTTCCGTATGCTCTACCGGATCTTTTCGGCAGATGAAGCCCCGGACAAAGCGTGGTGTGTGGCCTCGATTCTCACCCTGCTCAACCAGGCGTCGGACAATGAACAGCAGTACTATCACGACTACCGCCCCGAGGACCTGCCGGCACCGGCCCAGCGGTTGAAGGACGACCACTGGACCCGGCAGCTCTACCATCCGGACATGGATCAATCCATTTCGATGATCTTCTCGGTGATTCGCGACGGTATTCTGGCCGCCAAGGGCCACTCCCATGAGCACTTCGGTCTGCACCCCCGGGCGGCGATCGACGCCACAATGGACTCCTCCGAGTTCGCCGGTTTTGTCAGTTTTGCCTGCGGCACGTTGGGCATCACCCCTCCCCCGCTGCACTATCAGTCGGGGCACGGCGCCGGCTTCCAGCTGGTTGAAACCCGTCCCCCCTGCATGATCGTCGGGGACGAGCTGAGTGAGATTATGGACCGCAAGGCAATCGCGTTCACCCTGGGGCAACAGCTCACCCTGCTCAGACCGGGGCTGTTCGTCAGCCAGTTGGTGACCTCCGGAACGGAACTCTCCTCCTGGTTGCTCGCCTCGGTCAAGAGCTTCGTGCCCAACCTACCTATTCCCGGTGAGCTCGCCGGAGCCGTTACTGAACGGCTGGCCCCCCTGCGCGAGGGACTGAGCACCAACGACTGGGAGCGGCTGCAGGGCTATGTCCAAACGTTCGTGGCCAAGTCGGCGGATGTCAATCTCAAGCGATGGGTGCGCTCGGTCAACTACACCGCGGACCGCGCCGGGCTGCTGGTGTGCGGAGATGTCAACGCCGCCGTGGCGGTGCTCAAAAAGCAGGTTAAGGACAAAACCGAGCTGTCCAAACGCTTGCAGGCGATTACCCTGTTCGTCGTATCGGACGAGTTCTTCGCCCTGCGCGACTATCTCGAAATCGCCCTGCGCAACGCTTAGTCCAAGTCAATTCAAAGGGGACTGGTGAGAAGCTCCCCCTTGAACAAGGGGGCCGGGGGGATTTGGTCCTCCCCATGGCGAATTCCTGTCCCGTAAAAGGACGACCGGCCCCTGCCCTTAACCCAAAGGTCCGCCGACCGTTACCCCTAATGATGCATTTTTTTTGTCACACCACGGGAGTATTTGATTTAATAGATCTACCACCTGTCGCGCAGCACCGCTTGAAAAGGCACCCTGAAGCACTGGTTGAGGCAGGAGAAGTCGAGTGATGTACAACATCCCATACGCCAACGAATACCGCATTCTGATCGTCGATGATAATCCAGATATACATAATGATTTCAGGGAGATATTGGATCCTCAACCCTTGGTGAACAATGCGAACGTGGACGCATTGGACGAGGAGCTGTTCGGTGAGCCGATCACCGAGGTGAGCCCCAAGGCGAGCTTCAAGCTGAGCCATGCCCAGCAGGGGCAGGCGGGACTCAAAACGGTGGAACAGTCGCTGGCCGACGAATCGCCATTTGCGGTCGCCTTTGTCGATATGCGCATGCCACCGGGATGGGACGGGCTGGAAACCATCGAGCGAATCTGGAAGGTCGATCCCTATATTCAAGTGGTGATCTGTACGGCCTACGCGGATTACGAGCTCGACGAAATCACCGAGCGACTGGGCATCACCGACAACCTGTTCTTTCTCAAGAAACCGTTTGACAGCGTGGAGGTGGCTCAGTTGGCCAACGCCCTGTCGGTCAAGTGGGAACTGACCAAAATCATGGAAATCAACATGCACCAGATGGAGCAAACCCTCGAGGAGCAAAAGCAGGAGCTCAAGCAGGTCAAAACCACCAAGCCCAAGATCGAACAGTAACCCCCGCCGAGCTAGATCCTCCATTATTTTGAATAGTTACAGTATTTCTTGCGTCTTGGGGGAGGTCCGATTTACCCTATTCCGTCGACAGGGCGTAATTCGATGAGCAAAGAACCAGGCCAGACGACCTACTCTGCAGAGCAAACCGGCGAATCGGAGCGCACGAGCGCACCGGAATCGGCACCACCGATGCTCAATTCCCTCGAGGTGATCGGAAAGTACCGCATCATCCAGCGGCTGGGGAAGGGCGGAATGGGTGAGGTCTACATGGCCGAACAGGCCGAACCCATTCGGCGACAGGTCGCCCTGAAAATCATCAAATGGGGCATGGATACCAAGGATGTGGTGGCCCGGTTCGAGACCGAGCGCCAGGCGTTGGCGATGATGAGCCACCCCAATATCGCCAAGGTTTTTGATGCCGGTGCCACTAGCCAGGGACGACCGTTTTTTGTGATGGAGTGCATCAAGGGCGTGCCGATCACCGACTACTGCAATATGAACCGCTTGCCCATCGAAGAGCGGCTCCAGCTGTTTCTGCAGGTCTGCGACGGCATTCAGCACGCCCATCAAAAGGGGATTATCCATCGGGATATCAAAGCCTCCAACATATTGGTCACCGTGCAGGACGGCCGGCCAGTTTCGAAAATAATCGATTTCGGTGTGGCCAAGGCCACGGAGCAGCGGTTGACCGAGCGCACCGTGTACACCGAATTGGGTCAACTCATCGGAACGCCGGAGTACATGAGTCCTGAACAGGCCGAGATGACCGGTCTTGATGTCGATACACGCACCGATGTCTACTCTCTCGGTGTGTTGCTCTACGAGCTGATTGTCGGCGTACTGCCTTTTGATCCCAAGACGCTGCGCAGCGGAGGGCTGGACACTATTCGGCGTCGAATCCGCGAGGAGGAGCCGCCCAAACCGAGTTCTCGTTTGGCCCTCCCCGGTTTCGACACGATGGGCGCCACCCAGAATCGGAAAACCGATATCTCGACCTTGGCCAAACAGCTCAGCGGTGAATTGGACTGGATCACGATCAAGGCGATGGCCAAAGATCGCACCCGACGGTTCGCCACCGCCTCCGAGCTGGCCGCGGATATCAACCGGTACCTGCGACACGAACCGGTATTGTCGAGTCCGCCGAGCGTCTCATACCGCATGTCCAAGTTCATTCGGCGGCACCGTTTTGTCGTGATCACCGGCATATTGGTGGTGCTCGCCCTGATCGGGGGGGCCAGCGGGGTCACCGTGGGCTATTTTCGGGCAAAGGAAGCGGAACAGGTTGCCAGGAACGAAGCGGACAAAGCCAAGGCGATCAATGCGTTTCTGCAGGAGATTCTCGGCTCGGCCAATCCGATGGCCGGGAGTAGCCACGACGTTACGGTGCTCGAGGCGTTGAAAGCGGCGACCGACAAGATCAATTCGGCATTCGAAGAGCAACCGGAAGTCGCGGCAGAGGTGAAGACCACGATCGGCGTCACCTATCTTCACCTGGGGCGATACGAAGAAGCCGAGTCCCTGCTGCAATCCGCGTTGACGATGTGGAGCGACCTGCGAGGCCCTGAACACCCGGCCATCACCGAGGCCCTGGGCGCCCTGGCCGTGTTGAGGCACGAACGGGGCGACTACGATGAGGCGGAACAACTGACCCGCCGGGCGTTGGCGATTAAACGCAAGGAGCTCAAATCCGATGAGCACGAAGACATTACCAATATACTGAACAATCTCGGGGTGTTGCTCCAGGACAAAGGGGATCTGGTCGGCGCCGAAACCATTTTTCGTCGGGTGTTGAAGATAGACCGGAAAATGTACGGCGACGACCACTTGTATGTGGGTATGGATCTCAGCGGCCTGGCCGGTCTGCTCAGGGACAAAGGGGACTATGCCAAGAGCGAGGAGGTCGCTGCGCAGGCAATCGCGATTCTTCGCAAACACAACCATCCCGGTCTGGCGATCACACTCGGTGGCCTGGGAGCGACCGTGATCGCAAAGGGGGACACCCAAGCGGCCGAACCGATTCTCGCCGAAGCACTGCAGGTGGGACTTCGCCACTTCGGGGAGAAGAACCAGGACGTGGCAAAAATTCGCAGTCGGTACGGACTGTGTTTGGTTCAGCTCAAACGGTTCGACGAAGCCGAACGGCAGCTCCAGGCCGCTTTGCCCATTTTGCGAGACAGCCTCGGCCAAGACAACGAGGTCACCCAAAAGGCGCTGAACCATCTCGTCACCCTCTATACGGCTTGGGGAAAACCGGAGAAGGCGGCCCAGTACCGCTCAACAATACCCGCGAACGGGAACTGATTCTGCCCGACCGGTGATTCTTCGATGCAACGGGAAATCGGGTGGGCGCTTGAGGAAGTCGTGGATTCGGCGATTCCGCGATTCCACCGTATCGGCAAAACAGCGGCGCATCAGTTGGGTCAATACGTCTCGTGACCCACGGCCTTCGAAGCTCCAACGGACCTCCTCCAGATCGTCGGCCATGGCGGCGGCAGAGGGGTAGCGGTGTTGGGGATTGTGGGCCAGTGCCATCAAGATAATGGTCTCGATCCGGTGGGGAATATCGGGTTGAATCACGCCGGGTAGGACGAACTCGTCGCTCAATATCTTTTCAATCCGCGTAGAGGCACATTTTCCAGGGAACGGATGCCTGCCGGTGGCCAACAGGTACAGCATGATCCCCATGGTGAAAACATTGCTGCGCCTGTCCACGGCCGCGCCGCGAATCTGCTCGGGGGAGCGAAAGCCGATTCTGCCGTTGAGCCGACCGCTCTTGGTGGGCGATTTTCGGGCCCGGGTCCAGGCAACGCCGAAGTCGATCAGCTTGATCGTCCCGTTGAACGAAATCGCGATATTTCGGGGAGAGAGGTCGCGATGGATCAGATGGAGATGCCGCCCGTCAGCGGCTTTCAGGCAATGGGCAGCGTGCAATCCGCGGCAGGCTTGCGCCAGGATGTGTGCATACAGCGGCGGGGCCAACACGATATCCCTTTTTTGCGACTGCACGGTGAATTGTCTGAGGTTGTGGCCGTCGACGAGCTCCTCCACGGTGTAGAACAGTCCGTCGTCCTGTCCGACGTCGTGCACCTCTGCCACGTTGGAATGGTGAATGCTCGCGGCCAGTGAGGCCTCATCCAGAAACAGTTTTCTGAACCGGACAATCCTGGCCAGATGGGGATGGATGATTTTGATCGCCCGCAATTCGGCGTCGTCCTGTCCCGCCTCCCGGCCGGCAAATACGGTGGCCATTCCCCCCGCGCCGATCGGATAGAGCATTTCGTAGTGGCCGATGCGCCGACGGAATAGATCGACCTGCTCGGTTTCGATCCGCTGAATGTCTCTCTTCATGCACAGTCTCCAGGCCCCTCGACCCATACAGTCCGGTCGGCCGCTGAGTTGGGACAAAAATCAAGATACCCGGCAAATTTACTGTGAGGTTAAAAAATTATCACTATACTAATAAATAAGGAGGTTGGTACGTCACTGTTTTCCCAATCGCAGAGAACCGATGGGCTGTTGTTCGCTCACAGGCCGACAATTGATCGGCCATCGATTCTTTTGCTCGTTTCGGTCTTGTTGGGAAGCCCACCCGCACTCATTGCAGAAGAAGGGGAGAGAACCGATGATGTGGTTGTGGTGTTGATGGCACCGGCGGTCGCGACGGAGCGCTTGAGGGCGCTCTTCTCGGCGGTCGAGGCCCATCTCAGCGACTTCGATATCCGGGTGGAGATGTTGTCGACGGCCCAGCCCTCTCTGTCGCCCCAACAGCGGATACGGCTCGTTCGCCATCAAACCCGAGACCGGAAACTCCTCGCGCTGTTGTGGATCGATGATCAGCAGGAGGCGTTTCACATCATTGTCCCCGACGGCCCCACCTACAAGACGTTGGAGCAATCGATTCCCCACAGCGCGGATGGGTGGAAGACGGACTGCGGCACCATTGCAATGGTGTTTCGCTCCTCATTGGCCTTCTGGCTCAGTGCCGAATCCGGTGGGGTGGTCAATCTCCCCACGTCGATCACCGAGCTGTCCAACAGTGTGGCACCGGCGACCGAGCAGCGGGAAGCGCACAGCACAAAAGTCGTGCACCCCGAACATCTCACGGAGAAGAACGTCCATGTCGTCGCCGCGGCGGGCTACGCCCTGAGTCTCATCGACCTACCCGGACCTGCGGGACATGGGATGAGTCTACTGCTCGGTCTGCAAGCGGGGAAGTATGTAGAAGGGGGGCTGGCGGTCGGTCTGTTTCAAACCGTTCGCTTGGATATACCGGAGCAGGAAGTGCGCTTTTGGCGGTGGCCGGTCCAGTTCTATCTGGCCGGTGTGCTTCCCCTGCGGATCGTCGATCTGAGCCTGGCGATGGGCATCACAGTCGTCTTCACCCGCTTACGGGGGTTGAGTCAGGCGACGAATCCGGACCCGAATCCCCTGTTGGGGCTGGCGTTCTCACCCGCGCTGCGCGCCCGTACACAGCTCTCCTCTTGGTTCGGCCTGTGGGGCGAGGTGGGGGCGGATATCTTCACCTCGGCGCGCAATTACCTCTGGGGAGATGATATCAAACTGCACTTCAATTGGGTTCAACCCCGCTTGATCCTCGGAGTCTCCGTTGTATTTCCGACGCACTAGCTTTTTTTGTCCTGATTCCCGGTCTGACCGGACAAAAAATACTGAGGCCCCAAGGATCGCCGAGGAGCGTGAATGGTTTCAGTGAGGAAAATCCAGATTGACGATGCGTTGATCTTGAGAAGTATCGGTGGTGATCGCGAGGCGCGGGAGCGGCTGGCCATCGCTTGTACACCCAAGGTGTGGCGCACTGTTTACCTGGCCTGCCGGGGGGGACCCGATGTCGAAGACCTCGTCCAGAGCGCGTTGGCCCAAGCATTCGCCGACCTGGACGGCTTTCGGCGCAGCGGAAATTTCAGCGCCTGGCTCAGTCAGGTGACGGTCAATGTCATTCGAAAGCACTACCGGCGCAAGGCGTACACCGCCCTGTTGCCGTTCTCTCACAAAATGGATGCCCTGTTGGTCGAGGAATCCAATCTGCCGGATCGACAACTCGAAACCCGCCGCACGCTCGCGCACCTCGCCAAGCACCTGGCCAAGATCCGACCGAAATATCGTATGGCGCTGGTTCTTTCCCTCGTCGAAGGGTACACCCCTTCCGAAATCGCCCTGGCGGTCGGGTGCAATGTGGAAACCGCTCGCAAGCGGCTCTATCGCGGGAGACAGGCGTTGGTGAACTCATTGAGCAAAGACCCCGATAATAGAGAACTGTTAAGGGAGATAGAGCGATGATGCCCGAAGAGTGCAGAGCGCTGCGGGAGAAGATGGACGATCTGGACCGTGTCGACGGTTATGAACCGGCCGAAAGCGGCACGCCGCTCCAGCGTCATCTCGGTGTGTGTGAGGAGTGTCGCGAGTTCGTTCAGCTTCTTCAGGCGGCTCGAACCGAGGTTCAACGCGCCGAGCCGGATCCCTTTTTGATTCGCCGGGTGAAGGTGGCCGTGACCACGGATCACCCGCCGGTGCGGAAAACGGGCCCCTTTGGCCGGTGGCAACTCTGGGCGCTTCCGGCCGCTGCCGTTGCCGGCGCGGTGGCGATCGTGCTGTGGCTCGGGACGCCTGATTCGTCGGATTTGATGATCCGGCGCTCCCCTGTGTATCAACTCGCGCGATCCGATGCGCCAAATCCCTCAGGAGTCGACTGGCCCACTATCTCGACGACTCCGGACGGCCGGCGGTACATCGAGGTGTTTTCCGGCACCTATTTCTGGCTCAGCGATCAGGCGCAGATCCGCGTGCGTCAGCTGAACGACAAGCTGGCCCATTTCCACCTGGACCAGGGCGTGGCGGTGGCGCAGATCGGTCCCCACGGACCCGGTTTCCGGTTCATTGTAGAGCTCACCCATGGAATGGTGGAAGCCAAGGGAACCGTTTTCTCGACTGAGGTCGATGGGGATCGGGAGATCGTACGGGTGCTCACCGGCGTGGTGGAAGTGACGACCCGGGACCACCCCGACGGCGTCACGGTCGCAGCCGGCAATGCGATGCGGATCCACGGCCGAGATGCTGACGTCGAACTGTCCCTTCAGTTGGCGCAGGACCGTTGCCTGTTCGAGCGATGTGACAGTGCCGTCGATCCGGCCGCCGAGTCGGATCGTCGCCGGTCCGCCCCTCGCGCCGGTCAGTCCCCATCCGCCGCAGAGCTGGTCGAATTGGCCACGGCCCATCGAAGGGAGAAGCGGTTCAAACGGGCGGCAAAGGTCTATCGCCGACTGATTAAGGCGTATCCCCGCAGTGACGCCGCCCTGAATGCGCGGGTCGCGTTGGGCCAAATCGAATTGGACGTCCTCGGCAGGGCCAGCGATGCGTTGAAACGATTCAACACATACCTGGCGCTGGCGCCGACCGGTCCGTTGGCCAAAACCTGTCGCGTGTATCGCATTTACGCCCTCGGTCGCACGGGTCGACATACCGAGGTCCTCCGAGCTGCCGATGGGTTCCTGAAGGCCTACCCCTCGGGGGCCTACCGCCGAGAGATTTTGTACCACAAGGGGGTGGCGCAGGCCCGGTTGGGAAATTGTCCCAAAGCGGTGCGGCTGTTTCAGCAAATCATCTCCCGATGGCCCGAATCCCGCGCTGCCAGAAGGTCCGGCCGGGAGCTGTCGGCCTGTGGTGAGCAATGATTAGAACGATTGGGGTTGCCATTTTCTGCGGTGCGTTGTGCGCTTGCGGTCCGACAAGAACATATCAACTGCTCAATGAAGATTTCGCCGACGGGTCGAGTGACGAAGACGCCGATTCGGATGGCGATACAGGCAGTGACGGGGATGCGGACGGGGACGCCGACATGGACGGGGATTCGGATGCCGACGGGGATACGGATTCGGCGTTTCTTTGTGATGGCAGGGTTGTCGGTGGTTACTGCTGGTACGTGGGCGCTCCGGGAGAGGCCTGCGATGAGGTGTGCCTCGACCACGGGGGCTATGATGCTGAGGGAACGACTGATTTTGCCGGAAGCGAAGGTACACCGCAGAACTGCCGAACGATTTGCACGGCATTCGAGATGCCGATCGGCGCGTTAACCTCGGGATCTGGAACTCTGGGACTGGGGTGCACGGAGCGTCAGTCAGACTATTCCTGTCACTGGGAGATCTATCCTGAGACGAACGGGTGGGCCGGGGACAGCAACTTCGCGCGGTTTTGCGCCTGCAACCGGTAGACTCACCGCTGCAGTTTGTTCAGTCCATCCAGAGCGGCGACCTTGTAGCACTCGGCCAGGGTGGGGTAGTTGAAGGCGGTGTTGACGAAGTACTCCACCGTTCCGCCGAGCGCCATCACCGCCTGGCCGATGTGAATCAGCTCGGTTGCGCCGGTACCGAAGGTGTGCACGCCGAGGATCTCATGGGTCTGTTGGTGGATCAGCAGCTTGAGCAGGCCCACGTGATCGCCGATCAACTGGCCGCGGGCGATTTCCCGGTAGCGGGCCATCCCCGATTCAAAGGGGATGCCCTTGGTGGTCAGCTGTTCTTCGTTTTTGCCGACCAGCGAGA
Organism: Myxococcota bacterium; assembly: GCA_028278265.1. GTDB lineage: Bacteria > Myxococcota_A > Polyangia > JAAYKL01 > JAAYKL01 > JANQET01. The sequence goes on from JANQET010000248.1 coordinate 15,306, forward strand.
TTTCCGGAATGGAGTAGATGCCGTAGGGAAATAGCTGGGGTGAGGAGACCGCCGGTCCGCCGAACATCCGGCAGGCCGCCACCCGACCCTGATCCATCGAGGTGGAGGCCAAAGAGGGAAAGCCGATCACGTCCCCCACCGCATAGACGTTCGGGTTTTCGGTTTGATAGTCAGCGTTGACCTTCAACCGGCCCCGGGCATCGGCCATCAAATCGACCTCGGCCAAATTCAGGTCCCCGGTGGCCCCCTGTCGCCCCAGGCAGTAGAGCAGGATGTCCCCGTGAATCGACTTGCCGCTGGACAGGGTCGCTTCGACCAGCATCCGTTTTCTGCCCTTGCTCCCCTTTTGATCCTCGGTGATCACGCACGCTTTTTTCAGCTCTTCACCGAGGCGCATCGTCATTCCGATGTCCCGCAGGTGGTACTGCAACGCCTCGCCGATTTGGGCGTCGAGGAAACTGAGGATGCGATCGGCACGCTCGACGATGGTCACCCGCACCCCCAGCTTGGCAAAAATGGAAGCGAACTCGGTGCCGATGACGCCGCCGCCGATTACGATCATCGACCGGGGCATCTTGGTCATTGCCAGCAGATCGTCCGAGGTGATGATCCGTCGACCGTCGAACGGGATGCTCGCCGGTTTGGCCGGTACGGTACCGACGGCGAGGATGAATTTATCGGCGGTCAGGGTGACCCGGCTGGTGGTGCCTTGGATGGTCACCCTGTTCGGTCCGACAAATTTGCCGCTGCCCGAGATGACCCGCACCCCATTGCGCTCCAACTGGGTTTTGACGATGGCGATTTCGGTGGCGATGATCCGCTGACAGGAGGAGATGATCGATTCGAGGGTGATGCGGCCCAACGAGACATCCCCGCGGGCCGAGAGGGGATCCATGCCGCCGGTGGCCTGGACCACCGCCTCGCGCAGCGCCTTGGAGGGGATCGTACCGGTGTGAATCGCCACCCCGCCGACCGATTCCATTCGCTCGATTACACAGACCTTGCGGCCCAATTTGGAGGCCTGAATCGCGGCTTTCTGTCCGCCGGGCCCACTGCCGATCACACAGAGGTCAAAGTGCAGCATGCTTACCCTCAACTAAAGTCGTCATACAGGATGTTCTCGCTTTCGACCCCCAGATCGTAGAGCATTTCGGTCACCGCAGCCGTCATCAACGGAGGGCCGCAGAGGTAGTACTCCACCTCTTCGGGCGCCGGGTGGGACTTGAGGTAGTTGTCGTACAACACCTTGTGAATGAACCCGCGATACCCGGTCCAATTGTCCTCGGGTTGGGGTTCGGACAGGGCGAGATGCCAGGTAAAATTGTCGTGCTCACGGGCCAGTTTATCGAACTCCTCGTCGTAAAAAGATTCCCGCAGGCTGCGCGCGCCGTACCAAAAGGTAACCGGACGGCGGGTCTTGAGGCGGTAGAACTGATCGAAGATGTGGGAGCGAATAGGGGCCATTCCCGCGCCGCCGGCGACAAAGCACATCTCCGCTTCGGTCTCCTTGGCAAAGAACTCGCCAAAGGGACCGAGGATCGTCACATCGTCACCGGGTTTGAGGCTGAAGATGTACGACGATATCACGCCCGGGGAGGCGTGCAGTGCTCCCGAGGGCGGGGTGGCCACCCGCACGTTGAGCATGATGATCCCCGTTTCACCCGGATAATTGGCCATCGAGTAAGCTCGGGTGACCGGGGTCGCGGTCTTGGACACATACCGCCACAATTCGAACCTGTCCCAATCCCCGCGAAACTCTGGTTCGATATCAAAATCCTTGTAGGCGATTTGGTGCGGTGGGCACTCGATTTGGATAAAACCGCCGGCGCGAAACGGCACGCTCTCCCCCTCGGGCAGGGCCAAGACGAGCTCTTTGATGAAGGTGGCCACATTGCGATTGGAGACCACCTTGCACCGCCACTTGCGCACGCTGAGCACGTCGGCGGGCAGGGCGATTTGCATGTTCTCCTTGACCTTGACCTGGCAGGAGAGTCGCATCCCTTGTTTGGCCTGTCCGCGGGTCACGTGGCTCTGTTCGGTGGGCAACAGTGCCCCGCCCCCTTGAAAGATATTGACCTTGCAAGTGCCGCAGGTGCCTTTGCCGCCGCAGGCCGAGGGAACAAAGACGTCGTTGGTGGCCAGGGCGTTGAGCAGGGTATTGCCGGCCTGGGTCTGGAATTGGGTGTCGCTTTCGTCGACGTCGATGCTCACCGGCCCGCTATGCACCAGCTTGCGCCGGGCCAACAGCAGCACAATCACGAGCAACAGGATGACGATGGTGAACATCCCGACGCCGAGCACAATCGTGGTCATCGCACCGCCCATGACTACAGCTTGATCCCGGCAAAGGCCATAAAGGCGATTGCCATCAGGCCGACGGTGATAAAGGTGATGCCCAACCCGCGCAGCCCGGCCGGTATGTTGTTGTAGCGCAGCTTTTCGCGAATCGCCGCCAGCGCGGCAATGGCCAACAGCCAGCCCACTCCGGAGCCCAGACCGAAGACCACGCTCTCGCCCAAATTGTAGTTGCGCTCCACCATCCACAGGGAAGCGCCCAGGATCGCGCAGTTGACCGCAATCAGCGGTAGAAAGACCCCCAGCGCATTGTACAGCCGCGGCAAAAAGCGATCGATCACCATCTCCAGAATCTGGACCATGGCGGCGATGGTGCCGATGTAAGTTAAAAAGCCCAAGAACGAGAGGTCCACGGTGGCCAAGTCGTCGTGCAGCCAGGAGAGGGCACCGGGCTTGAGCAGATAGATGTAGACCAGGTTGTTCATCGGCACGGTGACGGTGAGCACGAAGGTCACGGCCAGGCCGAGCCCCACCGCGGTATCTACCCGACGGGAGACCGCCATGAACGAGCACATTCCCAAAAAGAAGGCCAAGGCGATATTCTCGACAAACACCGCGGTTAGTGCCAAATTGAGATAGTGTTCGAGCATCAGTCCGCCTCGACCTGTTCGGGTTTGATCGTGCGCACGACCCAGATGAAAATGCCGATGATGAAAAAGGCCCCCGGGGCCAAGACCATCAGCCCGTTCGGGGTGTACCAGCCCCCTTCCGAGGCGAGGCTGAACACCTGGTACCCCAGCAGTCGGCCCGAACCCAGCAGCTCGCGAAAAAACGCGACGCTGAGCAGCACCACGCCGTAGCCCACCCCGTTGCCCAGTCCGTCGACCAGGCTGAGAAACGGAGGGTTGCGCATGGCAAATCCCTCGGCGCGGGCCATCACGATGCAGTTGGTGATGATCAATCCGACAAACACGGACAACTGCCTCGAAATTTCAAAGGCAAAGGCTTTGAGAATTTGATCGGTGATGATCACCAGCGAAGCGATGATCACCAGCTGAACGATGATGCGAATCGAATTGGGCAGCCCGTTGCGCATCAGGCTGACAAAGAACGAGGAAAAACCGGTCACCAGGGTCAGCGCCACCACCATCACCACGGTCGCCTTGAGCTGGGTTGTGACGGCGAGCGCGGAGCAAATACCGAGCACCTGCACGGCGATCGGGTTGTTGGTAATCACCGGGTCGAAAAAAGTCTTTCTGTACCCCTCAGGCATCCCGTTTCACCCGATGCTGCTTTAAGTAATTGCCATACCCCTGGTCGGACAGCCAAAACCTGAGCAGAGCGGTCACCCCGCGGGAGGTCATCGTCGCGCCGGACAATCCGTCGACCCGATGGGGATCCCGTTCGGGCGGACCCGCGTTGCCTTTGATCACTTCGATTACCGGTTCGAACCGCCCGTCAAAGGCCCGGCGATCTTTCCACTTGGCGCGCCATTTGGGATTGTCCACTTCACCCCCCAGCCCGGGGGTTTCCTTGTGCTCGTAGAAGACCAATCCGGCAATCGTCCGGGCGTCCGCTTTGAGAGCCAAAAAACCGTACAACCTGCCCCACAGACCCTGCCCCTCGACGGGCAGAATGAACAGGGTTACCCGCCCTTGCTCGACCACTTGGTAAACGATGCTCTCTTCGGGCACCGCAAGGACCTTGGCCTCATTGTCCGCAACGGGTCGCTCCTCGACTTTCATCTCGCCGGTCAGCCGCTGTTCGAGCTGCTTTTCGGTCAGCTCTCCCAGGGTCTCCCCGGTTGGCAGCGCCACCCGCTGCACCTTGACCCGTTTGGCGAACCGCTCGGTTACCTCTCGGGTGTCCACCGGTTCGTCGCTCTCCAACAGCTCGGCGGCGATCAGCACATTGCGCTGAAGATTGCCGAGAAAATTGGCCTGTTGTTGCTCTTTGAGGGTCACCGCTGCCACGGACACCAAAATCGAACAGACACCACACACCGCGATCGCGAAAAACAGCGTGTATCCGGCAGAGCGTTTACCCGACATAGCGCGCCTTCCTCTTTTTGATGTGGGCCTTGGCCACGTAGTGGTCAATCAGCGGCGCGAAGATATTCATCAGTAAAATAGCGACCAGCAACCCGTCGGGATAGGCCGGATTGAGCACCCGCACGAGAATGATCAGCATTCCGATCAACAATCCGTAGATCAGCTGCCCCTTCCGGGTAAAGGGCGCGGTAACCGGATCGGTCGCCATGAACGTCGTGGCAAAGGCTACTCCGCCGATGGCGAAATGCCACCAAAACGGAATGGCAAACTGGGGATTGGTCTCCGAGCCGATCCAGTTGAGCAGGGAGGAAGTGACGATCGCCCCGACGACCACAGAGGCCATGATGCGCCAAGAGCCCACTCCGGTGATGATCAGCACCGCCGCGCCGAACAGACAGGCCAGGGTTGAGGTCTCCCCCATCGACCCGGGGATGAAACCAAAAAAGGCATCGAGCCAGCTGAACTCCTCCGTCAGAGCGGCGATGCCGGATTCGGCGGTCCGCGCCAGGGGCGTCGCGCCACTGACCGTGTCCACTGTTTCTGCGGGGATCCACACCTTGTCCCCCGAAATTTCGGCGGGATAGCCAAAGAACAAAAAGGCCCGGGCGGTCAGGGCCGGATTGAGGATATTGTATCCGGTGCCGCCGAAGATCTCTTTACCGATGACCACCCCGAACGCGATGCCCAACGCCACCTGCCATAGGGGAATCGTGGCCGGCAGGATCAGCGGGAAGAGCATTCCGCTGACAAAAAAGCCCTCGTTGAACTCCTCGTTTCGCACCACAGCGAAGATCCCCTCGATGCCCAGTCCCACGACAAAGGTGACGATCAGCACGGGCAGGTAGAAGACCGCCCCGTGAACAAAACAGTGATAGATGTTGCTCGAGACGTAGCCGGCGGCGAGCGCCTCGACGATCCACGCGCGCCACCCGCTGAGGGATTGGGCACCGGCTTCAATCGCGAGATTGGCTTGCAGGCCCGTGTTGTACATCGCCATCAGAATGCAGGGAAAAAGTGCGATCACCACGGTGACCATCACCCGCTTGAGATCAGCGCTGTCGCGGACATGAGGGGCCGCTCTGGTCCGCATGCCAGGGGTGTAGAAGAAGGTATCGACCGATTCGAAAAACGG
>JANQET010000298.1 GCA_028278265.1 Myxococcota bacterium
GGCAGTGCGCTGAGCAGACAGATGAAAATGAGCAACATCGCTTTTGACATGGGGTCGGTGATCTCCTCTTTTACTTTATGGTGAACCGGACAAGTCCATCTCACCGGTCTTGCGGGGGATTGACGAACGACCCCGGGAGACAATGGACAGCCTTGTCTCACAGAGAAAATCCAGTAGTCGAAATCCGGGAATCGAGATCATCATTCAGCCCAACCAATTTTGTTAATGATGTTGCACTCTACCTCAATGTTGCTGAAAAAAGCGAGTCTTGGATACTTTGGGTGCTTCCCGGCAAAGCCGGGGGGACTCCCGCTTATGCCAGACCGTTATCGATTGATGAGTTTAGAATCGCCGAGGAGATTGTTGAAATGGACAAGAAACATGATTTTATTTTCAGTAGATCAATGATCCTTGGGCCGATGGTCAAGAAATAGATGTTTGGACTAAATCCAAAAATGAGAGCCCTGAAGAAAAACCCGCTTCCGAAGTATATGGTTGTGGTGAATGTATAACTGGTTGAACCGATTTACCCTGAGGATGAATCGGGGGAAGAGCCGGTCGTCGGATATTACCAAACCTTTGGCGTGGCCGGTGATGTGGATCGGCTGAAAACGCTGATTCAGGATAGTTTGGAAAGCGGTGAGGTCAATTGGCAGGACACTCAATGGCGAGAAGTCGATGTGGCTGAGCTCGACAAAGGCATCAGTAAGAACGTCAGAGAATTACACGGGGAAGGCATCTGGTGGGCGAGCGGACGTGTCTTTTATCCGAAGTGCGAGAATGAGGAGACCAGGTATTCCGGGACATAGATCTAAAACAAGCTGACTGGCAGACTCAAATTGATGGGTTGTGCAGCGACGAGTGACCGTTGAAACCAGGATTGAATTATGGCATTTCAAATAAAAAGTCCGAACTGTCTCGTGGTGATTGGAGATGAACGCCTTTTCGAACTTCCCGAAGAGCTCGATCTTTCTTTGGAGAAAATATCGTACCTCTGCGAGCGCTACTATGACAGTCCTGTGCTTCGCGACGATGGGTCAATCAGAAAATTGAAAACCGAACTCCAACTGCTGCTTCAAACTTATACGGCGGTTAGGCGCGAACAAATTGGTGCTGAAAAGCAAGTGCAAGCAAAAGATCCGAAGATCAGAAATCAGATTTTGGACAGTTTGGTTTCAGGCGACAAGACCAAGAAGTTGGTCGAACAGCTGATTGAGCTGTGTGATGACGCGTTGGAGGAGTCGCAGCCGATTTACTGCTCCAGTGACTGAAGCAAGCCATAGCGGCAGAAGTCGGTAACAAAAGAATCGATACGGGATGGGCACAATTTCACATAGAAAAGCTTAAAAAGGAGGGAGGCCGTCAGATTGCTGCGCTCTTTGCTGTACTGCCTTTGAAACGACTCGGTGCAAGGGAGCGTCCACATGATCTACTCCATCAGAAAACAACTGCAGCTGACCATTTTGTTGGTGTGCCTGACCGGTGTCACCGCGGCCCATTGTGTCGTGTTCACCGTGGGCCCGGGACGGCGGTATACCCGCATCCAAGAGGGAATAGACGCAGCGATTGCCATCGGCGGATCAAACGAGGTGCGGGTTCGATCCGGCATCTATCGCGAGAGTGTGGTGATTGGACCGGCGTTGGCTTCTGGACGGCTGGAGATTACTGGTGGGTGGGACGAATTGTTTCTCACGCGCAGCGAGGATCCGAGACAGACAGTGGTCGACGTCGCCGGAACGGGCCGGGTGCTGCGGGTGTCTCCCAGTGGGGGGACGGTTTGGATTGTGGGTTTCTCCTTTGTCGGCGGGTTTGTTGAAGGTAGGGACAGTGGTGCCGGGGCGTACGCCGGTCCCAGCGGAACCGCGTTCGCGGGAATGGTCAACTGCCGGATTTGGAAGAACACGCTGGCCGATGGCGACTGGTCCGAGGGATCGGGCGTGTACGCCTCGGTCGGGGACGAGGCCCGTTTTTATCTCCTGCGCTCTTCAATTGTGAACAACAGGGGTGAAATCAGTGAGGGCAATGCCACCGGCGGTGCGGTAGCCGTGGTCGCCCGTGATCGGGCAGTTGTCGTGATCGACGATTGTACGATTGAACAGAATGAGCTTCGGGGAACAGCAGATGCCGCCAGGCTGGACGGAACCGGAGCAGCTCTTGGGGTGCACGGTGACGCCACGATCTACTTGAGCCGATCCCGGATCGCCGACAACACAAGCCGCGGCGATGTCCTGATAACCGCCAATGGAGGGCTGTACGCGTATGTGACGGAGCGAGGGCGGGCCATCATCGTGGACAACGAGATAGCGCACAACTGGGTACAGAGCAAAGCCGTGTCCCAGAGCACGGGCGTCCAACTGTCGGCTCCCGGGCGCAACGGGGTGATCGAGTTTCGCCGCAACGCCGTGCTGCACAACTACGACGAAGATGGGCGGGAATGCCAACTGGTCGCTACTGCACGGGAATCCTCGACGATAGAACTCTCCGACTCGATCATTGCCGGCGAAGCGCGCTATGGCGCACAGGTGCTGGTCTTCGATACCGCGACCGCCAACCTGACCAATTTGACCGTGGCCGAGCAGGGCCAATTCGGGATTCAAGCGACAAACCGGCCAGGGGACTCGGGTACGCTAACGATTTACAATTCAATCATCTACCGGGCCGAGAAACCGTTGTTGATCAAGGGAGTCATCGATCTGGGCTCAAACCTCATCGAAGCTCCGGATTTCGTCGATCCGTCAAACGACAACTACCGAGTCAACCCGGGTTCGAGTGCAATAGATGCCGGAGATCCCTCCCCACCAGCCGGATTGACCGACTACGACATCGCACTCAACGCCAGGGAATCGGGCGCACGAGTGGATATCGGCGCTTACGAACAGTAAGGGCAACTGACCCCGTACAAACCGCCGTCATCCGCCTCAATGGCGCTGTGCCAGGATGGCCAAATTGCGCGGTGTCGTCTCCCGCGCGCAAAACGTGCCCGCTGCCACGGACCAGCCGCGCTCCTGCAAAAATAGCACGCGGTCCAATAGCAGCCAGCTCTCCACGGTTCTCGCAAAAATCGTTCGCACCAGTGACAACGCCCGGTTGAGCAACCAGCGCTCTTTTCCGGCGCGCTCGTACGGTGCTGGATTCCAATGGGCGGGTAGTTCGATACCCTGCCGTTCGGCGACCAGCCGGGCAAATCGCTCGAACGAGCCCTGCCAGAAATGAGCGGGGAGGTGCCCCAGGGGCGTGTACTGATCCTGACCGGTCACTTCTCGGGCCAGCAAATCAAAAGCGAGCCTAAAGGCGTGATCCCGGGCGCGCCGTTTCTTCTCACCGCGACCCGCCACGACCTCCTCGAACGACACCAATCTGAGGTGGTGATTGGTCAATTTCAGAGCCGAAGCTTGCCCGGCCGTGGAAAGCGGCTGATAGTCTTGGCCAATGATTTTTTGATAGCAACAGGGCGCCACGGCCAAGAATCGACAGCTCGAGTTATTCGCCGTCGTGAGCAGTCGAGCGTTCAGATTCCCACAGGCGTGCAGGGCCACCGCGCCCACCTCCGGTGCAAACAGGGTCCGGAGATCATCGGTCAACACGTCTGCCTGTACATGATCCGGGCCACACAGTTTTTCGTTTTTCTCCACAAAGCGGGACCGAAGGCCGGTCACCCGGCTCAGGGCGCAGCCCAGGTGTCCCCGGCCGGCGCACCAGTCCAGCCAGCCAACCACTCCCCGAGGGATTTGGGGTTCGATCACAGCGATGAAATTCGCGATTTGACGCCATTTTCGTCCGGGCACCCGCGGCGGATTGCGGTCCGGATCGATTGAGCCGTCCCGTTTGTCCAGCTCGGGCCACACGCTCAATGCTCGATTGCAGTGATAGAGCTCGGCGAGTTGGGGCACCAGTGAGACGACTTTGGACAGATTCGCTCGCACCGCCTCGACGGTCGGCTCCTCCAGCGCCCGCAGGGCCATGGAGATCTGCGGAAAGTCGGCCTCCCAAGGGAGCGGCAACTGCACAAACGGACGGGGCCGCCAGAGTGGGGCCGTGGCGACCAAGTAGCGACTGATTTCATGAAACCGAGTGAGTGACTGCAAATCCACATCACTCTACAACAGGGGCGAAGTTAGTCAACGGTGTATGGTTTCTCTGCTTGCAGCCGGGATCGTTCTGTGCTGTGTTGAGCCTGTCACAAGGTGCGCGTCGGGATAGGACGGTTCACCAACATAGGGCGTCAGGCGATGCCCGAACAGTGAGTGCAATTCGCGTTGAAATCAATAGCCCCAAGCCGTTCTGATGAACAACCGTTCCTCTTCCTAGCGCCGATTCGGGGAGTAACCGACGGGTTTTTCAGAACGCTGTTTGCTGAGCTCTTTGGCGGATTCGATGCTGCGGTGGCGCCGTTCGTCCGAGCCGAGGGGTCAGTGTTCAACGGGAAAATTATTAAGGACCTCGATCCGGAACACAACGGTCGCCTGCCGGTCATCCCCCAGGTGCTCACCCGGCGGGCCGATTTCTTTATCGCTGCCGCGCGAGCGCTCGAACAGATGGGATATCGAGAGATCAACTGGAACCTGGGCTGCCCCCATCCCCAGGTCGTCGGAAAAGGCCTCGGCGCGGGATTGGTGGCCACTCCGCAAATTGTCGAGCAGGTGTTGAGCGAGGTGTTTGCCGATCGGACCATCGGTGTGTCGGTCAAGGTGCGGTTGGGCGTGGATGATCCCGGCCAGCTGGAGGCACTGCTCGTGACACTCAACCGATTTGCGCTCGACAAAATCATTATCCATCCCCGCACAGCGGCGCAAATGTATCGGGGAGAGGTCCAATTGATCCCCTTTGAACGCTGTCTGGCGGCCGCGGATCATCCCGTCGTGTTCAACGGAGACATTCGCAACGCTGCTGACTTGGCTCGGCTGCGGAAGAAATTCGACCGCGTCACGGGTTGGATGATCGGGCGCGGCGCCCTGGCTGACCCCTGGTTGGCGCAGGCGATCAAAACAGGTGTACCCGTACCGGAGCCACAACGGCTACCCAAGCTCCGTGAGTTTCACCAACGCCTCTTTGAGCACTATCGAACCCGGCTGAGCGGTGACGCCCACCTGTTACACAAAATGAGGTCAATTTGGCAGTACATGGCCCCGGCTGTGCCCAACGCCAAAAAATTCGCCAAAAAGATTCAACGGGCCTCCTCTATCCGCACATACAACCGAACCATCGAACAGTTTCTGGTGCACACATCACGCCCTGCGTAGATAGCAAAATGACCCGCTGCATTGTCCCAAGAATCTCTGCGTGACCTCCGAAATTTATCGGTTCGTCAAAAACCTATCTCTCATTCGTTGGATGAATAGGAGGCATCACCGTGGATAATCGGTGGTGGCTGGTGACAAAGATGACGTTCATCGTTCGAGTGACAGTCTCCCTATTTGTCGCGTGCTTGTGGAGCAGCCAGCTCAGCTCGTGCGGCGGCAATCCGGGAAACGGCGGTCTGCCTGACGCGGGAGGCGACGTGGACGGGGATACGGATAGCGATACGGATACGGACACCGATGCCGACGCGGATAGCGATACAGACAGCGATACGGACACTGGCACCGATGCCGAAGCGGACGGAAGCTGGGTCCTGACCGACGATGGCCTCCCGTGGCAAGGTCGGCGAGCCCATGAAGTGGTGGTGTTCAACGATCGGTTGTGGCTGCTCAAGGGCATGCAATACGATGGTGACGGCATGCCCTATGAGGCCCACGATGTTTGGTCCTCTGCCGACGGCGTCGAATGGAAGCGCGAGGCGGAGCAGGTAGACTGGCCGATGTTCGTGGATTTTTCGGTCGCCGTTTTTCTCGATCAGTTGTGGGTCACCGGCGGCGCCAACGGCTGGTGAGGATCCTGCACTGCGTTCAGTCACGTCTGGCGGTCGCCGGACGGTATCGATTGGCGCCAAGTGACCGACCAATCGCCCTGGGATGGGCGAAGCTTGCACCAAGCCGTGTCATTTCAAGACAAACTGTGGATTTTCGGCGGACGAAATCTCCACATGGAGCGACTCTATAACGATAGTTGGTCCACCGAGGATGGTGTCGATTGGCGTCAGATGGCCTCCTCTGCTCCGTGGACCAAACGCTCGGGGCATCGCGTCGTTCTCTTCAATGACGCTCTCTGGCTGCTCGGCGGTAAAGACGAACTGGGGTATCGCAACGATGTCTGGCGATCCGATGACGGGGTGAACTGGGCCAAAATTGATCCGGCAACCGACATCTGGTCCCCGCGAGCGCTCTTTGGGACGGCTGTGTTTCAGGACAAACTATGGGTACTCGGGGGGCGCGAAAGCCACGGACTGCTTGACGCGGAGGCCTGGTACACTGCCGACGGTGCGCACTGGAGCCGATTCGACGCATCCGTCGGGTGGTCATCCCGCTTCGACAACGCCGGCGCTGCCCATGGTGACAGGCTGTGGGTGATTGGAGGCAGCACCTACGACGAGTATCGAAGCGACGCGTGGTATCTCTCCCCGGGTGCGGACGGCGATGCAGACAGTGACAGCGACAGCGATGCAGATTGGAACCAGGTCAGTGAAACCGCTCCCTGGCATGGGCGGCGGTGGGGTGGTATCGTCGCGGTCGCCGATCGGATCTGGCTGCTCAAGGGACAGCATCTCGACGCGACCGATACCCCAGTGGCCATGGACGATGTGTGGTCATCGAGCGACGGAGAGAATTGGACCCTGGCCACTGCCCAAGCCGAGTGGCCGGCCCAGATGAATTTCTCGGCGGCTGGGTTCAAAGACCGCCTTTGGGTCACCGGCGGGACGACGGGCCACAGCGCTCCAATTTTTGAGACCTTCGGTCAAGTCTGGCGATCCGTTGATGGTGAGAAGTGGACATTGGCCACCGACGCCCCGGGTTGGTCGCCCCGGGAAAAGCACCAATCCGTTGCCTTCGACGGCAAGCTGTGGATCCTGGGCGGCTACAGCGAACCCAGTTGGCAACATCACAACGACGTCTGGAGTACCGCGGATGGCGTCACCTGGACCGAGGTCACCAGCGACGCTCCGTGGTCCGGACGCTCCGGTCATCAGGTCTTGGTCTTCGACAACAGTCTATGGGTGTTGGGGGGGAGAAACGATGTTGAAGAACCGCTCAACGATGTCTGGCGGTCTTCAGATGGCCTGAACTGGACCCAGGTGGTGCCGGCCTCCCCTGTATGGTCCCCCAGATCCGAGTTGGGTGCAACGGGATTTAACGGGAGAATGTGGGTCATGGGAGGACGAGCCGTGGATCGGCAAATCGTGGGAGATGTGTGGTCTACAGGTGATGGTGAACACTGGCAATTGCACAGCGAAACGGCGGACTGGCCGGCCAGAAGCGACCTGACGGTGCTCGTTCACGACAACCGCGTCTGGGTGATCGGCGGAGAGACCAATTTCGGATTTTTGCTGGGCGACGCTTGGACGATGAACTGACTGACCCATCTCTCGATGATCGCGCTTGCTGCCGCCGGCCGTATTCAACTGCTATGCTGTAAGCCGATAGATTAGCGGAATCCTTAAGGAAAGCGGTCACCTGTCCGATAATCTACTCAAAGGCTCGATGTTCAATGACAGCGCGTAGGGTCGTGCGACCCGGGGCGTAAACCGGTGTGAGCTGGTGACAATGGACGACGAAAAGCCAACCAGTGTGTTCAGAATATGGCGAATTCTATCGGCCTTCATCATGTCGCACGCCGATGATCCCTCCATTACCGCTGATGAAAAGACCCGTCTGCAGTACTTCTCTGTATTTGTTCTGTTGGGCATTCCGGCGATGGTGGTGTTCGGTGTTTCCAACTTTCTACAGCAAAATTGGCTGCTGTTTGGGGTTGTTCTAGTCTCCGGTACCGGACTGGTGATCGGTTGGCTGCGATTACGTCTACATCCCAACGGAAAAACCGTCTACCGCACGAACAGCGCGTTGTTCGGATTGGTTGTGCTGTTCTCGCTGTATGACGGTGGGGACGCCGGTTCGAAGATATTGTGGATGTACACCTATCCGTTGATTGCCTTTTTTTTGTTCGGCAAGAAGGAGGGCTTGTTTTGGAGCGGGCTGATCTTGGTGTTGGGCATCCTGCTGTTCTATTGGCAGATACCGGGATTGGCTGCGTTCGAGTACGTCGCAGGATTCAAAGTGAGATTCATCAGCACGTATGTCATTGTTTCCGCCATTTCATGGTGGTTTGAGTATTCTCGTTATCTCTATCGGATCGACAACGTGGAATTGGAGCACCTCGTCGAGGAGCGGATGGCCGAGCTCCAACAAGTCAATCTTCGACTCGAACAGTCGATCCAAGAGGCGAGCCGGATGGCCAAGGAAGCCCAAATCGCCAACAACGCAAAAAGTGAATTTCTAGCGAACATGAGTCATGAAATTCGTACGCCGATGAATGGCATTATCGGATTCACCGAGATGCTGCTGGAAACAACTCTTGATCATCAACAACAGGAATACATCAACACGGTCAAGCGCAGCTGCGCGACGTTGCTGTCGCTGATAAACGATATTTTAGACTTCTCTAAAATCGAAGCGGGTCAGCTGGAGTTGGAGGCCATTGATTTCGATCCGGAGGTGATGGCCTTTGATGTGTGCGAGTTGATTGCCCCGCGAGTAGCCGAGAAACCCGTCGAGCTGATCTGCCGCATCGAAGAGTCGTTGCCGAGCCGAATCCACGGTGACCCATCCCGGCTCAAACAGGTGCTGACCAACCTGGTGGGAAACGCGGCAAAGTTTACCAGCGTCGGTGAAATCAGCGTTTCTATCGGTGTCGATGAGACCCGCGGTGACGAGTTGAATGTACACGCAATCGTTGAGGATACAGGGATTGGCATCGATTCGGAAAAACTGAACGATATTTTTGTTCCGTTTCGTCAGGTCGACGGATCGACGACTCGACAGTTCGGCGGAACGGGCTTGGGATTGTCCATCTCAAAAAAAATCGCCGGCCTGATGGATGGCAAAGTGTGGGCTGAAAGCGAGCCCGGCGAGGGCAGCCGGTTTCATTTTACCGCGTGGTTCAAGACCAGCGTGGTCGAGCCGCCACCAACGTCATATGTCCGCTATTCAGTGGCCGGCAAGCGGGCAGTGCTGATTGATGACAATTCCACCAATCGCGCGGTCTTGACCTACTATTTGGAGCGGATGAATATGCGCGTCTCATCGTTTGCCAGTGCTGAGCAGATTGTGGACATCCTGCTGTCCGCGGCAAACCAGAGTGATCCGTTCGATATCTGCATCTTGGATCTGCAAATGCCTGAACTCAGCGGCTACGACGCCGCCCAACTGATTCGCCGAGCGTCACGAGAAACGGCTGCCGTGCCCTTGTTGGCATTATCTTCGAAGAATCCCCAGGAGGCTCAGTTGTGCAAAACAGCCGGGTTTGACGGTTTTATCAACAAGCCGATCTCCCGTGCCAAACTGTACCGGATGGTACAGCGCCTCCTGGGAGTAAAAACACCTTCGTCGGATCCCCAACAGCCGATTATCACATCGAGCTCTATCACCGAAGAGCTCAAACGTGCGGCCCACATCATGCTGGTTGAGGACAATCCCGTCAATCAACGCCTGGGCCAGCTGGTGTTGACCAGGCGCGGCTACGATGTCGAACTGGTGGAGAATGGGAAAGACGCGTTGGAACGGTACATCGAGCATCCAGACGCATTTGATTTGATTTTGATGGATATGCAGATGCCGGTGATGGACGGGTTAACAGCAACGCGGAGAATCCGGCAGTGGGAGCAGTCCATCGAGATCGCTGATCGCCAAACCAGCCACCATATTCCGATCGTGGCGATGACGGCGAATGCGCTCAAGGGAGATCGGGAAAAATGTCTCGCAGCGGGTATGGATGACTACGTGGCCAAACCGATCGAACCGGAATCAGTCTTCAAGATCCTGTCAAAATGGGTGATTGAAAATATCACCAAACGCCGATTTTGAAATCCGCCGAAATTCCGGCGTTTGCACCGGCCGGAGATCACTCAGCCTGCTTTTTGCATCGATACTTGCACATTCTCGCGAAGGTCTTATTTCGCCTGTGGCAAGTGTTTTTCTCTCTTTTTGCCTTCTTTTTGCAGGCTTTGGCCTCTTTGCCCTTGAGGGGGCACTGGGTTGCCTTGAACCGCTCCCGGCAGGCCCGTTTGTAATCTTTTTTGTGTTCGTTACACTCGTTGATGCATTCCTTTTTATCCTTGCATTCGGTGATGCACGTTTCAAAGGCATCGGTGCAGGCGTCCGGCGCCACGTCCTTCTTTTTCATGCAGCTTTTGAGCACCTTGTAGCATCCGCAGTTTCCCGCATCAGCGGTGACCGGAGAAAAGATAAATGCGGTGAATGCGATCAGGCCTAGGGGCGATACTATCGCTTTCATGGTTAGCTCCTTTGCTAGCAAAATCGGTTCTCACCAGAGTTACCAATCCTGGTGCACCTGTCAATCGGGTGTGGTTTCCATCTCGTCATTTGGATAGACGAACACCACGCCCGGACATTCAACTTCAGTATCGATGGCGCTGAGTGGGCAACTGGTGAACGATTCATTTATATAAGGAGGGAAGGAGCCGGAAATGAATATACTTGCCTGTTTTTTGATGACCGGTCTGATGCTCGCCCTGGTGCTCATGCCCCTTGGTTGCGCTGAGGGGAGTGACGGAGCAGCGTCAGACGCCGGCGGAGATGGGGACGCTGATAGCGATGGGGATGGTGATGCAGACACGGACAACCTGGTCTGCCCCGAGAGCGCCAACTGCACCCAGGCCTTCTGCGAGCAGGTGTTGATCGTGGGCGGGGACCGAACCATGGGGTCAGAGGACCCGCCCGAGGGGGAGCTGGACGACTACTTCGGCCAGGGAGATGAGCGCCCCCCGCACCCGGTGCGATTGGACCCCTTCTGCATCGACAAGTACGAGGTCACCTACGAGCGGTATCTGGCCTGTGTCGAGGCTGGGGTGTGTGATCCCAACGGCCATATCTGGGACGATACCTATGTGGTCGAGGGCTATCCGGTGGTGGTCAATCACTACCCTTCAGCGTGCGAGGGATCCGAACAGGCCGTTGCCCTGTGCATTCACCACCCGGTTAACTGCCGCAACCAGGCCCAGTCCGAGGCCTACTGCAACTGGGTGGGTCGCACCCTCTGCACCGAAGCGAGGTGGGAGCGGGCAGCCAACGGCCCCGGGCCAACTATCAAGTACCCCTGGGGCGATGCAGAGCCCACCTTTGAGACGGCCAATCTGCCCCCTTGGAGCGATCGCATCACTGCCAACGTCGATGACTTTCCGGACGACGTCTCCCCAGAGGGTGTGCTGGGTCTCGGGGGCAATGTGGTGGAGTGGATCTCCAACTGGTACGGGGAGTACGAGCCGAACCCTGACGATTCGCCGCTGGTGAATCCGGAGGGACCCGAATCCGGGAGGTATGCCTCGGCCAGGGGCGGGTGCTACTTCGAAGGGATTTTCTCCAATGTGCACCGGCACACCTTTCACCCGGAATTCGATTGGGGGTGAATCGGTATCAGATGCTGCGGTGAGGCAGTAAGGGAGTAGTAGCAGTTTCTGATTCGATCGATTTGGATGAATCGTTTTTACTTTTTTTGTCCCACTGCATCTGCAACCGGCGGGCGATCGGATCGGTGGGGTTGAGGTGGAGCGCTTTGTCCAGCGCGGCTTTTGCCTCGGCCTCTTTGCCTTGATGCTGCAGGGCGATGGATAGGTTGAGCTGTGCGAGAAAGTCATCGGGCCAGTCACGGGTCAGCTTGCGAAAGATGGGTTCTGCGCGTGCGGCTTGCCCCTGCCCGATCAACGCGGCGCCCAGATTGTTGAGCCCCCGTTTGTTGTCCGGCCGGACGGAGAGGCTCTTTCGGGCTGCCGCTGCTGCCCATTCCCACTGGTGGAGTTGAAGATGGACATAAGAGATGCTGTTGAGGGTTTTGGGATGATTGGGATCATATGATAGCAGTCGCGTAAAGGCAGTCTGCGCACGCTGCCAATCCTTTTGCCGCACGGCTTCGGTACCGAGATTCCAATAGGCATTGGGGTTCACTGGGACGCAGTTGACTTGGGCCAACGTGATCGACTGTCGATTCCTCCAGATCAAATTCACTTGGGCCAGTCGAACGGCCAACAGCAGCGCGATGAGCACGGCCGCGGCACCGAGCAGCCATGGTCGGCGCATCGCTGATGACAGACCGGCGAGCCCTGTGCTGATCATCAGAATGAAAAACACAGCGGGCAAATAGACGAAGCGCTCGGCCACGTGAATCACCACCGGCACGAATCCCATTACCGGCAGCAGGGTGACCCAGAACAATGCACCCAATAACGCGGCCAGATGGCGCCGGCGCAGGGCAATCCAGATGGCGCCGAGCATTGCGACCATCGATCCGATAGCAATGGTGTGGTGGAGTATCGAATGATCACCGGGAATGACGGCTCCTCGGAGCGGGCAGAGATTTATCGGAAAGAGCAGCATTTGGAGGTAGTCGTAATGGACGAAGGGAAGCCGTTCAAATGCGGCGGCGACACCGGCAACTGTGATCGGCGTTTGTCCCACTGTGCCGAGCACAAAGAAGCGCCAACCGAGATAGATCGCGGCCACCCCGAACGATGCGAGCACCGGAGCAACCTGTCGGGGAGTCGGCCGACGTGATTCCTGGAACCAACTCCACAGTAGGAGCGCGCTCAACACGAGGGGAAGGGTGACAGCCATCTCCTTGGACAGCAGCGCTAAGGGAAACACCACCCCGATCGACGCCCCGATGCTCCAACGGGATGGTACGAGATACAGTCGCAGGGCCAGCAGAAACAGAAATGCCGACAGCACGTCGCCAAGGCTCGAAATCCAAGTCACGGCCTCGGCGTGAGCCGGATGAACCGCAAAGATGAGCGCTGCCAGAAACGCTACCTTGAACCGACTGAGCAATGTTCGCGCCACCGAAAAGACCAGCAGCGTGCACCCGACGTGCAACAGCAGGTTCAATAGATGGAACGGCACACTGTTGTCGCCAAAAAGACGGTAGAGCAGGGCAAACAGCGCTGATCTCACCGGGCGATAGATCTTGCGATTGTAGTCCTGTTTCGAAGAGAGGGTGTCCGGATCGACGAACAGGTCGACATAGGAGGCCGACTCTTTGACTGCTTCGTTGTTGAGGATAAAAACCGCATCGTCCCAGACGAAGGGGTACGCCACAGAGTGGAGATAAGGCAACAGGGCCGCCAGAACCAAGATTCCCCGTGCCCCCCAAAGCCACACTCCCTTGCTGTGTGACTCCGGTCGGGCGACCGGGCTGTGGAATTTGCCGGGTTCATCTGCGGACAAAATCGGTACGTTCATGTTCAAATGATTGCGTACTTTGGTGCGCCTCGCAAGGCCAAACACAAATGGTCGGAGGCCGCCGGGCCCAGCAGTTGCGTCGGTGTATCGAGGTGGTACCTTTTAACTGAAGAGAGCTGTCCGACAATGACAAGAGGAGTTTTCGATCATGCCCAGTAGTTTGAAGGCCTGCCACCCGATAGTTGGTTTGTTGCGAGGCTTCGGCCGTTGGATGGTGGTGGTCGGGTTGGTTGCATGCGGCCTGATGGGCTCGGTCGGGTGCGGCGGCTCGGACCCCGATACCCCGCCGGGAGGGGACGCCGATACGGACACGGATGCGGACACCGACAGCGACACCGACACTGACGCGGATTCCGATACGGACGCCGATACGGATACGGATATCGATACGGATGTGGATACAGATACCGACGCCGATACGGATGCCGACACCGACGCCGACACGGATGCGGACACGGACTCGGATGGGGATACGGACGCGGATACCGATACCGGATCGGATATCGAAGAGCCGGATTGGTTGATCCATATCAGCGAAGACAAGTTGTGGCACATTCCGCTCAACACGGCCAAGGCGCGAGATGTGTGCGATCTGATTCCCGAGCCCGGGGTGACGTTGCCCACGTTTCAGAGTTTGACGTTCACCCGGGATGATCGGCTGGTCGCCTCGTCGTCCGGTGACGGCTCCCTGTGGGAGTTGAAGCTCCCCTCCTGTGAGATGATCAAATTGGGGGATTATTCCGTATCCGACTTGCGCATCCCGGCGATTTGCCCGGATGAGGGGAATGATCTGTATGGCATCTCGATCAGCAACGACAAGCTGTATTGGATCAATTCCCAGACCGCCGAGGTCACCGAGGTGGGGGATTTGACGATGAACTTCGGCAACAGTGGGGGGACCTGGGTCGAGGCCGAGCAGCAGATTTACGGCATTTCCAACATCAGCGGCGGTACCAACCTGCTCGATGTCGATAAGTCCACCGGTGCTGCGACCACCATCGCCGTGCTGACTCAGAAATTCAGCTCGGTCGGCATGGAGCACCATCCCCACAACGGCATCATCTACGCCTGCACCAATCCCGACGGCAACAACTGGCAAACCGCACCGCTGTTCAGCGTGGATCCCGACGGGACGACAACCCTGGTCGGCGAGACCGAGCTCCCGGGGAACTGCGACAACCTGGGAGCCCCTTGGGGCGAGGTCATCATCGAGTAGTATCCACACCTGGGATCATCAATCAGGGGATCCCCTGGCGATGAGCCGGGTCACCAGAAAAACGATATTCGTGCCCGCCGGGCTGAGTCGTGGGCGCTACCTGGACTACGCGGAATATCAAGAGATCCTGAGGGCTCACGCAAAAATAACTACCGTTTTTGCGAGCAGATCCATCAATTCTGCCTGCATCGCTCGGCGCCTAAATACCATAAGTATTGAGGCTTCTCGC
>JANQET010000127.1 GCA_028278265.1 Myxococcota bacterium
GGGGGGCGGTACCCCATAAGCGCTAACTTAAGCCGTGTTGTGCATTCCGCACCCCAATGGGGTGCCCCATACCCAGCCCAGGGCAACGCCCTGGGGCTAACAGAGAAACCGAGATTGGAGCCCTGAAAGGGCGTTCCAAAGGCGATTTGCAGGGCGCCAATTCAACCAATTTATGGGTCGCCCCGATGGGGCTATACCGTATTTATCTAATCGTCCCAGGGCGTTGCCCTGGGCTGGTATGGTTGAGCCCTTTGGGCTCTTCAAGAAGCGGTCATCGTAAGTTCGCGCTTATGGGGCGGTACCCCGGCGTTAGCCCAACCGCAGTGCTCTGAGAAAATCGGTGGGGCTGGTCGCCGCGGCTTCGGCGGTTTCCACGGTGATCAGCTTGTTGCGCACCAAGGTGAGCAGGTGCTGATCAAAGGTCTGGCTGTTGGTGCCGGTCGACTCCTTGGCGATCAAGCTGGCGATCGTCTTGTGCTTGTCCGGATCGCGAATCGCCTGGCGCAGGGTCGGGGTCACCACCATCACTTCGGCGGCCAAAATGCGGCCCCCGCGACCGCTCAACGGGATCAGCCGTTGGGAGATGACCGCCTTGAGCGCCTCGGACAGGCGGGCCAGCACGGTCGCCCGCATTTCGTCTTTGACCATCGCGGCGATGCGGGAGACCGTACTCGTCACATCTCGCGTGTGGATGGTGCTGATGCACAGATGTCCGGATTCCCCGGCCTGTAAGGCCACCTCGACCGCATGGGCCGAACGCAGCTCGCCGATGAACAGGACGTCGGGGTCTTCGCGGAACGCGGCCTCCAACGCGTCCTCGAAACTGTTGACGTCAATACCGATGCTGCGCTGGGTGATGGTCGAGCGCCCATCGGGAATGACGAACTCAATCGGATCTTCGATGGTTAAAATGTGGAGGCTTCGTTTGGCACTCATCTCGGCGAGCAGGGCGGCGATGGTCGTCGATTTGCCCATGCCGGTCGCTCCGCTGACCAGGATGATGCCCCGCTCGTAGCCGACCATCTGATTGACAACCGCCGGAAGGCGCAGATCTTTGGGGCTGGGAATGTTCTCCGGAACGATGCGAATGGCCGCGGCCCAGTCCCCCCGCTGCCGGTAGAGGTGGCAGCGAAAGCGGCCGGTGCCGGTGATCTGCAGTGAGAAGTCGAGCTGCTTGTCCTGATTTGTTGGTTCCGGTTGCCCCGAGGCGCTGCAGAGCCATTTTACCATCGCCCACAGGGCCGAGGTGGTCAGCGGCGGGCTGCCCAGCTCCCGCAGCTCCCCGTTGATGCGGAGAATGGGGGGTTTGCCGATTTTGAGGTGGAGATCGCTGGCTTTATTCTGCACGGCCGAGGCCAGGATTGGATACAGCTGCTCCTCAACGACCTTCTTGGGGGCTCCTTGTTGTTCCGCTGTGGTCATGATTCAGGGTGCTTCTAAGATCCCTAACGGAAAACCGGTGCGAATTTTAAGTAGTTTTGTTTGCGATGTAAACTGGAGAAACGGAAGACCGGTCGTTATTCCGGGCTTTTTGTGGTGGTGGAGGGCGGCTTGGGCGAGTTGTCGCCCTCCGCCGGGGCAGGGGTTTTGTTTTTGGAGGTGGTGGTCAGCAACTGTTTGACCTTCTTGCCCTGAAACAATTTTTGGATCGCCCGACCGGGGTCAGTGGCGTTGTCCGGCCGGGGCTCCCCTTTGCAGACCAGAGAAATGACCGCACTATCCGGACATTCCCCCTTTTTGAATCCCGCGTCATCGCAGGCTTTCTCTCTGGCTCGAGCGCGAATCGAGTCCCGTTTTTCATCCTTGCTCTTGGCGTACACGGTTTGGCACGTGGCGTACTTGGCCGGGCTCATCACACAGGCGACACAGCGATCCGTGTCCGGATCCCGCTTGTCTTTGAAAGCGGTCACACCGACCTTGCCCAGCTCGGTGGACTCGACCACCCGCTTGGGTTGATCCTCACACTCCTGGGCTTTTTTCTGCGACGAGCAGCCGGCCGCCAACAGGAGCGCCAGGCTCGCGAGCATCGCAATCCCCACGGGATGAGGGGTTGAGTTTGAATGATTAGGGTGCCTCATTTTCGCCTCCGTTCGCAGTTTCCTCCCCGGTGTCTGTTCCCTCGGCCTCTCTCTTTACAAAGAACAGTCGAACCGTGGTCCCTGTTCCCGTTGCCGAGTCGATCTCCAAGGTTCCCCCATGGTCCTCGACGATTCGCTTGACCACCGACAGACCGAGACCGACCCCGGATGCCTTGGTGGAGAAGAAGGGTTCGAAGATGCTGGCGCGGACCTTGGCCGGGATGCCGCATCCCGTATCGGTGACGCTGACCTCGACCCCTTGTCGATCGACCAGCGGTTGCACGGTGACGTCGATCCGGCCGGCTTGGCCGTCCATCGCCGCTGCCGAATTGGTGATCAGGTGGTGAAGGGCCCGTTCCAGCAGTTGGGGATCGAATTCACCCTCCAATTCTTCGCCACCCGGTTTGAGAGAAATTTCAATATTATCGGGGATCTCCGGGTTTTGAATGCTGCTCCAGACAGCGTCCTTGGCAATATCCGCCGGTTTGATCGGGCGCAGCCGAGGGGCGCGCGGTCGGGCGAACTCCAGCAACCCGGTGACCATTTTGTTCAGCCGGACC
Organism: Myxococcota bacterium; assembly: GCA_028278265.1. Classification (GTDB taxonomy): domain Bacteria; phylum Myxococcota_A; class Polyangia; order JAAYKL01; family JAAYKL01; genus JANQET01. The sequence continues at coordinate 2,639 of JANQET010000127.1, forward strand.
ACCTCCTCCTCGGCGATGTCGAGCAGCGTCGCGGAATCACCGGTCACTTGGGCGTGCTTGCGCACCTGGGAGATGGCCGAAAAAATGGTCGACAGGGGGTTGCGGATCTCGTGGGCCATCGTGGCCGCCAGCCCGCCGAGGGCGGACAGACTCTCCGAGCGGATCAGATCCTCCTGCATATCGACCAGTTGGCGGTAGGAGCGCTGCAGATCGGCGAACAGTTTGGAGCTCTCCAGGGCCAGAGCCAGTTGGCGCCCGGCGATGCCCAGCAGTCTCAGGGTGGCCGGTCCGAATTGGGGTCCCTCGGTCCGGACCAGCACGATAAATCCGAGCAGCTCCCCCCTCGCTCTGAGCAGGATCAGAGCGTACCGACCGCTGTGCTCGGCAAATAGGGTGGCGAACGGTTCGGGTAGCGATTGGGGATCGGGGTACTCGCGGGTGTCTGGCGCCAGAGCGGCGATCTCCTCGGCCGACAGCTCGAAGCTCGGCGGGGTCGTCCACCCGCGGTGCTCGGCCACGGTCAGGGGTGCGTCCTCCCCTTCGCTCACTGCCACCAGCACCTGGGTCGATTCGGCCATGGCGAGGAGCGGTTCGAGCGCATCTTCGAGCAGGTCGCGGATCTCCACGGTGGTGCCTACCGCGCCGGCGAAGCGGTAGAGATGATCGAGCGCCATACTCGAGCCCGGGTCTTGCGTGTTCGATAGTGACTTTGCGGTCAATGGATGCCCCCTGTCGTTGGTTTAGGGGAGGCGTTGACGGGTGTTAAAACTCGCCGAAGAGACGAGTG
>JANQET010000330.1 GCA_028278265.1 Myxococcota bacterium
GGGTGTGTTCCACCTTGGTGAAGTTGAGCAACGTCCTGACCGTCGGATGAGCGGTATTCAGTCGGCTCGTCTGGCGGATGACGTTCATTTCAGCTGCCCTCGTTGAAATTCGGTTCGTGGAGCTTGAGCAATACCGAGACCAACACGCCGGCGATCCGTTTGGCCACTTCATCCATATGGTCCGCAATGGACTGCTTGCCCTCAGCGTCGGCCATATCGGTGATCCCCTTGAGCATCAAGCAGGGGACTCCTTGGGCCTGGCATTGCTCGGCTATCGCCGCCCCCTCCATATCGACCAACTGGGCCCAATCGACAAAGCCCTCCTTTTGCGCCGGATCGAACACCGGCACCTGGGAGGTGATCAGACGCGCCCGGGGCAAGGGCAGCGATTCGAGAAAGTGACAGGAGAAAGATTGGGGTCCGTCGGGGGTGTCCGCATGCCGCGCCTGACTGACCCAAAAGAGATCCCCCACGGTCAGGTTGCCGTCGATCGCCCCGCAGATACCCGCGTTCAATACCTTGTCCACATCGTGTCGCTCAATGAGGTGGGTCACCGCCTCGGCTGCCTTTTGCGGTCCCATGCCGCTCAACATCGTCAGCACCGGACGGCCGAAGGCATGGGTGCGATAGACCCGCTGGGTCGCCTCGTTGCAGTCGTGATGCCGCACTTGATCGAAAAAGGGTTGGGCCTCCCGGCGGGTAGCGAACACGAGACCGATCATCGAACAATCCCCCGCTCCCGAGCGAGCTGCTCGAGACGCTCTACGGCCTTTCGCCCTGCGGGCTGCAAGTCGAGACTGAAGTCGTTGACAAAGGTTTGAATGTGTCGACGGCAAACCGCATCATCCATCTCCTGGGCGTGCTCGGCAATGTAGGGGCGCGCCCGATCCGGGTCCGAACGGGCATTGGTGATGCTCTCGCGGATCAGCGCGGTCATCTGCTCGGCCAACGAATCTCCCAGGTCGCGATTGATGCCCAGACATCCCAATGGGATGGGGCAGCCGGTCTGCTCCTCCCACCATTGACCGAGATCGATGATTTGGACAAAGCCTTGCTCGGCAAAGGTGAAACGACTTTCGTGAATGATCACCCCGCAGTCCGCCCGATCGCCGTTCAATTCGTCCATGATCCGGTCATACGTCACAAAACGCTTGTCTTCGGCCTCCGGCGCGAACAGGCGAAAGAGCAGATGGGCGGTGGTCCATTGGCCGGGCAGCACGACGCGGCAGTCGGCGAGGGCGTCGGGATCGATGGGACGCTTGGCGATCACCACCGGTCCGCAGCCAAAGCCCAGCGCCGCTCCCGTTTCGAGTAGGCGGTAGGTGTCTTTGACCATCAGATAGGTAAAAAACGACATTTTGGTCAGGTCGTAGGTCGCCTCGAAAGCCCTTTCGTTCAACGCTTCAATATCATGCAGATGGGTGAAAATCTCGCGACCGGGAAGGGTCAGCCGCCCCTGGGCCAGGTCGTGAAACATAAAGGTATCGTTGGGGCAGGGGCTGTAGGCCATGGTGAAGATCCGACGATCTCGAGTTGGTTTTCCGGCGCGCACCGCGGTCCCTCCCTTTCGAACCGGCTGATCCGTTTCTGTTGATCAATAACACCATCAAAGCGGATCGGCCGCCGGATGAATAGTGGGCCCTTCGGGCACCTGTCTGCAAGGGTAAAATCAAAAAATTTTACAGAATTACTGTTTGCGAAACGGATTGACCAACACCGGTGCCAGGGGGTCGGCCGGATCCACCCGATCGGTGCCCCGACGAAACTCCAGGTGGAGGTGGGGACCGGAGGTCTTGGTGCCGCTGCGGCCCAGGGTGCCGATGATCTCGCCGGCGACGACTTCTTGACCGAACTTTACGGCGATGGTGTGGAGGTGCATGTAGATGGTGCCGAATTGGTTGGGGTGATTGAGCGCCACGTAGAACCCACCGGGCCCCATTTGCGGGATATCCAGCTCCTCGGCCTCCTCAGGGGTCAGTTGCTGATGGGCCTGCGCACCGGGCAGATCAGTCCCGGCAAACGAGACGCGACCCGCTGCGATGGCCCGCACCGGCTCCCCCTCCGAGCCGTCGAGGTCGATGCCCCGATGGCCATAACTGTATTTGTTCCCCCGCTTGTTGCCGAAATAGTCGATGACCAGCCGAGGGACCCCGTCGAGGGGGGAGTGAATCGGTACCCCGGCAAAGGTGCCGATCGGCTTGGGCTCCGGGGTGTTGTAATAGTCAATCAGCCGCCGCCGCGCGGTGAGCACGCGATTTTCGGGCTCCACGTCCCGCACCCGATCCCCGTAGAACCAGTGGGAAATCGGATGGCGATAGGGCACGCTGTTGAACAGCTGGGACAGGCTCGGGGCCTGTTCGTGAAAGATCTTGAGGAACCCCGCGGCAAAATAGAGGTTGGCCTCCACCTTGGACGCCTTCCATTTGTTGAAGGGGAACCGCTGAAAATCGAGCGCCTGTTGATTCAACTCGCCCTCTGAATTGAAGACAAAGTATTGATACTGCCGATTTTCAAACTGGTGTTTGTGCAGATCGATCGGAATCCGCGTCAGCCCGTAGCGTTCCCGCTTCTTGTCCCGGTTGGGGGTGCGCGGCCAGCAGCGGGACTGATCATAGACCAGGGCCCCGAGCTCAAAGGGATCGATGCCGAACTGGGCGGCTTCCTCGAGCACCAGACGGGCGTATTTCTCGCGCCGGGCCGGGGGCATTCGACCGCACAGGGTACCGAGTGCCCGCTCGAATCGCTTGGGGTCGATCGGCTCAGGGGTGGCCGGCTCGTCTGGCCAGAGGGTCGGCGGTGTTTTCCGATGGGCAGCCAGGTGGAGGGTCAACACGTCCCGACCGATGCGCCGTCGCCAGGGAAGCCGCTTGCCCGCCTGGACCGTCGAGTCGATCAGCAGGGTGGTCAGCGCGACGAGCAGGGTCGCCAGGACAAGCAACTCGAATTTATGGTTTTTCATGTTCCGTTTTCGGCGGCTCATACCGTTCATAGTAGCCGATCAGGGTGCCGCGATCGTCGCGCACCGCCCGCATGTAAACTCGGTGTTTTTCACTGTCGGTGATCAGTCGCTCCTCTTCGCCGTTTTGCAGGGCGGCGAACACCTCGTCAATGACCTTGTTCGAGTCGTCGTTGTGGCAATCGTAGATCGAGGTGCCCAACAGGGATTCCCCTTCTTTGTAGTGGCTGATCGCTGCACGGTTGACGTAGCGCACGACGTGGGTGGTGTCCACGAAGACGATGGGGTTCTTCAAGCTGTTGAGCATGGACGCGTAGAACTGCTCGTCGATTTTCATATTCTGTCACTCCTTCTTTTTCAGGCGTGTGCTCACCCGTGCTGCCCCGTCAACCGGTCGAACCGCGTGTTGGCAGCGATCGAGGGCCAACTCCGGGGGCAGGATCGCGGAGTCGATCTCTTGTGATGTCAAGGCGTACACCAGACCGCCGGGACCGACCAACCCGGTGCTGCGGGAGAGCCAATCGTCCGCCGGCCAGACTGCTTGAGCCACCGCGCCGGTCCATCGCCTTGAGCCGAGCTGCTCATCTCGCGCTTCGAGGATCTCGACCCGGTTCAACCCCAGCCGGTCGACGATGTGGCGCAGGAAATCCACCCGCTTGGCCCTCGGTTCGACTAGGGTGACGGAGAAGTGGGGAAAGTGCAGGGCAATCGGGATGCCGGGCAACCCCCCTCCCGATCCCACGTCGACGAAGTCGCCGGTCGGATCGATCAGCGGCAGGATGGTCAGAGCGTCGAACAAGGGGCTGCGGACAAACGCTGCGGGCGTTTTTGCCCCGCTCAGGTTGACCACGCGATTCCATTTGGCCAATGCCGTTGCATATTGCCCGAGTTGGTCGATTTCCGCGGGGGGAACCGCCAGGCCGACTGCCTCGAACTGCTGCTCAATCGATGAGCACAACTTGGTTTGATTTTGATCCGGCATGGTTTAAATTCGATGTAACAGATTTTGCCAAGGAGTGCGCGTTGGATTTTCACCATGCCCTGGAAACCCTGTTCGGTCACCCCTGTGTTCCCCTGGCAGTGGATCCGTTCAAGAGCGATGCCTCGGATCGCCAATACTATCGCCTAACATTGCCGCCACAGATGGATCCCCGGTCTTTAATTGCCATGGTGACCACTGACGACGACGCCGGCGTGAACCGGTCGTTTGTCAATGTACAACACCACTTCGCGGCCGCAGGACTTCGCGTGCCGCAAATTTACCTGGAGCACCCCCGAGACGGCCTGATCCTGCTCGAGGATCTGGGTCGGCAATCGCTGGCCGAAGTGGTGCCGGCCGTCGATGGCGATACCGTGCGCGACTGGTACGGCGCTGCTGTCGACCTGCTCGCCGGGATGCACGATCGGCTGTGGCCGGTGCCCGAGGAGTGTGTGGCGGCGACCCGTTTGGCCGACACCTCGTTTCTCCGGCACGAGTTGGCGCACTACCAGGAGTGGGGACTTGAGGAGCGGTTGGACCGCCCGCCGGACTCGGCCCCACTTCTGCGGTTGGCAAAGGCCTTTGATCGTTTTGCGGTTCAGCTGGCGTCGCTGCCGCTGGGGTTTGCCCACCGGGACTATCAATCGCGAAATCTGATGATCCTGGGGGAGCCCCCCGGTGTGGAGCAATTGGCGATCATCGATTTTCAAGACAGTTTCGTCGCCCCGCGGGTGTACGATCTGGTCGCCTTGCTCAACGACTCTTACGTTGAGTTGCCCCAATCGCTCATCGAGGAGATGATCGCCCGCTATGCGACCCTGCGGGGCATCGATCGGGGAATCCTGACCGAAGAGTTTCACCAGCTCACGATCCAGCGCAAGCTCAAGGATGCCGGGCGGTTCATCTTTCTCGATCGCGTCAAGGGTAAGCCCGGATTTTTAAAATTCGTCGACGGCACCCTGCAACGGGTTCGAACCAGCCTCAGCGCCCTCGGCGACCACCAAGAGCTCAAAACCGCCCTGGCCCAGGCGGACCCCGAATGGTTCGGCTAGAGCTGGCAGTCAGCTGAAAAGATAGACCAGGCCGGCCACTGCGGCGAGGACGATGATCGCGCCGACGATGATCAGGCCGATATCGCTGTGTTGTGGGTCCGCATCCTCTGATTTGGCCGGTGGCTGCTGGGGACGGCTCTCTTCTTCGGCGATTAGGGGATCGGCCGGCCCGATGGCGGTCACCGGAGGCGCTTCCCGCTTCGGTTCGGCAGGTGTTGGGGCCTGTTTCGGCGCGTTGTCGGCGGGTACCTCGTTCGGCGGATCGCTCGGGGGCTTGAGCGGCCCGGTGCCCAGGGTGAATGAAGAGGTCTCCTCCTCTGGGGCTTCAAAAATTTCGTTGAGCGATTTATTGACCGCGTGTTCGACCAGCAGGGTCACTTGACCCAGGGTAAACGGTTGCCCCGGTTCGAGGCGGGTTTTGGCGATCCGTTCTCCATCGATAACCACACCGTGCTGACTCTCCAGGTCGCGGATGAACACGGCATCCGGTTCGACGCGGAGTTCGGCGTGCTCGCGAGAAATATCGATGTGATCCAACTGAATGTCGCAGGTCGCTTCCCGTCCGATGCGGATGGAGATCGGAGCGGGGGGGAGCTCGTAGCGCCAGGGTTTGACCGGACC
>JANQET010000354.1 GCA_028278265.1 Myxococcota bacterium
GTCCGTGTCTGTATCCGAGTCCGTGTCTGTATCCGAGTCCGTGTCTGTATCCGAGTCCGTGTCTGTATCCGAATCCGTATCAGAATCCCCATCCGCATCCGCGTCGGTATCGCCGTCTCCACCGGTATCAGTATCCCCGTCTGTGGGAAGCACCCGATAGGCCTGCTCCAATCCTGCACTCACTTGATATGGGGTTACGATCGCCAAATCGTACACGCCCGGCGCCACGTAAGCCGGCACGTGGGCGACAAGGGTTTGAGCATCCACATATCGGACATCAGTCAGCAGAACCGCTGCCAATTTTCCGGATCGCCGGTTCAGCGAGATCTCGGCTGAGAAACGGTCATCGATCGTGAACTCATCCCCACCGGAAAGCTGTCGGGTGATCTTCACCAAAAAATTCTCGCCGGAGATGATCACTTTTACCGGTCGATCGGCCACACCTTCGTCCGGTGAAACAGCCGTGAGGGCCGGCGACGGAATATCTCCGGAATTTGTTTCGTCATTCGAACAGCCGTGCCCCCACAAGGCGAGGCAGGACAAAGCGCTAACAATATGTAATGATTTATTTTTTTTCGTTTTCAAGTGGCTCACACCAGGGGAAACCAGTAGATACAGTATTACATAAATATTATATCAATATTGGAAAATATTTCAACTACCGAGTGGTACTTTTCTGGGATCGGAGGCCGGAGGGCGATCGTTCGAAACCGGCGTTCGGCACTACACGGCCAACAAAAGCAGTTTCAGCAGGAAGAAGGGGGAGGTCGGATCCACTCGACCGACCGAGCACTTCGCTTCGCACGACCCCTTGGCCGAACAGCTGTTGCCGTGGCACTCCGCATCCCCCTCAAAGGTGATTTCGCCGTCGATGTTGTCCTTGACCCACTGCACCGCGTCTTCCAAATCTTTGCGATCGATGAACTCCCCATTGCATTCGAGCACCCCATCGGCATCGCATCCCCCGGTACAATCCGCTCTGAGGTCAGCTGAGCAATCGATGTTGGCGTCCACATCGCACAGGTGACAATCGATGTTCGCCTCGGCGGTACAATGCCCCTCACAGGATGCTTCACACGAAGCGCTGCAGTCCGCTTCGGGCGGCTCGACTTCGCAGCCCACCTGACAGTTGCCCTCGCACCAGGCCTCACACTCACCCGCGCATTGCACTGCGTTCTCCGAGCTCGAGCACTCCCCTTCGCAATGGGCTCCGCACTCCCCTTCGCAGTACCCCTCACACTCGAACGAACCGGGATCGATGGAACACTCCGCCTCGCACGACGCCTGGCAGTCGAGCGAACAGTCCACATCGATTTCGAACTCGTCACAGGATGGATTGCATTCAATCTCGACATCCCCCTCACAGGCGGCCTCGAAACTGAAATCTTCGCACGCCAGACTGCACTCCGCGCCGAAGTACCAGCTGCACTCGGCCGAGATGACCACCCGCTCACTCTCACCGTCTTCCCCTTCGACAGTGCAGCCCACCAACAACATGACCAATCCTATCCAAGCCACCGTTTCAATTCGTTTCATCTTCGTTCGCCTCCTGTGAAATCCCTAATCACTAAGACGATAATATGAATTGAAATATTTACCAGTTTTGAGCGGAAGTTTGTCGGGCCGAGGCGTGCCTAAAATCCGGTGATGCTGATACTGCCCGATCCGGTCCGGGCAACGATAATATGATCCGCAGCCGCGTCATTGGTGATGCCCTCGATATCCACGGCGCCGGAATGGGTTTCCGCATCCACGTGGTAGGTCCCGCTCGGCACGGCGATACCGATGCTCCCCGAGCCGGTGGACAGATTGGCCATCTGGGGAGCGATGTCGAAATCAACATCGATCGACCCCGAGCCGGTCTCGGCGTGGACCTCCAAACCGCCCAAGTGGTGACCTTTGATGCTACCCGAACCGGTGTCCAGATCGATGTTGCCGCCAACTTGATTCAGTTGAATCCCACCGGAACCGGTGATGGCCTTGACCTCTCCGGTCACGCGGCTCACATCGATGCCGCCGGACCCGGTGCGGGCGTCCACTCCGTTCTCCACGTTTTGCACATCGATGCCCCCGGATCCGGTCTTCAGCTGCATCGCGCCTCTCATGTTGCGCACCTCGATGCCCCCGGACCCGGTCTCCAGGTCAGCCGAGGCTTTGGCCGGAACAACCACGTCGAATTGACCGCCACAGGAGAAGAGGCGATCGCACTCCAAATCGATATAAAGAGTGGATTCCACCACGGTGACGCGATATTTGGGCTCGTCCGAGCCGCGATAGGTCAATTCCAGATCGACTTTCGATTGAGCCGTAGGAGAAGCCGGGCCGGACGTGAGGTGCAATCCGCCACTGTCCACATTGGCCACCACCTGGGTGATTTCCTGGTCGAATTCAAATTCTTTTTCGATTCTGTGCTTGGCACATCCGCCGAGGATCACCATTGCAGAGAGCGTGGCTACGATAATAATGATGGGAAATGTACGCATGATAACGATAGCCTCCTTACCTGGGTCCATTCTATCTAACCCGCTGGCGGCGAATTTCTGTCACCGTTTATTTGACAGCAGCGCTCGAAAATCGCCGGCAACACCTTCGTTACGGTTGGCTTGTGGAGATTATTTCAATTTGATGTGGGCGTTTTTCAGATCAGCGGTGAGCGAAAACTTGATGTCCTTGAAACTCGGCGGCCCCCAGCCGGTGTACTCCCGGTAAAACCCCTGGGGTTCCTTGGGACCGAACAGCCCCACTTTCAGTGTGCGATTCCCGTCCTCGTCCTCATAGGCGGAGACGGTGTATTGCCCGGGCTTGGTTTTGAAACTGTACCCCACCCTGCCCGAGCGCACCTCCTTGGCCTGGCGGGTCATTTTCTTTACCGGCTTTCGGCTGTCAAAAATCGTCTTGTCCCACAGCATGATGTAGACGGTATGCTTGCCCGAACAACCGATAACGTGGCCGGATACGGTGACCAGCTTTTCCTCCGCGGCAGGGGTCGGTCCCAGAGCAAACGACGCTGCGACGACGGCAATGACCACGGCCACACTCCGAATCCCTCTCAACGGTTTGGTGTGCATTACTTCAACCTCTTTTCCCATTCGTCCACAATAAACCACGGATGCTCAGGATAAGTATTTCTCAGCCGGTTCAGCCGGTCAAACAACTTTTTGGCCCGGGGCTTCCCCCCTGGAGAGTGGAGCTCGTAAATCGCAAACCCCAGTAATGCGGAAAAATTGTTCGGCTCCACTGTCAACACCCCGGCATAGTTCCGCCGGGCCCGCTGATCCAACGCGACGACGAGATCCTGTTCGATCGCCGACGTGAGCTCCTCCTCGAACAGCCAGCCGATGTAGCCGCCGATGGCGTTGGCCTCCGAGGCCAGTACCTCCATGTTTTTCGGGCAGAGACGGGCCAGCTGACTGAAGAACAGGTAGGCCCGGACGAACTCCTCACCATTGGCGACGAGATGCCAATACATGCCGTGGGCCTGCTCGAACAGAGGGGTCACTTTGTCGCAATTGTTTCGCAGGGCGAGCTCGAGGATGGGGATCGCACCGGCCTCGTCACCGTCCTTGATGACGCGACCGGCTCGTTCGACCAGGCTGTTGCCTTTCCCGGGTGATTCGGAGGCCATTGCGACGGGAACCATGCCGAAAAAAATGACAAAAATAACAATCCGTTTCATTTCACTTCTCCTTTTTCAAAGTACTTTGAATTACAAAGTAATGGGGCAAAAAATTTTCCCCTATTCGCCGAGAATTTGTTTCAGCGCACTGATGTACTTGGTGAATTCCCTCCTTCCCTGGTCGGTGATCTGGTAGGTGGTCATCGGTTTTTTCTTTACAAACGACTTGGTCGAAACGATGTATCCCGCGTCCTCGAGCTTGGTCAGGTGGACCGAGAGATTGCCGTCGGTGGTGCCGATGTTGTCCCGCAGATAGGTGAACTGCACCTCTTCCGCCCCGATCAATATCGACAGGATGGCCAGGCGAATCTTGCCGTGGATCAAGCCGTTCAACTCAGGTAGTGGCGCCACGCCGTCGCTCCTGTCGCTCGAGAACCATTAGATAGATGCCAAAAAAAATCTCACCGATGATCACCATGCCGATCACAATGCCGAATGCGACCCTGCCGCTGGTCAAGAGATATCCCACAAACGAGATCCACCACAAGACCCCCACGACGATTTGAGTGGTGAACTTGAGCACCAGCCCACTGGCAAAGTTCACCAGTCCCAGCATCATCAACATGACCAGGGGGATCATCGCCTGCTGCTGGGTCGCACCTAGCCCGAAGCCGGCCAAAAACATCGACACGGCGAACGACCACCAAATCGCTCCAATCGTTCGGCCCACCGTGGTGTGCTGAACTCGGGCCCGTCGTGACCGAATACCCCACCCCGCGGAAATCACGCCACAGGTGGACATGGTAAGGCCCCAAATCAGCCCCCCATGGGTTGGGTAGAGGGAGGCCAAACCAGCGGCGAGGATATACCCCACCCCCCATAGCACGAAGATCCACCCCCAACTCTCGATGTTGCGTCGACTCTCGTGAATCATCTTCTCGATGAGGTCGAGGCGGTGGACCAGCTCATCTCTGTTCATCGCAAACTCCTTCGCTGTCATTAACTTTAAATCGCAAAGTACTTTATGTCAATAGAAAAATAAACCCCACCCTACCCGGTCAACGCCTTGGTCAGCCCGCTGCCACGGCGCCAAATCCTTGCCTCGCGCGACCCAAAGCGGATATGCTCCCCCGTTGGGGAACGATGAAACAGTGGTTCGTCTACATTCTGGAGTGCGCCGATCACACCTTGTACACGGGAATTACCACTGATCTCGAGCGCCGTATTGAAAAACACAACAGTGGTCGCGCCGCTCGGTACACCGCCTCGCGCCGGCCGGTGGCCCTGCGCTATATTGAAGAATCGACCGATCGCAGCGAAGCGAGTCAACGGGAGTATGCAATCAAACAACTGTCCCGAACCGAAAAGCTGCAGCTCATCCAGAACGGACAATCCCCCCTAAATCAGCTGCCCGGATCTGAATTTAAGACGGGTGGCGATTGATTTACCAATCCAATCCCCTATTGTTAAGCAAACATCTCAGCTAGCCGTTTGACGTAGAGTGATGGACTATTGTTTTTTTGAGCGAGATCGATCTTTAGCTCCTTTTGGATCAGGCCCCTGTCCAGGGTTCTACAGATGTTCCGCAACGGCTCTCTTTGCCTTCGTCCTGATCACGGTCAGCTCGTTCATCGCGCTCGAGCCGGTCAACGCCGCACAGAGCAGCATCGAATTTGTTCATCTGTCTACCGACGACGGTATGTCGAGCAACTCGGTTACCTCCATCGTCCAAGACCAAAAAGGCTTCATCTGGTTGGGTACCCAAGATGGTTTGAACCGCTACGACGGTTACGAGGTCAAGGTCTATCGTCCTGATCCCGCCAATCCCCACAGCATCAGCAACAACAGCATCTGGGCCCTGTTCGTCGACAGCCGGGGGGACTTGTGGATCGGGACCTATGTCGGGATAAACCGCTACTCTGCCCGGACAGACACTTTTGAGACTTTTCAGCAGCTCCCCGACGATCCCGCCAGTTTGAGCCACAACAACGTGAGCGCCATCGGCGAGGATGCAGAGGGAAACCTATGGGTCGGCACCAAGGGCGGAGGCCTGAATCAATTCGATCGTCAATCAAAGCAGTTCGTGCACCATCGTCATGATCCACAGGACGAGAGCAGCATCAACGACGACCTGGTTAACGCGTTGTACCGGGATCGGACAGGACGCCTCTGGGTGGGGACGAACCGCGGTTTGTGCATGTACAATCAAAGATCAAAAAAATTCGTCCGCCTGACCGATCCAGCCGGGGATTTGAGCAACACCGCCATCTTCTCCATCCTCGAGGATCACCTGGGGGTGATGTGGTTCGGCACCCGGGACTGCGGCCTAATCACCTATGATCGGCGGACCGATCGCTTCTCCCAGTTTCTCCACGATCCCGCTCAAATCAACAGTCTCTCGGGAAACACCGTGCGGGCAATCTTCGAGGACCGGGACCATCACCTTTGGATCGGCGTCAACAGTGCCGGGCTCAATCAATTCGACCGGAAAAAAAATCGCTTTACCCACTATCGCCATGATCCGTCGCTGAAAAAAAGCCTCCGCGGTGACCGGGTCTATGCCATTTTGGAAGACCGCTCGGGCGTCCTGTGGATTGGCAGCTACAACGGGGGGATCAGCAGACTCGAGCCGTTCAATTTCAACCTCACCCTTCACCGCAGCGAAACCATTGACGGGCAGAAACAGTACTACACCGACATCAAGGCCTTCCTGGTGGACAGTCGGGGCGCCCTCTGGGTCGGCAGCGAGATCAACGGTCTGATCGCGACGAGTCTGGACAACGAGGCCCGTCACTACACCCACGACCCCACCGATCCGACCAGCCTCTCCAGCAACGAAGTATTTTCGATCTACGAAGACAGCAGCAAGACCATTTGGATCGGTTCGCAGGACGGATGGCTCAATCGATACAATCCGAACAGGGACAATTTCACCCGGTTCGCCAGCCAACCGCCCGAGACGCCCCATCCTCACCACGGCAAGGTCAGGGACATTCTCGAAGACAGTCAGGGCGTGATGTGGATCGGCGTCGACGGGGGAGGACTGCACACCTTCGATCGGCAAACAGGGGCGTTCGTTCACTTTCACCACGACACTTCCCAACCCCATGGAATAAGCAACGATCGCATCTTCTCGATCTATGAAGATCAAGACAACCAGTTGTGGATCGCCACCTTCGGCGGCGGTTTGAATCGATATGACCGTCAGACCAAACGGTTTACCCACTACCGACACGACGCCAAAAACCTCGACAGCATCAGCTACGATTACATCCTGTGCATCTACCAGGATCGGGATGGCTTCTTTTGGCTGGGCACCGATGGGGGTGGTCTCAATCGATTCGACCCGGCGAGCAAGGCGTTCAAGCACTACGGTAAACAACAGGGCTTGCCCAACAACACGATCTACGGGATCCTGG
>JANQET010000358.1 GCA_028278265.1 Myxococcota bacterium
ATTTCTCAATCGGCACGAGCAGACCCAGGTGTACCTCGGCAGCAGTGCTCGCTCGGTGGACCCTGAGGTGCAACCCCGACGGCTCGGGCAACAACACGGCAATATTGTCGATATCCAAAGCATCGCGAACCATGGAGAGGACCTTGTCGAGCAGGGCATCGAGATCGGTGAGCGACATGATCTCGGCCGAGGTAGCCGCTATTAAGTTGAGCTTGGCCTTCAGCTCGGACGATTCATCCATCGATTGACACAACTCGGCATGGATTCTCGCATTGCCGATGGCGCCGGCCGCCTGATCGGCGAAGACGGTCGCGTGGAGCAGGTCTGTATCGTCAAAGCAGTTGACCCGTCGATCCTCGGCGTTCAGCACACCGATAACCTGGTCGTGAAAAACCAGCGGAATGGCCATGTCAGAAAGGCAGTCGCTGAGGCCCGGCACGTAGTAATCGACACTGGAAACGTCACCGACGACAATCGGCCGGTTTTCCTCAGCCGCAAGCCCGGTGACCCCTTCACCCCGCTTGATTTTAATTCCCTTGACCTCCCGGTCATATCCCAATGCAGCAGTGACGACCAGGTTCTCCTGGGCTTCGTCCCACAACAAAATGGCACAGACGTCGAGGCGCAAGGCCTGGTGAACCGACTCGAGAATCTGGGTCAGTAGCTGATCCAAATCCCGCGAATGGGTCAGCGACTGGCCGGCTTTGGCGATGGCTGCGATTTTTCGGGCGCGTTTGGCCAGGCTGTCCTGCAGCTGCACGTTGCGCATCGCCATCGCCACATGGCCGGCCACCAGTGAAAAAAGTGCCAGATCCCCGTTGGTGAACGGCGTGTCCACGCTTTCCACATCCAACACACCGATCATATCGTTACCCGATTGGAGGGGCACCGACATCTTTGACATCGCTCGAGGATCACCCAACACGCATCGGGAATCCGCCTGAGCATCGGGGACCAACATCGGATTACCGGTTTCGGCCACCTGCCCGATCACGCCCTCGCCGAGTTTGATTTTGAACCGGTGGTCAATACTCTCATCGTATCCGGAAGTGGCGGCGACAATGAGGGTGGTCTCTTGCTGATCGAGCAAGAAAAACGCAGCGGTTTGGTTGTGAAAAATCTGCCGGAGCAACTCGAATGTTGTGCGGTGGAGCTCGTCGATATCAGCAACCGATCCCAGTTTCCGGCTCGCTCCTGTCAGTTGTTCGACTCGATCGCCCAGTTGATTCATGCGCACCTCAGAAGCAATGGCGCCAGACGCCAACCCTCCCCCCGCGAATAGCGCCAAGGACACAAGGCACTATTATTGACACTACCTTTGTACTTTTACAAATGTCAAACAACAAAATCCGATTTTGCAGGACCGCGGGTGGCACCGTGAAGAGCGTCCCGTTTTGCTCCCCCAACACGGCCACTCAACGCCAACCGCGCGCTATTTTCAGAGTATCTGATGCGATTGAAGCGATTGTCAGGGGCTAAAACCGTCTGTAGATCTCTGCGATCTGCCGCGCCACTGACGCCCGATCCACCACTGGTACGGGGGCCAGCACCCCATTTTGCTCCAATACACTCAACAGCTTGAGCGGGGCAGTCTCACCATCGCCGACGATCTCGACATGTCCCGCGTTGACCTCAACATTGTGGGTGCGGCGGTCTCGATCGACAGTGGGATGATATTGCTCCTCGATGCTGAACACAAAATCGTCTTCCACACACAATCCTTTTTCATCAAATACCCGGCAGGTGTGCCGCTCATCGGTGACCACCTTCAGATGAATGAAGACCTCGGGGCTCAGACCGCCGGGATGACGCATAAACGCCGCTTCGGCATGGATTTCTCGCCATTTGGCACCGGCGATAAACCGGCACAACAGTGCTGAGATGCCCAGGCTGGCCACGTGCAGACCGGTGAGAGAACAGTGGGACGACGCGGCAATCCCGTTGAACGGGGATGACACCGTAACGACGCGAAAGCGAAATCCCCGGGCCGGCGGGATCTCGTCGGACCGGTTGCGGACTAAGGCACGGCGCGTCACCAACCCCCCTTGGCTATGCCCGAGCACGGTCAGATGGTCGTTTTTCATTCGCGATCGCAAGGCGTTGATGGCCCGGATCAATCGCTCTGAGCTCACTTCCAGACTGGCCCGGTCGTCATAGGTGAAACAAATGGCCTGTTGTCGGTGTGCCTCGAAAACCCCTGCCAGCGCTCGAAATCGTCCACTCGAGGAGTTGCAGCCATGGACCAGAATAACCAGCGGCTCGGAGGGATCCAGCTGGATCACGCCGCTGCTTCGGCCACAGTTGTCCAGTCCCTCGGCTTTCAGTGAATCCCCGTCTGATGTACCGAAACGGATCGGTTGAGAACGGGTCGGTGTCCCGCATCCCACCGCCAGGAAAGTCAGCGTGCCGAGCACCAGGAAAGACAAACCGATTCTCATGCGACAATCCTCGTGACAGGAAGGTGTTGTTGCTCAACAGTACTTGTAGCCGGAGCCGGTATTGACCACGACCACTCGGGTGTCGGGGGAGATTTCGCCGCGTTCTTGCAGTACTTTCACACCGGCCCAGGCGGCGCCTCCCTCTGGCGCGGCGAAGATGCCTTCGAGTCGGGCGAGCTCTGATTGGCCCTCTTGGATCTGTTTTTCGGTCAGCGCTACCGCCCCCCCTTCGGAGCGGCGGAGCACTTCGAGGATCCAGCGATCGGCAAAGGGGCAGGGCACCCGTAGTCCCGAGGCGTAGGTGGTGGCGTTTTCGACCCGCTGACAGCGCTCGGCCCCCTGGGTAAAGGCGGTGACCACCGGAGCACAACCTTCAGCCTGAACCGCATACATTTTGGGTCGATGGGAGCCGATCCACCCCAGGGCCTCCAGCTCGGCCCAGGCCTTCCACATGCCGACCAGACCGGTGCCGCCGCCGGTGGGGTAGATCACCGCATCTGGTAGGGTCCAGTCGAGCTGCTCGGCGATCTCGAAGCCCAGGGTTTTCTTGCCCTCCACCCGGTAGGGTTCCTTGAGGGTCGAGACGTCGTACCAGTTCTTCTCTTCTTTCTGCTCGGCGATCACCTTGCCGCATTCATCGATCAGTCCTTCATACTCGATCAATGTCCCGCCGAACGCCTTGACTTCGGTCTTGAAAATCTGCGGTGTGTCCACCGGCATCACCACCACGCATTCCATTCCCGCTTTGGCCGCATAGGCAGCGGCGGCACCACCGGCATTTCCGGCGGTGGGCAGGGCAATCGCCTGGGCGCCCAGCTCCAGGGCCTTGGTCACCGCGGCGGTCAGGCCCCTCGCTTTGAACGAGCCGGTCGGGTTGCCGGACTCATCCTTAATCCACAGGGAGTTCAACCCGGAAGCGGCGCAGAGCCGTGTCGCCGGAATCAACGGGGTGCAGCCCTCGTGTAGAGTGATTATCTTTGTCTCGTCGGTAATCGGCATCAGTTGAGGAAAGCGCCACGCCGTGCGGGGCAATTCGGCGAGCTGTGCTGCTGAAGGACGCGGTGTCGGTTCGAGGGCGTACCGAGCCGCCAACGGACCGTGGCAGTCCGGCTCGGTGCAGATCGTCTGTACAACCCCGGGGTCGTGGATTGCACCGCAAATGGTGCAGGTCAGTGTTTCAAAATTGGACGGACGACTGGCTGGTATGCTCATGGTTCTCCTCACTTTTTGGGTCGTTTGTTGCGCCGTCGCAGAAGACGATACAGGCGGGGACCGAACCACGCTGCGAGCAGGACGACCCCAATAGCCGCCATGGACTGGGGATTGCGAATGAAGCGCATGGCAAAAGCGATG
>JANQET010000400.1 GCA_028278265.1 Myxococcota bacterium
AGCGCAGAGCACGATTTCGGGCCGTATTCCGCGGCGGATCGCCGAGCCCTGATGGAGTTGGCCAAACAAGCTGTTGCCGCCGCAGCGCGCGGAGAGGATTTTTCCGCGCCCAAACCCGCTTCGAATCTGTTGGCCGCTGACGGAGCCGCCTTTGTCACGTTGAAAAAAAGGGGCCGACTGAGGGGCTGTATCGGTCATGTGATCGCCCGACTGCCCCTGTTCAAATGCATCTCCGAGGTGGCGCGGTCAGCAGCTGTGCACGATACGCGCTTCAACCCGGTCACCCCAGAGGAGCTCGACGATTTGTCCTACGAGATCTCTGTGCTCACCGCACCCGAGCCGATCAAACCGGACGCGGTCGTGGTGGGAACCCACGGCCTGATTATGTCCCGCGGGGGGCGTTCCGGGCTGCTGCTGCCCCAGGTACCGGTGGAGTGGAAATGGGATCGGGAGCAGTTTTTGGATCACACCTGCCGCAAGGCGGGGCTGCCCCAGGGCTGCTGGAAAGACCCCCAAACCGAAATCAAGAGTTTCCGCGCCATCGTCTGGGGCGAAGAGGACTTCTAACCCCTCGAAGATGCTCTCTTTGTGCCCCGAGGGACCAAGAAATTGCAGTCTGATGGGGCGGCGCGCTACAATTGCCCTCGGCGCAGCGCACTCAGGTGTGTTGCCGATCGCCCGGTACGGGATCGGGCGTGGTTTTCCTTTGGGGAGACGCCAGTACTAGATGATGCGAAGCAGCGACGTTTTTAAAATCGTGTTCGGCGACAGCGTGCGGACCGGCCAGAAAAAAAGGCTGCACCGGGCGATCGTGCGAACAGACGAGGGGATTGATTTTGGGCAGGTTCGCGATGTGGTCGACATCGTGGTCGGTGGCACCAATATCTCCAAGCGGACCGAGGAAGATTCTGTCTTCTACTTGGTGCGGGATCTGCTGCACGCTGTGGAAAAACTGGCCGGCGGCGAGTCCCTCACCGGTGTCAGCTTTTACGAAGGGCCCTGGGAGCTGGTCATGCAGCGCATCGGGACCCGGGTTTACCTCACGTTTTACCGGGGGGGAACAAAACCCCTGATCGTGGTCAAAGATCGACAGGTCTCGTTTGAGAACTTGGCCCGAGGGGTTGTCGCATCGGCGGTCGAGTTGGAGCAGCTGGCCCAGGATTTGACCCCTCAGGCAACCGATGATCCCTTGATCGTCGATCTGGTCGATGCCCGCAAACGGATCGAACGGTTGTTACAAGCGCGTCGGTTACCCCAGCCCGATCCGGGGGACGAACCGACGAGCCTGTTGAGCACTCGGTGGCAGCACCCGCGCACCACCAAGGGGTTCTCCTTTGGGTTCAAGTTCGCCGCCTCGCAAACCGATTTATTACTGCCCACCCGACTATCGGGGTACGATCTTTATGCCCTATTGTTTACCGGCACCCTCGTCCTGCACGCGCGGGACCGACGCCTCGTGCTCAGTGAGGGGTACTTGGTGCTGCAGATCGAATGCCTGCTCTCCTCGGTTCGCCAGTTGTTGGAGGCCTGGGAGGAGGGACGGCCCATCGGCGTGCGCTGGGTTGCGGAGCGTCTGGTCGTGGGAATTCAATTGGATCGCCAAGATGGGCTGACCGTGAGCCTGGCCGACAGCACCCGGGAAGATGCGATCGCCCAGCTCAACGATTTGACCCCTTGGGAGTACGCTGATGCGGTGTTGGGGGTGGCCCGCGAGCTGCGGCGGCTCATCGTGCAAGTCAATCCGGCTCACCGGCGCAATCTGCGATTGGAATCGATTGGCCGGGAGGTCAAGGCGTTGACCGAATGGTCCAAAGCCCAGCGCCAAGGGGCGGTGATCAATCCCCATACGGAAAGATATCGCCAACCGACCGAACCGACCTCGACAGCCCACGCGTCCAACGTGTGTCGTCGAACCAGCCGACTGCGCTTTGACGAGCGCTGGCGTGTGGAGGTGGAGGGACTGAATCTGAGCAACGCGATGTTGCTCAAGGATCTCGTGTTGTTGTCCAACGGCGAGGCACTGATCGGCTTGGGCGCCGAAGATGGCGAGGTGATCTGGCGACGGGAGTTGGACAGCCTGGACGCCCGGATGGCCCCGGTGGGACGGGACGCGCTGGTTCGCGCCGCTCCCAGCGGACAAATCGACCTGATTGATCTCGCCTGTGGTGTGCTCCGCTGGCGTGCCACCCTCGAACCCCGCTCAGGGGGTGCACCGGTGTTGCTCGTCGCCGAACAGGGACCGGCGCCCGGCGTGATTATCACTGCCGAGCAGGAGCGCCGGCTGGTGGCCATCGATCCGCGAACCGGTGAGTTGCGCTGGCGCTTCACCACCTCCCGGGGGGGGCGCTTTGCCCTGAGGAGACGGGGCCGGTTGCTCTACGTCACGAGTTGCGACAGCCACTTCAACGCGGTGGATATCGAGGACGGATCCCTGGTCTGGCGCTACGCCGAGCGGACCAAGTTCATGACCCCACCGGCGATCTGCGGCGACACCGTATTGCTCGCCGGCGGTCGACCCGGCCGGCCCGAGGGCCGGGTGTTTGCTTTCGATGCCTACAGTGGAGAGGTCAAGTGGGAGACTCCGTTGCACGGCGGGGCGCTGACTGTGCCGCTGATTGCCCACCGCTCGATGTTGGTGCCGGTGCGCAACGGCAATCGGCACGAGTTGGTGGCCCTGGATGTGGACACCGGGGAACCCCTGTTTCGCAAAAACTGCGCCGGGTGGGCCGAATCGTGCGCGCTGATGGCCTTGGAAAACAGTTTCGTGGTCAACTCTGCCGGCGGAATGGTGCGCTCGTTCGACGCGCAGGACGGCAAGGAGAAGTGGTGCGCAGTGTTGGGCCCGACGGTCTCTGAAGATGTACCGACAAACCTCAAGCCGGTGTTGCGCGGCGGCGCATTGTTCGTGCCCGCGGACACAGTGTATGTGGTGCACCCAGAGGACGGTTCATTGATACACTCGTTGGGCCAAGACGCCCCGGTGCCCGATTTGCTCCAGGTCGATCCCTCCTGCGCAGTGCTGGTCGCTGAACAGAGCGGCCATATCGCCATGTTCTCCTTACTCAGCCGACTGAGCGTGGTGTAAATGTAGGGGTAGCCCTCGTGGCTACCCTTGTCACTTCACGCGGACCCGCTGTACCACCACGGTGAACTGCTCCTGCGCATTCTCAACTTGGATCATGATCACGCTGCCGATCGGTCCGAGCAGCGCCTGACGCGCTTCGACCGGTCGGCTGACCGGTTTGCCGTCGATGGCCAGGATGCGATCTCCCTTGCTCAATCCGGCGGCGGCCACCGGTGAGCCGGCCTGGACATGGGCGACGATTAACCGACCCTGTCGGCTCTTGATCGCAATCGGCAGGCCGCCCCGGCCCGGTGGCGGTCCGGTCACCCGAAGGGTGTCCGCGGTGCCGAATTCGGTCTGCACACTGCCCTCGGTCAACGGCTCTTGCGGTTGACTCGGCTCGCCGAAATCGAGGGGATAGTCCGGCTCGACCAACTGGGGTCCCGCAGCGATAGCCCCCGCCGGAGTGCCGCGATCCCCCGCTGCTTTGGCCTCGCTGGTGTCCAATACCAGTTTCAGTTCGTCCCGAAAGGACACGTCGACCAGCTGGGCGCGCCCCTTTTCCGCACCGTCGGCCACGATATTGTAGCCCCGCGAACCAGCCCCCTCGAGGGTGAAGGTGCCGTCGTCATTGGAGACCCCGGTGAGGGTTTGGAGCAGGGCTTTGGTGGTGGCGCGCGCCGTGATCTGCACCTGGCCTATCCCCCAACCGTTGGCGTCGAGCACCCGGCCGCTCAGGGTGCGATCGGCGTAGGGAAGGGTCAACTCCACGCTGTGGCGAGCGCCCGGTCGTCCATGCAGCTTGGTCGTTGCGGGTACCCGACCCTCAAGCGTCGCTTCGAGCCGAAACGATCGGGGCAGCCCGCTGAGGGTGGCAAAACCGTCGGTGCCGCTGATCGCGCTGGCGAGGGATTTTTGCTGGTCGTCGTAGGCTGCCAGCGAAACCCCACGGAGGGGATACCCCCGTTCATCCAGGGTTCGGATCTCCACCGATGCGCCGGGTTGCATGCGCACCACCAATCCGTTGACAGCGCTCTGAGCGCCCACCGTCGCTTCGGACGGGGTGGCGATGACATAGTCCGGGTGGGAGGCGCGGACCACGATTTGACCGGATGGGATGCCGTCGAGAGAGAAGCGGCCCTGGCGATCAGTGGGCAGCCAGCTCCTGGGTCTCGCCGCTTGCGCCGGTCCCTCGGTTTGGGTTCCGGTCGGCAGGGGGATGGTGAGGGGGCCGACGAGGCGTCGCTGTTCGGCTCCCTCGTAGAGCAGGGGCCAGCCGCGGTTCAGCTCGTCGACGACCCGTCGGAGAAACAATTGGCCAAAGCCTCGCGTGACCGCCGTTGTTCCCTGACGTCCCATTTTGCGATCGACCCATAGTTGCGCGCGGGGGATTGGCCTGCCCGCGGTATCCTGCACCACGCCGGCGACTACCGAACCCGGTTCGACTGTTGCGGTCACCGGCTCACCGCTGCGAAAGAGGAGCGGCGGTCCGTCGACAAATCCGGTTGCGGTGATGATCAACCGATGGAGGCCAGCGGGAAGATCGTCGAACACGGCCGCACCCTCGGCATCAGTGGACACTACCTTGCGCAGCAACGGGTTTTCCCCCACCTCGACCGCGAGGACTGCCCCTTTGACCGGGGCGCGATCCACGCGGTTGTGCACCGTCACCACAGAGCGGTGGGAGGGACTCAGTTGCACGGTCAGTGCGGTGTTTTTTTTCGCCGACTCGACCCGGATCGGTTTGGTCGAAACGTGGGTCAGCCCTGCCGCTGCCGCCCAGATCAGGTAGTCACCGTCCGGTAAGCCTTCAATGGCAAGGGTGTTGCCCGCCGGGGTGGTTCCCTGACGAGCGGGCCAGATGGCATCCCCGGCCAACTGCAGCCATACATTCTCCACCTCG
>JANQET010000251.1 GCA_028278265.1 Myxococcota bacterium
CACCTTGCCCGCAGACCGTTTTTTTGCACGGTTCGGGTTCGTACCGGTGCCCCGGGAGTCGGTGCCCCCCGAAATCCGGCGCTCGGAAGAGTTCTCCACCCTGTGCCCAATGAGCGCGGTCGTGATGAAACTGACGATAGACTGGCCATTCAATGCTCACTCGGGACCCGGTTGAGGCCGAAGCGAACCCGTTTTACGGCGGGCTAATCCGATTTAAAGCGAAGGCGGAGCTCCGGACTGTCGAAGACCCCTTCTCGGACGAGCTCGGGGACTTCAATCACCCGGATGACGGGGTTGGTGAAGGCGTAGCTCCGGTGCCGGGGCTCGAAGACGATGTGGGTATGCTCGAACAGCGCGTGGTAAAACCTCGCCCGTTTCTTGATTCGGCCCGACGGATTATTCCGTTTCGCCGCGTTTAAAAACCGCTGATAGACGAAGCTGCTGGCCAATAGATACTTCGTATCCGGCGGAAGCTTTGCTTTATTTCTCAGCGATGCCAAAAAGCGGGTCTCGCGACCGAGCTTCGAGTATTGCTCACCATAGCTGATCCCCGGATTTTCTTGCAGAAAATGAGCGAGCTCAGCCCTGGTGTCGCGGTTCATGTAATAGACGAGCATCGCAGAGTCGTACATCGGATACAGCAGACACAGGCAGAACAGAACAGCCGCATAGCGGCCCTCTCTGTTCGTTTTCCCCACATAGCGCACCAGCCGGAGAACCCCATGAAATGCGAAGTAGCACAGCACCGGGATCATCGGCGCCACATACCGGACATAGCCCGGATAACTCTTCATCGGCGAGCTCTCGACCACGAAGTAGAACAACAGCACATAGGCTACGAGTACCTTGTCTTTCCGACAGGTTCGTTTCCAGCCCACGAGACTCACGATGATGTAGAAAATCGCCGGTACGGTCACGAACCAGGTGATGCTGGGGACGATGCTGTGAAGCAAATGGAAGCAAAAGAAATACTCCAGCGGCGAGATGGCGATCCCGGTGTGCCCGCTGGTGACGTGTTCGACCTCGTACGAAATGCCGGACTGAAACTTGGCAAACTCGAACAGGAGTGTGTGGTTGATCAACAAGAATAGACCGCAGGCAATGGCCAGAGCGATCCCGATCGAGCGGTAGACGGCCTTCTTGTTCTCCAATTTGGCCAGTAGAGGTACCAGGAGAAACAGGGGAACGAACAACACCGCGACATATTTGGCCGAAAAAGCGAAGCCGGCACATATCCCCAGCAGAATTGTGTTCTTCGAGGTACAGCTCTCGATTAACCGCAGGCACGCGTAAAGAGTAGCGCAGCAGCAGGCGGTGAGGATGATGTCCTCCTTCAAATAGTGAGAGTGGACCACCACGATTGGCGACACGGCAACGGCCAGAGCGACGAGCAACGCTCGGTAGTGACCGATAATCATCGCCGAAAAGAGAAAGGTCCCCACAACAACGAGCACGCCAAACACGGCGGAAACCGTTCGTCCCAACACGGCGACGTCCTGCGGGGAGGTAAAACGAGTCAATAGATTGACCAATTGATTGACTCGGATCATCAGCAGCGGATGCTTGTAATAGGCCTCGCCGCCCAAGATGAATTTGGTTTTCCCCGACTCATCGGCGTGGTACTCCAGCGGGAAATCGTTGTTCGAAAAATTCAGTATGAACGACGTGAGCAAGATCAAGGCGAGCAGCGCGATGGGATGCTTCAGCCTGCCAACCAAGGTGGTCTGCTGAAGTATCGTCGAAGCGGGTGAATTGGCCAAGCGGGTCATTTTATAATAACAACTAACACTATGAAACGTCCACGATACAGGAGTAACAGAGCCCTTCCCTGTCGGCCTTGGCGACTCCGTAGAGTAGGGCAGACCTCCAAAGGGCGTCAAGAGCGTCATCGGTTTTTACGACGAACCTTATGAGCCTCTTGGCCCTCCTCGACCGTCGAATTCACTTGCGCACCGCCCCGTCGATCGCTACACCATTGACGCGAGTACATCCCGGCGAAAACGCTTGCACCGGATGACACGCACCGCACGGCGATCAAGGAGATTTGTCCAGATGTTCGACCAGCTCGAAACGATAACCCACCGGCCGGCCCCGTTCGAATTCTATACCGCTGCTGAATTGTGGACTGATCCGCACACCTCCAAAAAGATGTTGGCCTATCATCTGGATGGGGAAATAGATGTCTCCTCGCGCAGGGGGGCATTCATCGATCGCTCCGCGTCCTGGATCGGTTCCCATTTCAATATCGGCAGCCAGACCCGAGTCGCTGATTTCGGTTGCGGTCCCGGGCTCTACACCACCCGTTTCGCCAGGTTGGGCGCGCAAGTGACCGGGGTGGATTTCTCATCGAACTCCCTCGGGCACGCCCGCCGAGTTGCCGCTTCAGAACAGCTGCGCATCAACTACGTCAACCAGGATTATCTCACATTTACCACCGGGGATCGCTACGATCTGATCACGATGATTATGTGTGACTACTGCGCCCTCGGCCCTACCCAACGACAGCAGTTGTTGTCCAAGTTCCACACACTTCTGAACACCGGCGGCGCGGTGCTGCTGGACGTCTATTCCCTGAATGCTTTTGACCGGCGCCGGGAGAGCATTTCATTTGAACCGAATCTTCTCGACGGCTTCTGGTCGCCCGCCAAGTACTACGGCTTCCTCTGTACTTTGAAATATCCGAAAGAAAAGGTGGTCCTGGACAAATACACGATTGTTGAAGCCGAGCGGACACGGGTCGTCTACAACTGGTTGCAGCATTTCGATCTGCAAACACTGGAAGCGGAATTCACCACAGCGGGGTTCGAAATCGAATCTAGCCTGGGGGACGTCGCCGGAGCCACATTCGATCCCGCCTCCAACGAATTCGCCGTCATCGGCAGAAAACCCTAGATATTATGTAGTATCTAAGGGCTCGCGCTCCCCGGTATCCAGCTGACTGTTATTGTAAAAAAGAAAACATTTTCCCCCCATTTTTATCCAACCAGTACACATAACCCATATAATTAAACAATCATGTTTAGTTATGCACACAAAAGGAGAACCCCCATGAATCGAATCGCCTTTTATGCGCTCACAACGCTGTTGGTGTGGTCTCTGATCGGCTGCGAAGACAGCGCGAGAATCCCTGACGGACAGGGGGACGGAGACGCGGATACCGACTCGGATGGAGATGGGGACGCGGATGGGGATGCGGACACGGATGCCGATTCGGACGCGGATTCGGATAGCGACGCCGACTCGGATTCGGATAGTGATGCAGATTCGGATTCAGATAGCGACGCGGATTCGGATTCGGACTCAGATACCGACTCAGACAGCGACGCCGACTCGGACGCAGACTCGGACGCAGACTCAGATGCCGATTCTGATTCGGATACCGATAAAACCTGTGATGTCGACCTGTTGTTCGTGATTGACAACTCGGGATCCATGTCCGGGTATCAACAGGGGTTGGGGTTGGCCTTTCCCCGATTTGCCGACTCCCTCAAAGAGGCCCTCCCCGGTGAAACCAATGTGCACGTGGGGGTTACCAGCACCGAGATGAAGCATTCCAGCTCAGGCAACTCTTCAGCCGGTCCGGATGGGTGTACCTTCATGGGAGACGAAGGGGACGAGTATTTTTACTACGTGACCCCTGATCAAACGGACACCGGGCGCAACGGCGCCCAAGGACGGTTGTACCAGCCCGCCGGTCAGGAGGTCTATTTTAGTATCGATTTGGATGCCCCTGACTCGGAATTCGACAAGCTCAAAGACTGGTTTGCTGCTGCCTCGGCGATCGGCGAAGGGGGCTCGAATATCGAGATGCTCACCGCACCGGCCGGCTGGGCGGTTCACGAATCGAACAACGCGACCAATGGAGGGTTTTTCCGGGATGTGGGCACTGTGCTGGTGGTGTTCTTCATGCAGGACGAGCCGGATCAGACCCCCCTCGAAATCGACGGTGGAAACGGGGGCGAGGAGATGCTCGACCGCTTGAAAACGTTCAAGTCGAGCTGCGGGGGTCTCGACTGTATCGTGGCCGGCGGCTTCACCAATCCGGATCTCTGCGGCAGTGAGCCTAGACCCATTCGCTATTTTCTCGATGGTCTGACCACACCCTACGTGATCGGCAATCTGCCCAATGACAACCTGTCGCCGGATCAGATTGCAGATGAAATGGCTGAGATGCTGACCACCTCCCTGGCTCAGGTGATTCTGGATACCTGCAACTCCATCATTATTGAGTAATCCAGCCTCACAGGTAGGATCTTAATATCTCAATGAGTTCAGGCTAGATTGGGGTATTACCTCAATTAATTTGTTCGTCGTATTAATTTAATCTCACAGCGAATCGGTTCCCATTCCCTTCTTCCAATTGTCACTGAACAGTCCTTTCACGCCGAGAACTACGGCTCACGTGGGTCAGAGGTCGAACTATCACCATTGACGAAATTCGGTAATTAGTGCTAACAGGTAAGATAGCGATTTATAAGTCGCAGCAATAAGCATCTCTACTAAGGAGAACAGAATGAAACGGCTGACAACAGTTTGGACGCTGGTCCTGACGATTTCGGTGGCGTTTGCCTTTGCCATGTGTGAAACCGCGACCCCTGTCAACGATCATCCCATCGATAACGGCGCGGCAGACGCGGACACCGATGCGGATGGGGATGCCGACACTGATGCAGATTCGGACGCAGATGGGGACGCAGACACGGATGCGGACACCGACGTGGACGGGGACGCCGACACCGACACCGACGGGGACGCCGATTCCGATGCGGATGCCGATGCCGATTCGGACAGCGATGCAGACGGGGATACCGATTCGGACAGCGATTCGGACGGGGACACCGACCCGGACGAATCCGTGGCTATTTACGGGATTGTCAAATCGGCCTCTGGTTTTCCGATCGCCGGAGCGCTGGTCTACCTCACCAACGGGAACGGCTCGATCATTCCGGACAACGCCTATTGCTACGAATGCGATGAGGTGCAAGAAGGCAGGTTCGCCCTGACCAATCCGGACGGCACCTGGCGGATCGAGAAAGCCCCGGTGGGTACGATCAACATCGTCAGCAGAAAGGGCTTCTTTCAACGCCAGCGGGAGATCACTATCACCCCTACTCCGGCCGAACAGGAGATTCCCGAAGAGACCACCATGTTGCCGGGCAAGAGTACCGCGGACGGAATGGATCGCATCCCCAACTACGCGGTGCTGCTGAATAGTTTCGACAAGCCCGAGATATTGTTGGGCCGAATGGGGCTGGCCGAGTTGGACGCCAATGGGCAGCTGGTCGAGGGTACGGCCCAATTCGACATGTACGACAATATCGCGATCAACCCCGACGTGGTAGGTCCTCCTGAGGATCTATTTGCCAGCCAGGAGACATTGAATAAGTATCACATGGTGTTCTTCCCCTGCACCTGCACCGATCTCGATCACATTCCCTACAAGGAAATGCTGGTGCAATACGTTTCGGACGGGGGCAAGCTCTACAGCAGTTGCTGGGCCGGACACTGGGCCGAAATAACCTTCCCCGACGTGATCGATTTCGTCGGAGACGACACCATCGTCAGCCCGGGCAAGACCACCTCCTCATGGGACTCCGCTGCGAAAATACTGGACGACCAGATGCGCGATTGGCTCGAAGTGATCATCCCGGACGAGGATCCGGAGGATTTCCAGATTGCGGAGCTGTGGGCCGAGGTGGAGTCCATCTCCGATACGGCCTACGACGGTCATGGGGTGGTGGTCAATCCGGACGGGACCTGGGACATCGAAGGACCGGTGATCCCCACGGTCTGGGTCGAGGACGTGCAGGCCAATCCGGGCCAACTGCTCACCTTCACCTACCCCTACGACTGCGGCAAGGTATTCTACTCCAACTACCACGTGACCCACGGCATCTCCGCCATCCCCGCCCCCCAAGAGTGGATATTGGTCTATCTCTTCTACGAAATCGGGGTGTGTGCCGGAGACATCATCATCGAGTAGCCCACGACGACGAATCGAGCGGATTCGCCTCGATTAGAACAAACTGTTGAGCCAGGAAAACCGGCCGGTAGAGCTGTCGCCCACCGCGCGACAGGAACAGGATTCCCCGTCCGCAGAGGCGCCGGCGTCATCGTCATCATCGCCACCGGGTTCCTCGTCAGTGTCGCTATCGCTGTCACTGTCCCCATCGGCGTCCCCGTCCCCATCGCTGTCCCCATCCGTATCGCCGTCGCTATCACCATCACTGTCACTATCGCCGTCCCCATCTCCGCCGGTGTCGGTGTCCAGATCCGTATCGTCTTCATTCTGTTCGATATCATTTTCAACCATCACCGCCCAGATCAACTCGACCAGTACCTCAGAGCCGGGATCAGATGGATGGACGTTGTCGTCGTTGATGTACTCGGGGTGGCCCTCGAATGCGGTGCGACATTCGACAAAGTAACAATCGATTGCCGCCTCACTGCAGCTGAGCGCCAGTTGTTCGTCCAAGTAATCCACGGCCTGATTGAGCTTCGCCTTGTCCCCTTTGAGATGGTAGTACTCCAGGAACACGACATGTTTCACCCCGTCGGCGTTCATCGTCGCGAGCAGCCCGTCCAACTCGGTTTTGACATAGGCGATGATCGCCTCGCATTCAGCTGAAACACCGTTGCTGCACTGCTCCTCGTATCCCATCAACACATCGTTTCCCCCGCCGTCCATGATCACCGTGCGAATCTCGGGATCTTCGGTTTTGGCCCTCTCGTACTGAGCGATGATATCGGCTATTTCCTCCAGGCTGACCGCGTAGTCCCGATACTGTTCGCCGGAGAGCACCTCCAGATGATCCGAAATCTTGCCGCTGAGATCAAAGATGGAATCCCCGATGAAAATCGCTTTGGGATTGGTGACCTCGTCGTTTGTGGTCATGTCACATCCCGGCGCCTGAACCCCCATCATCATGGGCACGACCACGCTGATACAAAGCACGAGTCTGAGCATGTGGTTACCTCCTTCTACAAAAAACTAGTAGAGAGAGAACGACAATTTGTTCCAATTATTTTGGTGGGAAGAAAAGCAATTTACCCAACCGGTTTTCTCGGCAAGCTTATGAATTGGTTGGATCCCAAACGGTAGCGTTGGTTTACCTTACAAAGCACTGGCTCAGGAGGGTCGTTGGGTTCTCGTCGCGCCCGCCCCTTTTTGGGCGATCTGTTGCACCAGTTGCTGGTCCCCGTCGATCTGTTCCACAGCCGGCCAACCCAGGTCGCGCGCTCGCTGGGCGGCTTTGGCACTGGTACACCAGGCAATCACCTGTGAGCCCCAGCTCGGTCCGTGGCGATCCTCCTCGAGGGCATCGACTTGCTCCGGGGTTTCCACGACACAGCCGGTCAGGGGCAGGGCGTTCATCACCACCTTGGCCGCCGGAGAGGTCGGCAGGGGGACCTCAACCAGCTGTGCGCCTTGACGGGACAGCAGACGTGCCACGTCTTGGGCAGATGCGGGAATGACCAGTCGTTCGCCGAACAGGGGTTGTGTTTCAAACCAATCCAGATTTTTAGCCTTGGCCACCGGCGGACCGATGGCGAACAGGGCGGGGGGTTTGATACCCGCCTCCTCGACAGCTGCGTGCAGATCGACGATGGTACTCTTCACCGTGCGCTGCGCCGAGGTGGTGCCCCGTTGGATCATCGCTGCCGGCGTGTTGGGATCCATGCCCGCATCGATCAACTTCTTGGCCACTTGCGGCAGGCTGGTCACCCCCATGTAGCCCAAAATGGTGGCGTGGGGATCCTGAGCGAGCAGATCCCACCGCACTTGGGGCCCGTCCGTCTTCTTGCTCTCATGGGCGGTCACCAGAGTCACCCGCACCACCTCCCCCCGGTGGGTCACCGGTATCCCGGCATAGGCGGACACCGCAACCCCCGCGGTCACACAGGGAACCACCTCGAACGGAATGCCGTGTTCAACCAACTCTTCAGCCTCCTCCCCTCCCCTGCCGAACACATAGGGATCTCCACCTTTGAGCCGCACCACTCGCTTGCCCCGCCCGGCCAGGCGCACCAGTAGCGCTTGGATCTCCTGTTGGGGCACGGGATGATGCCCGGCGCGCTTGCCCACACAGTGCAGCTCAACCTGGGGCGGCAAATCGCAGGGCAGTGCCGTGGCAGCCAGGTTGTCGTAGACCACCGCGTCCGCTTCCATCAGACATTGGCGGCCCCGCACGGTGAGCAGACCGGGGTCTCCCGGGCCACTGCCGACCAGGGAAACGAACCCCTTCAGCGGCGTGGC
>JANQET010000424.1 GCA_028278265.1 Myxococcota bacterium
GCACCATGCCGAATCCGCCGTTGAGGGCCTCGCCCCAACCGACACCGCCCCCGTTGTGCAACGAGACCCAAGTGGCGCCCCGAAACGCATCGCCGACAAAATTATGCACCGCCATATCGGCGCAAAACATCGAGCCATCGTAAATGTTGGCGGTTTCCCGATAGGGGGAGTCGGTACCGGAGACATCGTGGTGGTCGCGACCGAGCACCACCGGCCCGCGCAACCGGCCGTCCGCGACCGCCTGGTTGAAGGCCAGCGCTATATCGACCCGTCCCTGGCGATCCGCGTAGAGGATGCGCGCCTGGGAACCGACGACCATCTCGTTCTGACCGGCCTGGCGAATCCAGTGGGCATTGTCGAGCATCTGCTGCTTGACCCGGGCGTCAGCTGTGGCGGCCATCTCCTCGAGAATCGATGCTGCCAGTTGATCGGTGACCGCCAGATCGGCGGGATCCCCCGAGGTACAGACCCAGCGAAATGGGCCGAAACCGTAGTCAAAGCACATTGGCCCCATAATATCTTCGACATAAGAGGGATAGACAAAAGACCCGTCGGGCTTGACGATGCCCTCGGCCCGAGCGCGGGACGCTTCGAGCAGAAACGCATTGCCATAATCCCAAAACGACATGCCCCGATCGGTCAGGGTGGTGATCGCCTTGACCTGCCGGCGCAGCGATTCGTGAACCTGCTCTTTGAATCCGGCCGGATCTTCCACCATCATCCGATTGGACGCTTCGAGGGTCAGTCCCGCGGGGTAGTACCCGCCGGTAAACGGGATGTGGAGCGAGGTTTGATCCGAGCCCAATTCGACTTCGATCGATTCTTGGGCCAGCCGCTCCCAGAGATCGACCACATTGCCCAGGTAGCCGATAGCCACCGGTTTCTTCTCAGCCTTGGCCTGGGCGATGCGCCGGATGAGGCGATCCAAATCGGTGGCCACCTCATCGATCCACCCCTGTTCGTGTCGGGTCTTCAACGCCTTGGGATTGATCTCGGCGATCACCCCCACCGCGCCGGCAATCACCGACGCCTTGCCCTGGGCGCCGCTCATCCCTCCCAGACCAGAGGTCACGTAGAGCTCGCCCTCGAGCCCCTGACCGGGATCGAGGCCGAGATACCGCCGACCCGCATTGAGCAGGGTAATCGTGGTGCCGTGCACAATGCCCTGGGGACCGATGTACATGAAACTCCCGGCGGTCATCTGCCCGTAAGAGGTGACCCCCAGGGCAGAGAGGCGGTCGTAGTCCTCCCGGCTGCTGTAGTTGGGCACCACCATGCCATTGGTCACCACCACCCGCGGTGCATCCGGGTGTGAGGGAAACAGGCCCATGGGATGACCTGAATAGAGCACCAGGGTCTGTTTCTCGGTCATCGCGCTGAGATACTGCATCGTGAGGAGGTACTGGGCCCAGTTTTGAAACACGGTCCCATTGCCCCCATAGGTCACCAGCTCGTAGGGATGTTGGGCCACCCGTTTATCCAGGTTGTTTTGTATCATCAACATGATCGCGGCGGCCTGGCGGCAGCGGGCCGGATAGTCGCCGATGGGTCGGGCTTTCATCTCGTAGGTCGGTCTAAACCGACGCATGTAGATGCGACCGTCCGTGGCCAACTCCCGGGCGAACTCCTCGGCCAGCTCGGCATGCAGATCTTGTGGAAAGTACCGCAGGGCGTTCTTCAGCGCCTGCTCCCGATCCCGCGGATCGCGTAACCGGGGACGCGCCGGGGCGTGGTTGATCCCCGGTTCTTCTTTGGGCATTGGTGGAATCTGACGCGGAATTCCCGCGGCCACTTCTTCTTTGAAGCTACTCATCGGCATCCTCCCAAGTGTGGGCTCGACCCACAACTTTGCCGTCCGGGTCCAGGCGCTCTACAACAAAGCGATGACCCGAAACGGTTTTCGGGTTATTCGCTCCCACCCACCCCGCTGCGACCAGTGGATGCTGATCCGCGTCCTTCCAGTAAAATCGATTCAAATAGCAGAGTCAAGCGATCCGAGCGACCCGGCCGCTGCCTACGGTCTTTTTCACTAAGCGCTCGAGGAATAGTTGACAAAAAGAAGCACACGGCATGAGTATATAGGTCTTTTGGTTCGATCCAACGGGGTACCGACGAAAGACTTTCAGCGATGAAAACAACAAGCACACCTCTGCTCAGCGCACTCCAGGCCGGCCAGATAGCCGTGCTGGGTGTTCCGTTCGACGAATTCTCCTCATTCATGCGGGGCGCGGCATTCGCACCGGCGCGGATTCGCGAGGCCCTCTATTGCGAATCGACCTCCTTTTGCACCGAACGGGGCATCGATTTGAACGATGAGCTCCGCTTTGCCATCTTCGAGGATTTGCAGCTCAGCTCGGGAATCGAGGGCTACCAGTCCATTGAGCAGATGATCGGCACCGTTCTCGATCAGCAGGCACGCTCCATCTGCCTCGGAGGGGATCACTCGATCAGCTACCCGATCATCAAGGCCTATGCAAAGAGGCATCCCCAATTGACCGTCATTCACCTGGACGCTCATCCCGATCTCTACGATGAGTACAACGGCAACAGGTATTCCCACGCCTGCCCGTTCACCCGCGTGATGGAGGATCGGTTGGCCAGCCGGCTGATCCAGATCGGCATCCGCAATGTGACCCCCTTTCACCGGGCCCAGATGGCGCGATTTTCAGTTGAAACGATCTTTGCTCGCAGCTGGCACCGCAAACCGCGGATCGAGCTCAGCGGACCGGTCTATCTCTCGCTGGATCTGGATGTGCTCGATCCCGCCTTCGCCCCCGGCGTCTCCCACTATGAGCCGGGCGGATTGACCACGAGAGATGTAATTGATTTCATTCAACAAATCGACGTTCCTCTCGTCGGAGCCGATATCGTCGAGCTCAACCCCCTGCGGGATACCCAAGGCATTACAGCGGCCGTGGCAGCCAAACTTCTCAAAGAAATCGCCGGCAAAATGTTGAATCCGATCGACTGAGCTTCCCACCACGCCCTGCCACGACCCAGCTGAATCCTACGTTTCCATCATTTTTGACACCCATTACCAGCGTTCCAGTTGACGAGGTGTGCATGTGTGCATATGATTATACACACTGTGGGAGATGTGTTGACCAAATCGATTGGTATTCAACTCAGCGATGCAACGGGAGTCCCGTACTACCGGCAAATCGTGGACCAGCTCGGTGAGCTCATTCGCGCGGGCAACCTCCCGCCCAACTCCCGTTTGCCGTCCGTGCGGGAGCTGGCCGCTGAGCTGATGGTCTCGTTGATCACCATACGCCGCGCTTATGCCGAGCTCGAGCACGCCCGTTTTGTCGTGCGGCGCCAGGGACACGGCACCTATGTTTCGGCGGGATTTGAAAATGCCACGGCCGAGCAGAGTCTCGCCCAAGGGCGGACGGTGATCAGAGAAGCGGTCGCCAAAGCGAGACGGTTGGGCCTCTCCGACGGGGAGTTGCAGCAGCTCTTTGCCCAATTGCTCAATCAAGGAGGAGCGGATCATGAATAAGGATATGGTGACGATCAAATCGCTGCGGACGAGGCGGGATCGGTTCGTCCTCGAGGTGAACCAGTTCTCCGTGCCTCCCGGACAGGTCATCGGAGTGGTCGGGCCCAACGGTGCGGGCAAGACCACCCTGCTCGAAATCATCGCCGGGCTGCGCCGGGTAGACGCGGGCCAAATAGAGGTCTTCGGTCGAGACCCCTGGGCACACCCCACCTTCGTGCGCTCCTCGTTGGGCTTCATGTCCGACGATCTGCCTGTGTTCGACATGCGCATCGGCGCTTTGCTGCAGGTGGTCTCCGGCTACTACCCCACCTGGGATACCCGGCTGGTCGATCGGCTGCTCGCCCAGTTCGACCTCGATCCAACCCAAAAGGCACAAAAACTCTCGAAAGGCCAGGGAACTCGGCTGAGGATCCTCCTGGCTCTCGCATTTCAACCGCAGCTGCTCGTGCTGGACGAACCCGCCTCGGGCTTGGACTTGGCCGGTCGCCGCACTCTGCTGCGCTCAGTACTCGATGTGGTTCGAGATCCCACGAGAAGCGTGCTGGTGAGCTCTCACATGCTGCTCGACGTGCAGC
The DNA here is from genome assembly GCA_028278265.1 of Myxococcota bacterium. Taxonomy (GTDB): domain Bacteria; phylum Myxococcota_A; class Polyangia; order JAAYKL01; family JAAYKL01; genus JANQET01. The sequence continues at coordinate 4,078 of JANQET010000424.1, forward strand.
GCATCGCCGACCGGTTGCTCGTCCTCAACAAGGGTCAGGTCGTGCGCCAAGGGGCCACGGACGCACTGGTCGGCGAAGAGCGCACCCTCGAAGAGGCGTTGCTGGATTGGGGGGCAGCGGGATGATCGGGTTATGGCGACATTTTCGCAGCCGCTTGAGCTTCTGCATGCGCGATCCCTACTCCCTGCTCGCCTTGAGCGCCTTTGGTGCCATGAGCCAGGTGTTGTGGCCCAGCCCGTGGGGGGAGGGGGTGCCGGTGGCGCTCGGTGAACCCGGCGCGATAACTGGTTCGATCATCCTGTTGCTCTGGTTGTGGCAGGGAACAGCGATTCCGGCGGCCTGCGCCAGAGGGTGGCGGCTGAGCGGACCAGTGCCGGACACCCCGTACGGTCACCCCTTGCCCACACTGCCGGTGGGACCGCGGGCACGGGTGATCGGGGTGGTACTGGTCATCCTGCCCTTCATCATTGCTGCCCGGCTGGTTCATTTTGCGCTGTTGGACGGGCCCGGGTGGTCTTATCTCGGACATAGCGTGTTGGGCATCACGGCCCTGCTCCCGTTTCTCGTTCTGTGGGCCTCACCGAGCGCCGGCCTACAGCTTCAATTCGTCAAAACGCTCACAGCTGTCGCCGTGCTGGCCGCTGCCGGCGCAGCCGGGTTTCTCTCGGGTACGGTGCGATTTGCCACCACGACCTCACTGATGACCCTCGGCGCGCTGTTCCTGGTCGGCCGACGATTCCGGATTCCATCGCTCATCCGTCGACACTGGCACCCGATCCGTGTGCTGACCCGCCCCGGTTTGGCAGGGGACCGACGATTTCGCACCGACCGACTGTCTCTCGTCTTCAAACGCCTCGGCTGGATCATTGTCGTGTTGCTGATCGTCCAGGCCGGCTGTGTGGTGGTCGATCAGTTCAGCTCCCTGCCCCGGTTTTCGGTATATATCTGCAGCTCGCTGGTGATCGCCGAGTTGGTTGCCCTGGTCGCCCTGCGTCCGTTCGGCAGCAAGATGTTGGCCAACGGCCTGATGAGCGTTCGAAGCGCCCGGACCCAAGACATGATGAAGGCCTGGTCCCTGTTGCCGATTCGACGGGAAGCGATCGTGCGCACCATTTACTTTCACGCGTTCATCACAACCGGCTGCGCTATTGGCATCGCTTTTCTCGTGATCGGCTACTACGGTTTTCTCCGCTCGGGGGAGTTCTCCCTCGTGGACTGGGACGGCGATACAGTCGCGTGGCTGCTCGTGCCCCTGGGTTCGTTCGTTCCCCTCGTGGCCGGTGCAGTGACCTGCAGCGCGGTCGGCGACACCCCCTGGGCCGGTTTGAGCCTGGGGGCGATCATCGCCCTGCCGGCGGTAAACATCGGCGGGGTGCTGATGCTCAAATCGGCTGGTCAGCCCCGATGGATCGCCACGGTGATCGTCATTGGCATTACGCTGTTGGTGACGATTCCGCCGCTCCGCCATCTCAGATTGGACCGTCGCCAATACGACACTGCGCTCCAGCCAACCCCCTAACCCCGAAAAAATTTACGAATAGGCTGTAAAAAAATTCCACGAAATGGTAGGATTTATGCATTCGGTCGAATTTGTACAATAGCTACATATTTAGCCGAAAATATTACAAAAAAGAGGAAAAAGAGAGGCCAACACAATGATGAATATTCACTCATTATATGCCAGTTTGGCGTGCTGTGTTTTTGCAGGCCTAGGGTGTGCATCGATCAATGTTTCCCTTGAGGAGGAAACCGACGATTTGGAAAACGATACCGAAGGAACAGACACCGGCGGAGATGCGGATGCAGATAGCGATGCGGACAGCGACGCGGACGGGGACACCGATGCCGATACGGACGCGGATTCGGACGGAGACACCGATACCGACTCAGATGCCGACACAGACACCGATACGGATACGGATACGGATACGGACAGCGACGGGGACAGCGACACGGATACAGATACCGACGCAGACACCGACACAGACACGGATAGCGACGGGGACAGCGACACCGACACGGATACGGACAGCGACGGGGACAGCGACACCGGTCCCATCGAATGCACGCCGGACAACCAGGATGAGGTCTGTGATGGGCTGCCCTGTGTCGACGGATACTGCTGCGACAACGACTGCGTCGGGACCTGTCGCGCCTGCAACCTGACCGGTGCCGAAGGGATCTGCACACTGATTGGGGCAGACGACGATCCGGACGAAGAGTGCCCCCAGACCGATCCGTCGACGTGTGGCACCACCGGGGTGTGCGACGGAACGGGGAATTGTGCGATCTACGACACAGACACCCCTTGTGACGACGATGACGCCTGCACGTTCGACACGTTCTGCTCGGCCGGGGAGTGCACCGGAGGGACCGGATGCACCGATATTCCGTGTGACGAATGCACCACCGGCTACCAGGTCTGCGCCTCGGACAACTCGGGATGTGTGGCTTGCAACGAAGATGCCGATTGCACCAACAACTGGTGTATCGAATCGACCAACAACTGCGCCCCGTGCGAAGGGATCGGTGTCGCAGATTTCTGTTTCTATCACGGCGATTACGGCCAGTCCTGCACCTATGTCTGTCTGCATCACGGCGAGGTCGATGTGCTCGGCACTGTCTCCTATGCCGGCAGCGGCGGGACGGATGAGCAGTGCAAAGCGGTCTGTACCGCATTCGGCTTCGATCCCGGTTATTTCTCTACCGGCCTGGGAGGGGGTAACGGTCTGGGCTGCACGATACGGGATATGTCGGATGAAATACGGTGCCACATCCAGCGGACACCGGACACCACAAACAATGCGATGCACCTGGATCACGCCCGGTTCTGCGCCTGCACCGAGTAGAGACGACCTCTACTCCACACACACGCCCAGATGGATCGACAAATCGTTGCCGTAGGTATTTGCCACGGCCAGATCCAGGTAACCGTCTTCGTTGAAATCCCCGGCCACCAAATCCCGAGTGCCGTTGCCCGAGTCGTATTTCGCCACAGGGTCAAACGTACCATCACCCTCGCCGGCGCTTCCCCTACCCCACAGAATCCCGATTTGATCATCCGAGGTGATCGTCAGGGCCAGATCGAGAATGCCGTCTTCGTTGAGGTCGCGCGCGATAATACCCTCGGGCACATTGCCCACCGGATACTCGGTCTGAAAGGTAAAGGTGCCGTTCCCCACGCCGTCGGTGCCGTTGCCCCAGAAGAGGCTCATCGAGGTGCCCCCGTTGTTGGTGACCGCGAGATCGAGAATATCATCACTGTTGAAGTCGCCGACCGCCGACTC
>JANQET010000441.1 GCA_028278265.1 Myxococcota bacterium
TCGTGAGCCAAACTGGGGGAAGGATACGTATCCCCAACTTTCTCGCCTTCGACGCTCGCCGCTTCTGTAGGTAAATCTATTGAATTCACATCCGCATGGTCTTCATTTCCATCGATCGGATTAAAGCTGTTTTTTGCAGTGGAAATAACTGATTCCCAATATTCGGCCGCTGCGACGATACCTGTCCTCGTGGTGATCGGAATCGTCTCTTCAGTCACACCGTTTGTCGCGTCCCAAAAGGTCCCCCAATAATCCTGCTCGAATTTCCGCATATAATGATAACTCGGCGAACTTATCATCTCAGCGCCAACATCGTAGAATTCGACGCCGTCCTTATCGCTGGGGAGCCTGGGAAACGTCAGCATATGCGCGTAGAGGTACTTGACCGCCTCAGACAGCGCCAATTTGGTGGTTCCGTGATCATAGGCCAGCGCATCGATGTCCGAGTAGCAGTTATCGCACTCGGCGTTAGCCGTCTGAAGCAACACGGCGTAGTCCAAACCGCCTTGTTCATACGAGGATTGAATATCCACTTGATAGTTTTTGAGGACTGCCGTGGCGTTCTTGATTTGAACGGACAAACTGGGAGGCGTCGTCATACCGCTCGGCAACAGGGAAAACTCAACCGGGCGCCAGTTGTCTTGCCAGTCACTCGTATTCGCTATCTTTTCCAGAGTACCAAAGATATGTCTCAATGCGGATTTGCGGCCATGGGAATCCGAGGATCCCCACGTATCGTTGCGAAAGATACCCTCAGCAATACGTTCTTCAGCCAGCTCGATCTTTATCTCCTTGATCTGTTGGAGAATCTGAGACAGCGACATAATCATCTGTTTCATCAGTGCTGGGCCAGTGGCGTTTTCCCCATCGATTTCCGAAAACCATTCATCGGTCATGTAATACAGGCCCATTCGCCTGAGCTGTGCCGAATTATCCCCATTATCGACAAAAAATTTCATCGCTTCGGTCAACGCCTTCTGGTAGGCCACGTATGCCATGTGCTTGACCTGCTCCCTTTGATGAGCGGTTTCCAATTGCGAAAACTCAACCCGTTTCAGTGTTGCAGATGACATCTTCAACCCAATCGAATTCGGCCACAACGTATCGAAAATAATCTGTTTCGTATTCGCAGGCATCGTCTGCGAGGAACGGGTAGCATCATTGGGTTCAGTGTGCATAATGGGTGGTGAAACGCCGTCAGCCAATTCCATGAAGAAATCACCCATGCACAGATATCCGCGATAACCCAAATAGTCGTACGGAAAGGGGTATGTCGTTGGTGGCACGGCAAACCGAACGGAGGTGTTTCCGTCTTCAGAACCACCTTTCCAATTGCAGTAAGTCAAGGCAGTTGTCCAAATCGAATTATAGTCCTCGCTACCGTCCACCGTTTCTTCGGTGTCTGAATATCCTTTGAATTTAAACGTTAATTCTTGTTGCTCAGTTTCAACGGATACAGGTTCTTCGACTGTCTTTCCACATCCCAAGGCCAGCACTAAGCACGCGGCTATGGAGAATACGACCGATTTATTACTCTGATATGGTTTCCCGCTGTTAAACATCCCCTTCTCCTTTATTGAGCGGTTTTTTTTCTGAACGATTGTTTTTTTGAATCCAGCAATTGACTTGATCATCGTTATCTTCCTTCAATTATCGACAACACCGGCAACCCTGGGCCGGTTATTTGTTCCATTGACTCTGTATTTCTCACCAACGCGGCAATCACCGGACGACCGCATACATCAGTACCGATCGAATAGGTCTGCATGCCCGGTAGCCCGTGCTCATTGATTAAATTGTTCGCAATGATCTGCGCGATTCCCGGTTTTCCAGCCGCATCCACTGAACGATACAACAACACGCCAGTGCCTTGGGTCGTGTCTTCATAGAGAATATACCTCGTACCGTACTGATCGGTTGTCACATCCCACGGCACTCTGCCCCGCTCTCCTTCGATCGGTCCAATTGTCCCCAACGCCACCGGGTGCTGAAGTTGATTGTTGGCAACCGAGTTCAAATAGAGCTCTCGATTGTGATCTACGTAAACGATGGATGTAGGGCCGTCAGTTTGCGTATCAACTCTGGGATAGGCTCCGGTAAATTGCGTTGCCGTGTCCAGATCGGGTTGCACCAGGGCGATCTCAAAATCGAGCCACTTGCCCACAGCTAATTGGGCGCCGTGATGCATGAAAAACTGAGGCGCATGTCCAAACGCCGTATGGTTACCGTCTTCAGACCATCCGTTGAGCAGCACGGTGAGGGTGGTTTTGTCGAGATACGCCAAGTAGATCGGCTGAAACCCCAACTCAAATCCAAGTGACAACCCCACATAGACGCCCCCAAGGGCATCTGGCGTTAGGGACACCAAGGTGTAGGGGCTTCTCAGGGCTCCAGCAGCTTCAGTGCCGGTCAGGCCGGTTAGTTGCACCATCTGCCAGCCATCACATGTGGAATAGAGCACAGCTGGTGGGTTGGTGGAGAGCACGTACGGATGTCCGAACGGCGTAATGGCGAGGCCGCCACACTGGACAGGTTCTGCCTTGGGTGTTGTCAACGGGACTTCGTCGAAGGTTTGCCAACCCGTCTGCCGGCCGTAGTAGCTGACTTTCTCATTTTCGCGAAACCCTGTGTAGCAATAGTGCACTTTGCCGAGCTGATCGATCTCTACCTGAAAGTGGCCCACGGTGTCGGCGTGCTGTGGCTCGGATTTTATTACATCGAAAAAGACGCCCGTATACTGGCACAACGCCGTGTCTGAAACACAGGTCTTGCTCACACACGCGGCCGCACCCAGACAATCTGAATTGGATACGCACTCTTCACCGTCCGAATCCTCCACCTGACAACAGATTGACAGAAATACCGCGCTCAAAAACGCAGTTGTGAAGAGCAACTGAAAGCCGTGACTTGCTGTGGTCTCCCACTGGTGCATTTCTGTCCTCCTAAAGCCCTGATTCGACTATCTCGATTTCGGCTTCGTAAGCGTTGGCACCGTTGTTGAGCGTTATGAGCTCCCAGCCCGGCACAGCGCTCTTTTGGACAACCAACTCAGCCACCAATCTGGAGCGATCGAGTTGCTGCCAATTTTTCAGTTCAATCGCCTCGCTGGTCTCCAGACTGACCTCGGTCTCAGCCAGCTCGAATCCAGAGACAACTATGGAACAATAAAGATGGTCGCCAATTCGAATCCTTTCGCAGGAAGAGTAGATCGCCTTGGACAGCCGCCGCACGGCGATGACACCACTCACCTCTCGCTCACTGCTCTTCGCAGTGATCAGAAAAGAGCGATCGACATCAGCTTGCAACAGGCCAAGGGAGCAAGTTCCAGTGTTGGCATCGAGGACTTGCCAATCGATTATTGAGACCGCTTCGCCTTCAACGGTAAGCTCCTCGATTGTACTGAGGTCAAACCCCACCGCGTTCAGCTGAACCTGGTGATCGGGTTGAGTTGCGAGCAATGATGTCGGCGAGAGGGTTAGATAGGCCGGCTCCACGAGTGAAAGCCCCAAGGTCATCGTTTCTGCGACGGCGCCACCTTGGGACAGGGTTTTGGCAACCAGTGCCAGCGTGTTACTGGGATAGTCGAACGGAACCCGCACAGGGATGCGTACCTGCGTCGTATCAATTACTTCGGCCTTCCCAGTCTCAATACCGTCCACATTTATCTCGAAAAAGGTATTGGCGCCGAATGTCGCATAGGGATGAGACAAGCTCACCCAGCCCGCCTGCCCTTTGACCAAGGGTGCATTGGCTGCCTGATTCTCAAATACCGCAGCAGGTGAAATTACAAATGGTAATTCGTAGCGCTGTTTTCCGTCGATGATCACCAATATGGCTTGAACCGCCGGCTGCTCCATTCCAATGTTGTAAGTTAATTGTATCAGTGCCCCAGAGATTACATCCACAGAAGTGATCTCAAACCCAGGTGCCCCCTCCACATGTATGCTACAGCGCTCGTCAAAGGAGGTACCATACCCCTCAATCTTGAGCATCGCTCCAGAAGCTCCGGCCGTTGCATGAGCGTTATCCGACGAAACAGTACCAGGTCCCGGCGGAGGCACCAGCACCGAGATCTTGAGCACAGCTGTATCGAGTGCACTGACCAACTCAAATCGGTGCAATCCTGTGAGGGTCGCGGCCGTTGTCGTGAACGTCGCTGTTGCTACGGTATCGCTCTTCAATTCAAGAGCACTCAGCACCAACCCGCGATCGCTGACTTGAGGCAAGCCCATGTCATTGGTAAAAAAAGAATCGTCCGCGCTTAAGGCCGCTGTCAAAGAAGCTCCCTCAAATAGGGAAGGCGGTTGGGCAGCAATCACCGGCAATGGCTTGTCGATATATCCACCTTCACAGCAGACAACTAGTGACACAAGACAGATAATTTTAAATCCCAGTCTAATCATCCCCATGGTTCTCCTAACGGCGGCACGGCCGTGGGATAGGTCCAATCGTTCGGCCCGGAATAGGTGCTTTTCCCTTGGTAGACAAAATCGAACCAATTGTCGTTGGTGTCCACGCCGGCGGGACGTCCGATGGCACGCAGCTCGCCAATTTCAGCCGGTTCTCCCTCGGCAAAGGGATCACCTGCCATTGTCCCATATTGAACTTGATCGACTACGGCTCCATTTCGATACAACACCACCGCTCCCGATTTCCCTGGGGGCAAGTCGAGCGTAGCTGTGGATTGAAATGCACTATGCAGTCCTCGATAGCCGCTCGTGCCGATCATATCGCCGACCAACGATAAACACGGCGCATTCGGATCGACTGGCTCACCGAATTGATTGAATGTGCACAGCTCGTAATCGGACAAATCGTATTCGGCAGGACCGAGCAATTCCACATAGGGGTCCCAATTAATTCTCGTGGCATAAATCTCATTGATCACAACAGTTGCTCGCACATTGATCGCATAGAACCCAGACGTGCCCTGTTGCGCCTCGACAACCATCAGGTATGTGCCCGCTTCCTCCAGATAGGCCCGCGGATCGGTCGTGCTCGGTGTCTCATTCCAAGCGTTGCTTGTCAGAATCAAATTTTGCTCTGCATCAAAAATTGAGATTCGCGTGTCTGCGGTCGAGCCGGGCCAGTCCCCCAATCGGTGGCCGATCAAATCGATCCCTACTGGGGCATCGACGGTGAGCTGATACACGTCGACATCGCCCGGATCCGAAATCGTACCGTAGAGTACCCAAGGCCATGGCTCGCCGATCACTTGCGCTGTGTCTAACGTATCGTTGTCTTCGGCGGTCTCCTCGAGCATGATCTGGTGTGACATTCGATAGACGAACAGATTGAAGTCCCCACCCGGCTCCTCATCAACGGCCCCCACGCCGATGAGCACCTCGGTCTGCTCGGGGAAATAATAGGCGATGCGTTTGTCTGCCTCGGCATCGATGGGCAGATCGATTTGGGCGATCGTAGTATCCCCTTGTTCATTGACAATGCGCAGATCCAAGTCGAGTTGGTAGTCGACTACCGGTGCTGCGTGAAAGATGATCATCTCACCGGGCTCGGCGTTGAACCGATAGTAGTCATACCAATCACCTTCAGCCGGATCGACCGCTCCGCTATACCGGCGGTGATCCGGTACATGCCCCTCCGGCGCTACGATGGTCGGAATAGTTTCTTCCTTTCGCACCTCGAGTACCGCGCAATGGGAGATGCCATCTTCGGTCACGCGCATCAGTACCTCGCCCGGAGGTGCGAACACATCTGTCGCAACGATACAGAGCATCTCGGTCGGCCCGAAAGCGGATTGGTATGTCACCTCGAGATGTTCTGCGGCCTCGCCGATGAAATCGATTTCGCTCGTATAGGAGTCCCAGTCGGTCTCCTCTCCGTATAAGACGAAGCGACCCTTGAACTGTCCCGGGCTAAGGATCGCATCTTCGAGAGTGAACACACCGTCACAGGGCCAGCCGGTGTCCGTCTCCGAATCCGTGTCAGTATCGGTGTCTGAATCCGTGTCCCCATCGGTATCAGCGTCCCCATCGGTACCGCCGTCGGGCTCGATCGGTTCGGTGATCGACAACGTCGCCTCTACCACTTCATTTGCCGCCGCAAACGGACTGGTAATGATGATGCGTCGCGGCCCCCCAGTCGCCAGCTCGTCCACCTGTGCCTCAAACACCCCTTCTGTGGCTGTGGAAAAAGCCACACCCGAGATGGCAACATCGGTCTCCGGATCGATCGTCACCTCAGACAAATCACTGAAATGGGTGTGTTCCCCGATGACCCGAATGGAAAGAGCATCGCCGGCCTCGATCTCTTCCGGTTCAATAGAGATTTTCGGCGACTCGATAATATCTCCCTGGTCGATGACCAGCGTTCCCTTGGCGATCTGCGTCCCGGTGACAATTGTTATCTCACGCAGACCGACCAGAGCGCCTTGGGTCACTTGCATGCTGAACGACGCACGGGTGGCATCCTGAACAGCGAACGATCCGATAGCCACTCCTTCTGGAGGTGCCACACTCGGCACGATTGATGCATTAGAGAAAGCTGTGTTGCTACCCGCTACAGAAATCTTTACAGACTCTCCCTGCCTGACGACGGCCGGTTCACATGTAAAGGTGGCGGTGGTCATCTCTTCCTCGACAACCACAATCTGCCCGGTGGCCAGCACCTCATCCGTCTCGACAGTGAGGGTTCGTGCACCGAGGAACGCCGTCGCGTCTACTCGAACTGTGATGGCGATCCCCCCGGTGGTATCCGGGCTCGGCGTACTCAAAACCGCTCCGTCCGGAGGCTCAAGGCTCACCACAGTATCTGCGGTCCCTAATTGGAAACCCGGTGCACCCAGCTCCAGTTCGACAATAGTATTTCTAGGCACTCGCGAAGGGGAGATCACCAGAGCGGCCGTAGATTGCTCGGCCGGCGGATCGGTGCAGGCGATAGAAATGAACAAACCAACGACCCCAACAATCCGGACCCAACAATCGGTTGAAGATAATCGAGAGTTCAATGACCACGCCCCGAACCGGCACGGATCCCCTTGGCTGGCGACACTTGTATTTAATTTTGACAAACCGCTCACGGCCGGCACTATTGTGCACAAAGTATACCGCCGGGATTCCAATGGCCGTCAGCTGCAAAAAACGACTATTATTGGGGATCTTTCTCGCCGACACGTCTGGATTTGAACCCATTTGGATGCGGTAACTTTTTGGGGGGGACAGGTAACAATCCAATCGGCCTAGAAGGAATAAATCTCCAATGCTTATCTGAAGATGCAGATGTAACCAAATATCGGGTTACAATGAGAGTAACAGATCACACCCCGTGGGCTGAATGATAAATGCCATTGGAACAGCACCGATTGGGAGCGGGAACTACTTAGCCCCCATCCCTAAATGGCTACTTTGTGACCGGCCGTGATGCACGCCATCTGCACCCCACAAGATTTGGTACGTGTCTTTGGGCACGCACACTGCATCTTGTACTGTACAGCTGGCGCACCTGACGGCCGCTCTTCAAACTCCCATTTAGGGACGGGAACTACTTAATCTTCTTCTGCTCTGCGATTATTATCTGGACCTGACCTAGGGTGGATTCGGCGATGGCCAGCTTCTGCTCGGCTTTTTTGAGGGTTTCGAAGGCCGCGCTCTCGGCGCTCTCCGCATCCACGATGGCCTGCTTTGCGGTTTCCACCTTGGTTTGTGCGGCGGCGTCTTTTTTCTTTGCGGTTTCGCGCTTGGCTTTTTTCTGATCAGCCTTTCGCCTCAATGCGGTCGCTGTTCTGGCGGTCTTTTTGATCTCTCGCTTGGCCGCTGTGATGTCCTTTTTATGCTCCTTGACCGCGTCTTTGTCGCTCTTGTCGATCTTCATCGTTTCGAGATCGACCAATCCCTCTTTGACCAGCTGTGCCTCCTGTTCCGCGTACTTTGCCGCTTCCTCGGCCTCTTCGGCAGCCTTGGCCGCCTTTTCGAGGGCTGCGGCGGTTCGTTCTGCTGCAGGCTCGGCCTTGTCCGCTCTTGCCATGGCGGCCTTGACCGCTGCTTCGGCCTTCTTTGCCGCGGTCTTCAGCCCGGTCACCTCACGGGTCAGCTTGGCCACAATCTTCTTCAGTTCTATTTCCTGTTTGTCTAGGGGTAGGGAGGTATCGACCAACGGCTTCTCTTCCGGCTCGGCCGGTTCCGCCGCGGCGACCGGTGCGGTGGCCGGTTGGGGCTCCGGATCAGGCTCCGGCGCAGATGCCACCTCTTCGGATTGCGCATCCACCGACTCTTCGACGGCGGGCTCGGCATCTGCCGATGCTGCTGTGGACGGGGCCTGCGCGCCACCACAGGTGACGAGAACCGCACTTAAGACGACACATAAAAGTGTGTAGAGCTTGTTCATAGTATCCTCCGTTTTTGCGTTGGGCATTCAGGTTCGTCCCCCATGTTTACAGCAACACTGTGGTGGACCTCAAGCTGGTATTGTAGAGGAGGTGGGAAATAGGTCGCCGGGATTAAGGAGTCAGCACTGCAGTGAGCCAGCCGGCATTGACCGGCCGACCGATGGCTGCGCAGCCACATCCCCCGTCCGCCCCATCCCCTTCGTCGTCCGAATCCCCGTCAGCGTCCCCATCCGCGTCCCCGTCTGCATCCCCATCGGCATCTCCGTCAGCGTCCCCATCCGAATCGGCGTCCGAGTCACTGTCCGAATCGCTATCCGAATCCGAGTCACTGTCTGAATCACTGTCGGTATCGCTGTCGGTATCGCTATCGGAATCCGAATCGCTGTCTGAATCACTATCTGAATCACTGTCCGAGTCGGTGTCAGCATCCGCCCCGAAATGGACGTCGACAATGGTTTGTTGGTCGTCGACAATCTCCACGCTGTCCTCAACGTGTTCCTGGCCCTCGAAGGTATAGGTAATGCGATACGTCCCCGGCACCAGCAGCCGGTAATAGCGGCCAAACGTCTCATCGCTCATATAGGGGGCCCGGATGTTACTCGAGCTGTCGATCCCCTCCACGGTGACCTCGGCCACCGCAGGCTCCCCGTCGTTTGTGATATGGCCGGTGACCGTGGAGTGGAACACACGGTTCATCATCATCAATATCCCATCGAGATTCTCCGAGCAGATCCCTTCGAGCTGACTGGCCGGCGGCGAGTGGGACTGGCCCAACTCCAATCCGTAGTAGAAGGTCCCATGGGCACCGTAGCGGTAGTCCGCGCCTCCCCCCATCACCGTGCTGCCGATGAAGTCGGTCAGGTTGAGGGAGCCGTACCCGGAAGTCGCTGCCATCTTATCCGCCAGATCCTTGATCGCCTCTTGGTCGGCCGGTTTTTGGTATGAGCGGGCCCAGGGGTAGAGATAGACCTCGCCAAAGGTGTGGCAGTCGATTCCAGTGACCACATGGTCGTGGACCTCGTAAAAATTGGTGATCAAATTTTCAATCTCCGGCTCCAGTTGGGTGGCGAAAGGGTTTTTCCAATCAGCGGGAAAGCTGCGGTTCAAATCCCGACCATTGGCATTCATCCGGGAGTTTGCGTTGTGACCTGATGTGTTCATGATCGGAATGAACCACAACTGTGCATCGTCGATGAGCCCCCTGATCGATTCATCATCGCGGTGTCTCAGCAGGTGATTGATCGTGTAGAGCACCATCTCCGGAGCGGGTCGCTCGTTGCCGTGAATCGCGCCGGTGAGCAGGACGTTGGGTTCGTCCTCTTCCAGGTCCACGTTATCGGAAATTTTGAGCGCCCACATATGGGTCGTGCCGTCCGAGCTGACCCCCAGGTCATGCACCTTGCAAATGTCCCCGTTTTGGCTCTCGTGCTGATCGATTTCGGCCTTCATCGAGGTGACCGTGTGATATTCCAAGCGGCTCTCGTCTTCCAGAACAGACAGAGCCATATTGGTCGAATCGTCCAGATACGGATCTTCGACATCACACCCCAGTCCAGTGATAAAAATGCACCCAAAACCCGTCAGCAAGTGAATAAGCATACAATCGTTGAACCGGTTCAAATGGGCTTTTTTCATGGCATGGTCCTCTCAAATGAGCGAAATTGAGTAATAAAAATCCAAGACTATCGGACTCACAGGTCATTAATCGTCTGTCCAGCTGGGCTTGGTTATTCATATATCTGAATAGATAAAAATACACTTTTCTACCTTTACCATAATCACTGTAAGATACAGTATGGTAAATTGTCAAACAATTATGCAGCAGTTTTGCCAGCTGAACACTCAGAAATAATGCAAATTGTCAAAAATACCATAACTCGATGGTAAATGGGGAGGGCAGGCACGGGGGCCTGCCCCTACGTTTTTTTCGAATTTGTGGTAGGGGCAACCCCTTGTGGTTGCCCTTTTTGACGGCGACAATCCGGGTCACGCTACAGGGAGGGCAGGCACGGAGACCTGCCCCTACGATTTGAATAGATCGGTCAATTTCAACTGTTCATCTTGCAACTCAGGGGGGTTTCGCTTGCAAGTGTTCTCTATGCCCACGTCCCCGATCACGGCATGTCCCCCGTCGACTTTGCACACCGCGTCCTCATGGGGCCGGTTGCGAAAGATCGGATTCTCCGAATTTTCCATATGCTGGGTCTTCCAGCCCTGATCGGCATTTTCGAATAGGTATTCCAACGGGGGATCCCAATCCAGGTCGGGGCCTCGGGGGTCTTTCCAATAAAAACAGTTTTCCCACCCCGGAATAGAAGTCGATCGCTGATCGTGGTAGTTACCGTGCGCGTGCCGGCCCACATAGGAGATGGGACGCTCACCGGCTTCGAGATCTATCTCCTCTGCCGGTTTGACGTATCGCGCGTCGTGCTGATTGTACACCACATGGACCAACGCCTCGTCCCGGATGTGAACAGTAATCCGCTCCCAATCGTTGCCATGCGCGCCGATACCGGCCCAACAGGCGTCCTGCTGACCGTAGTAATACCAGTAGGTGATCAGGAATTGACCGGGATATTGTTCGTCGTAAAAATATTCCCAATAAACCGGAATGTCATCTTGCGCCATTTTGAACTCATCGATGGTCCCGCACTCGCCGATCGCAATCGGCACCATCGGCCAACACTGGTTGTCGTTTCTGAATTTGATCCGCGGATTGAACCGCTGAACCAAATTCTCGATATCGTCATCGGGTAAATCGTCATCTGTGGAGCTGTCCTCGGTATCGGTATCGACTGTCTCGGTATCGCTCCCATCTGAATCGTGTTCCCCGGTGTCGACCCCTTCGGTATCGATCCCATCTGAATCGATCCCATCGCTGTCCTCCTGATCTTGGCCGCTGTCCGGAACTACCGCATCCGTCTGACTTTGGCACGATAGCGCGAGTACTCCCATCCCAACGCTCAACCCGAGGGAGGCAAGGATTTGTAAAACCTTAATCGCAGAGTTGGGGAACATGACGTCCTCCTCATCTCAAATGGAAATGGGTGCGGGCGTTCACTTTTCGGATAGTATCACGGTATCTGAAACGGGATGAAAAAAAACCGCCAATTGACAAAAATGAACCAATTCAATCCCATTAGATTGAAAAAAATTACTCTCGGTGTAAGAACACCCATTGCCCACCGTCCTTCAGATGCGCATTGGCTACCCTACATTCAAATGTGACATACGTCGGTTACAGCTTATCGATTTGGGATCCAAAATAATTCCAAAAAATTTATTTCCCCTGGATAGTATGAGTTTATCAGAGATTACTTGACGGCGCGACGACCAAGTGGTTCTTTAGTGAAATGTCTCATTCCAGATCATTTGATCAACGGGATCCCATCTTTGATTCCATTGCATAGCAAAGAGAGGGGCGCGAGATGAAAATATCATCATTCTCAATTCGTTCATGGGTCGCAATCGGTTTCATACTGCTATTGCTGACCCTGGGATGCAGCGATTCGCCAGTGGATGGAACAGATGAAGGGGATGGAGGTGACGATTCCGGCGACGGTACCGATCCCGACGGGGAAACCGATACCGATCCGGCCAACCCCTATTTCATCGGTGTGGGCCGGCACGACGTCACCGGTCCATGCGCCGAAGTGATGTTCGCCGGCTATTGCGACTTCGGTCAGACCGGCCAGGGGATCTACATGCGCACCTGGGCCCGGGCCTTCATCGTCGCAGACGACTCCAACCGCGTCGTGCTCGTGTCAGCCGATATTCCCCAGATCTCTTCAGGGGTCCACCTGGCGGTGATCAAGCGGCTCAAGGAGACCTTCGGGGATCTCTACACCGAAAAGAACGTCATGCTGAGCGCGACCCACAACCACTCCGCGCCGGGGGGGTTCTTTCGCACATACCTGATGAACATCTTCGCCGGCATGGGTTTCTCCCAGGCCAATTTTGATATCATCGTCGAAGGTATGGTCTTGGCCATCACAGAAGCACACGAGACGCTAGCCCCGGGTCGTCTGCTTCTCGGCTCGGCCGACGCTTCAGCCGAAGTCGGTCAGCGGTTGAACCGCAACCGATCTCCAGAGGCGTACGAGCTCAACTATGATGTGAACGACTACCTACTCGACAACGGGGAGCTCGACGCGACGAACCGCACGATTACCCAGTTGAAGTTCATCCGTGAAGACGACACCGAAATTGGAGCGTATCACTTTTTGCCCCATCACCCCAACATGGCGGGCAGCCATCTCTTTTTGGTCAACGGAGATGTCAATGGATATGCTGCGTACCTAATGGAGCGGGAGCGCGGAGTTGACTATTCCGGCGAGACGACCTATGTGGCGGCCTTTGACTACAACGCCGCCTCGGACACATCGGGGAACCTGCCCGAGGATGTGGAACATTTCAGCGCTCTGTATCCAGATGAAACCATCGAGCTGAACGAAAACGGCGATTGGATCGCCGACGGCACCCATGACTACGAGCGCATCGCACGACGAACCGACACGGTCCTCGAAATCGTCGAACGCATCGAGGCAGGGCCGATGACCCCCTTGACAGGCGCGGTGGACGCCCGACAGATGTTCGTGCCGTTCCCCAAATTCCCCATCGATGGGTTGTTTATCGACGAGCGGGATATTTATTACGAGGATATTCTCGACGAGAGCATCGACACCTGCCGCCTCTGCGCGGGTGCTGCCGGCGCTTCGTTTTTGGCCGGATCCACCGAGGACGGGGACAGCGGAATTGTCACCCCGGAGGGCAACGCCCGGACCGACATGACCGACTACAGTACGATCGATTTCGACTCCCTCAACAACGGCGTGATCCCCACAATCGCCGCGCTCCTCCTCGAAGTGTTGTTGAATGAAGATGTGAAGCGGGAAGAGATGGACTGCCAAACCGAAAAGATGATCGCGGTGAGTATCGATGAGGCGAACACGCTCTTTCCCGGAGAAAAACCGTGGAACCTCAAGCAACCCGTTCAAATTATCAAGCTGGGACAGGTGGGAATCATCGCCCTCCCGGTCGAGGTGGCGACCATGTCCGGACGGCGGCTCCGCCAAACCCTGTTGTCGGCGATGCCCGGCCTCGATTACGCCGTGGTGAGCTCATTGGCCAACGGCGCGGGGCAATACCTCACCACGCGCCAGGAATACGCCTCTCAGCAGTACGAGGGCGGCTCTACCCTGCTCGGCCCCTACGAACTCAACGCGGTCACCCAGATGGTGCACCAGCTGGCCGCCTCATTTCAGCCGGGCGTCGATATTCCGGCGTACGCAGTTTCGATTGAAGAGGTGGAAGAGGGACTGGAGGCAGACGCTACGTTGACCACCGGAACCGTCATTCACGACGGCAAACCCTTGGGAACCGAGTTCGGCGATGTTTGGAAAGAGGATGACGCGGCCGAGTCCTATCCCATCTCCACCGATCCCCTGCTCCCGACAATTGTCACCGCGTCCTTTGTCGGTGCCCATCCGAACAACAGCGTCGGGAAGCTGGAGAGCTTCCTCGAAATTCACAGAATCGAAGAGACCGCGTCGATCATTGTGTCTAGGGACTGGGATCCCCAAACCCGCTACATCTGGAAGCGGGAAGGCACCGAGCATTCGAAGACCACTGTCCAATGGCACGTGCCGGCCGATACTCCGCCGGGGGTATACCAAATACTGCATCGGGGACATTGGAAAGAGCCCTCGATTATCTCTCCGGGCAATGGTGAGATCCACGCCTACGAAGGCAAATCCAGGCAATTCCGCTTGGAACCCGAAAAGAAATAATCCCCATCCACATCATCCGGCGGCGCGCTCCAGCAGCCCCTTCTTTCCTCGTCTGCGCTGATTTGACCGTTCACACCATAGGTAGTATTCAGTAAGCGTCTGCCACTCAGTTATTTAAGTTAGGAGGTCGGTGCTTATGGAAGGCAACTCACGCAACACACTATCCCTTATTAAAAATGTCGTACTCCCAGTCATCGTTTGGGCCGGCGTGGTGGTGATTCTCGTCGCGGCCAGAGATACGGCAGCCGAATTGACCGATACCGAAAAGGTCGCCTTCCGACAGCTGATCAAGTTCGGGTTGACGATCGCAGTACCGCTACTCGTTATCCACCTGCTGTACTCAAGGGAAAAAGGTGAGTTCGGACTCTATTTCCCTAAGTTTTCCCAGTCGTTCAAGCTCTCCTTGACAGCGGCGTACGTCGCTGCCCCGGCCTGCGCGTTTTTCCCGCTCATTGGATTGCTGGGATTGGAATTCAAAGAATGGCTCGGCTCGGCGATCTTGGGGGTCGTATTTCTCGCCGTATTTTTCCTCGTATTGAAGGTAACCAAATCTCTGCCCACCCGGAGCAGCAACATCGCCTCTCGTAAAGGATTGGCGTTTTTTCTGGTTTTCGGATTGGTTACCGTTGCACTGACATATCTCATCCACGAGCAGCTGCCCATTGTCGCGAGGTTGTTTTACTTCGTGTTCATCGTCGCGTTTGGTGAGGAGCTCTTTTTCAGGGGGTATCTGCAATCTTCGTTTAATCAGTACTTCGGCAAGAAATTGAACATCGGAGAGGTCCGCTTCGGCTGGGGCTTGTTTCTCTCGGCGCTGTTATTTGGTCTGATTCACGCACTGGCGGCAACCCCCCTCTGCTGGCCCTGGGCACTATTCACCGCCGTGCTCGGATTGACCTTGGGGTATATCAGGGAAAAAGACGGTTCAATCCTTGCAGCAGTATTGCTACACGCCATCATTGACTTTCCGCTGGTTTTCATAACCAAGTGATCGCAGCAGGACTCGCACGGTTTTTTGTCAAAACCGAACCGTCAAACCGATTTCAGTGGGACCGATTCTCGGCTCCAGGGAAACGGTGGCGAGGGTCGGTTCAACAGGGCGCTCCGGGAGGTCGGGTGCTACCAGGTAGACTATCACGCTCGTCATCAGCACGACGCCACCCCCGGCAATGAGACCAATGCCGAGACCATTTTTGATGTCTCGCGTGCGTTGCGCATCTTCGATATCATCCCCCAGGACTTTTGCCTCATTCGCATCGTCGGTGTCCAGCCACTCCTCGTATTTTCGCTCTGCCGTGAGATGATGTGTCCTGGCCCCCTTGAGCAGGACGCCGCCGACCACCCCCATCCCCACTCCCAACGCCGATATCCCGGCAGCCGAAATCAGATAGGGCCGACGCTTCATCTTAATCGGAGCTGCTTGGGCTTCCCACGTAGCGTTCTGCTCCCGCTCCAACTGCTCCAACTGTCGTTGCCGGTGCTGCTCGTCCCGCAAAAGGAGTTTTGAAAAAATGATGGCGTCGGAAATTGTGTTTTCAGCGACAACATCAAGTGTGGCCAGCATCATCGTTGCCATCATCACCACCGTGACCATGGGTGCTCGATTCGACCGATGCCGTTCACCAATGGGTATTGTCATTGAATTGAGAATTGTCCAATTCATCTTCATTCGCGAACTTCAACAGATGGAAAACCGCTTGTCAATCGCTTCACATCCGTATCTCAAACGGTCTCGCCCTCCCCTCACTCCACGAAACCTTTCCCATGGCGTGAACCGCGTGAGGCAGATGTAGACTGATTCCGGGGGAAACCCTATTGCGGGTCGGCGACCAGGCTCAGGCCGAATCCATCGATGGTCAAATCGAGCCGGTTTGCGTCGATGCTCCAGGAGACCGGTTGCTGCGACACGAGTACCTTCTGCACGGCGGCTTCCAGTTGGTTCGTGGCTTCGTCCAAACAGGCCATGTCAGTAAGAATCAGGGACCCGAAAATGAGCTCGGTACCATCGAGCTCATAGTTGACTTCCCCTCCATTGCACCCGTCAAACACTTTCGCCTTGCTGTCGTCCCCAAACTCGAGGGTCGCCGGGTCCGGCCAGTCGGCATTGAGTGCGCTATCGCCGTCGATTATCGTGTCGACCACCCATTTCGGTCCGACCAACGCCAGATCAGGTGAAACCACCTTTTCGTCGAGATATTGGATGTGAACCGATCCATTGTCGAGAATCAACGTATTCCCGTCGAGGGTGAGGGTGGGCGCTGAACTCAAGATACCAAAATACCAGTCATCCTGTTGGTGTAGCTCCTGTCCACAACCCATTTCGGTTGAGCACAGCTCGATGATGGTCAATTTGCCATCCTCGATGCGGTACTCAGCGCCGGCTGAATTGCAGCCGGCCGTGGCACCGATCCATTGGTCCGGATAGAACCCGAGGGTCAACTCGGTGCCCGGCACCAGCTCGTGGGGAACGCCGCCCTGCTCCACTTTTTGCGCAATAAAGTTTCGATCCACCAGTTGGTTGATCAATAGTGCCTCTGGATTATTTGCCGGGTCGAGTTCCGTGTCACAAGCTGAAACCGTTAAAATAAGGGGCAAAACTAAAAGCAAATTCGAGATTCTATGCATTGCGGTCATGGGTAAGGCCTCCTTTCAAGCAATTCTGCCTGATGGAAATGCACTAACTGTGCCGAAATGTCGGAGGACATCGCGAACTTGCCGCCCTGCTGCAGATTCTCCTCCTCCTTCGTTGTGTGATAGTGGAGCTTCAGGACGACTGTCTACGTCCCAAGACACCTCTGCCACTTTTTTTCTGACCCCAAACAGCCCAAAGCCGAATTTTCGCTCGCACCGTTTTTATGGGGTATAGATCTTTATCAAAGATGAAATCGTTGAGCTTCAGCTTTGACCTGCACCTCGAAGAGCGAATCATTATTGCATTCTATTTTGTGTTGGCGACCGCCGGGCTGGTGGTCGGTGGCTGGAATTTCACCCCTTTTGCTCAGACCGTCCTGTTTCACGGAGTGGTGCTCGTTTTGATCGCTTCAATGATGCTCGCGCCTTCCCCCGGGTCAGTGGGGCTTGCAAGCGCCCTGCGGCATATCCGGAATTGCGCTCCGTTTATTCTGGGCCCGATGGGCTATGAGGCGCTCAAGCGGTACGGTGCGGATGAGCTGATCACCGCCTTGGGCATTCCCCCTCGAGATGAGCTGATGCTCGCGGCGGATCGGGCGTTGTTCGGTCAAGCACTCCCCTTTCATTTGGAAGGATTGGTAAGCCCCTGGTTCTCCGGGGTGATGTGGTTTTTTTACATTTTCATTTACGCCTCGGTGTTGTTTGCCCTGCCCGCTTTTCTCTATTTTTTCCGCGTCGATGACCGGATGTTCTATCGCTTGCGCAGGGGCTTGGTGATTACTTTTGCCGGGGGGTATTTGTGCTACCTCCTGGTACCGGTGGCCGGTCCTCTGGCGACAATGGGGGATCACTTCGGCACGTCGATTGGCGGTGGGTTCGGACTCTCTTCCTTTCTCGTCGACAGCCAGCGCTTCAAATGGGACTGTTTTCCCAGCCTGCACACGGCGATTCCCTGGGTGGCTGCCCTGAGCCTGTTTCGCCCCAGTCCGAATTGGTTCAAAGTAGTGGCACTGGTTTGCGCGGTGATGATTACCTTTTCGACGGTGTATCTGCGCTTCCACTACGGCGTGGATTTGATCTGCGGTGTGCTCTGGGCCGTGGCGGTCGTGCTGCTCACCGGGAGGTTCAGCGACGAACTCCTTCCCAGGCCAACCCCAGGTTCAAGTTGAGCACCACCCCGTTGAGGCCGATGTCCGGTCCGTCGGTTACTTCGGCCCCTCGGGTCTGCCAGCGGCCGCTGTACGGCGTGAACAGGTAGCCGCCCCGAAACCCGACGACAACATATGACCGCCGTTTCTCGCTCTCCCGAATGATGAACCGGTAGTCCACCCCCAAAGCCGCGTCGAGCAACAACCCGTGTTGGGTCAGGCGCACCTCGCGTACCGGCTGATCCAAGATGGAATCAAACGCCGCGCCGCTCTCACTGGTCACCGCAAAGTGCATCGTGCCGCGGCCCAGCCCCACCATCGGTTGTACACTGAGCCCCCGCCACTTGATCACCGAAAAACCGCTGCTCACCACCCAGTAGCGCCCGGAGATATCCGCGCGAAAGTCATCGGCATTGGCCTCGGTATCCAGGTTTCTCAACGAGTGCCACTGACCACCAAAGATCCAACGTCCAAACCGCATTTCTCCGCCCAGGCCGATGGTGATGGAGGGATCGTCGAGCTGATCGTAGCCGGTCGCTGCCAACCGCCTGTTCAGACCGTCCTGGTCGAAGAACCCGAGACCGGAGAGGAGATAGAAATGACCCGCTGTGCCGGCCCGTTGGTGTACCAGTCGGTGTTTGTGCCCTTCAGCTGATGTCTCGCCTTGCGCCGTGGTGACCAACATCATGGTCATTACCATAAGACCCGTCAGGAGACGCTTTCTCACGATGGATTCAACAAACATCTTGTCCTGCCTTTCAATCTGGCCTTTTTGTCGCCGAAACTGAGCTGCTGTTATTTCAGCAGCCTCTCTGATTGAAAGATAATTTTTGATTATTTATTGTCAATATATTTTATTGTCAAAATATTATCAAAATACGCACAGTCGACACTAGCCTGTCGGCGCAATGAGCGATACGACTCTACTTTACAATCGATGGATTAGTGGTTTTATTGCAGCCCTGGCTTGAGTCCCAGCTTCTTCACTTTGGAGGCCAGGGTGGTGGGTTTGACTTCCAATAGCTCGGCAGCGCCTCCGCGGCCGTAGATTTTCCAGCCGGTCATCTCGAGCGCTGCTCGAATGTTTTCCGCTTCCCGTCTCTTCAGCTCGGGCAGGGAGAGAATCATCGGGCGACTGGGAGTGGTCGCGTGCTGCGGATCTTCGTCCTGTGCTGCTGTTGTATCGTCGTCTGGCGAGATGAATAGGTCGAGGCGCAGATCCTCCGACCGGGTGATCATCGCCCGTTCGACGACGTTTTGTAACTCTCGGACATTTCCCGGCCAATTGTATTTCATCATTGAGAGCAACTGATCACCGGGCAACGGCTTGTAGGGCCGATTGAACTTTTGCGCGGTGAGTCGGATAAAATAGTCGATCAACGAGGCGATATCTTCCCGGCGATCACTGAGCGGGGCCACTTCGATGGGAAAGACGTTCAGGCGATAGTACAAATCCCGTCGAAAGCGTCCCTCGCGCACTTCTCGGTGCAGGTCCTTGTTGGTGGCGGAGATGATCCGCACGTTGACCCGCCGGGTTACTTCATCGCCCACCCGCTCGAACTGGCCCTCCTGCACCACGCGCAGCAATCGGCTCTGCAGCTCAAAGGGGATCTCCCCCACTTCGTCGAGAAACAACGTTCCCTCGTCGGCCAACTCGAACCGCCCCGCCCGATCTTTGATCGCGCCGGTGAAGGCCCCTTTGACGTGTCCGAAAAACTCGCTCTCCCACAGTTCCCGCGGCACAGAGGCGCAGTTGACCTTGATCAGCGGTCGATCCTTGCGCAGACTGCGGCGATGGATCTCCCGGGCAGCCAGCTCCTTGCCCGTGCCCGTGTCGCCGAGGATCAACACGCTGGCGTCGGTCGGGGCGACCAGTTCGATCTGCTGACGTAGCTTTTCCATCGGCGGACTCTGGCCGATCAACTGTTCAAACGATTGGGCCTCACGGACCTCCTCGCGGAGGTAGGCGTTCTCCATTTCGAGCCGGTTGCGCAACCGCTCAATCTCATCAAAAGCCCTGGCGTTGGCAATGGCACTCGCGGCCTGATCGGCCACCAGGCGCAGCCAACTGCGGCCCGGCTTCTGCTCGGGAATGGTGATGCGCACAAAGATGGCGAGCACCCCCAACACCTCCTCGCGATAGATCATCGGTTGAGCCGAGAACCCCATCAGCCGTTCGTGCACGAACAGGGAGGACTGGGTAAACCACTCCGGCGCGTTTTTCGGCTCGCGAATTTCCGCCGGCTCACCGGTTGCGGCAATTTCGCCGATGATTTCGTGGCCAATCGGAATTCTGCTGTACTTTCCGTCGATACGCGACCAGTTGGTCTTGGGCTCCCGGATGGACCGACCCGCGCTGGCGACCAGGTGAAGGCAATTGGTAAACCTGGCACAGGCGTGAGCGAGCTCACACGAATCGCACCTGTCCCCCGGACGGATCAACCACAAGCGCGCCAGGGCCAGATGGGGGCGGGTAGCAAATCGCTCGACGATCATCGACAACAGCCGGTTCAACGATCGCTCCTCGGCCATATCGACCATCAGCGTCTTTAGCGATTCGAACTCCGGTTGATAGTTCTCTGGCAAGAACATAACCCCTTCAGTCTAAACGATTTTTCGTTATTTCACCACGCTTTCTTGGGTTATCACGATTTTTCGTTCCAACAATATCTCGGTCAAATCACTTTGTTATACAGAAGAACAAAATGATTGCGGCACGTTGCCTAAAATCCATTTTATTGGCATAACGGGTGCATAGGGTTAAGGAAGTGGCCGGTTGTCCGAGGGAGACGGTTACCCCTTAAATGACCGAAAAGCGTTATAGTTTGAATAATTACTAAAAAAGATAGTTGACATAAAATCGGAATTCAGGGTATATACGACTAACATTGTTAATGATGAATATGTTTTAAATAACTTATTTCTCTTAGTTACGTCTCCTCGTTGCAAAGGGGGCTGAGGCAGCACTCAGTCCCCTTTGTTGTTTTTTTACAGCTATTGTTGAGAGAACCCGACTCGGGCTAAATGGCCTGCAGATCAGAGACCTGAACACGCTCCACCGATTGAATCTCGGAGAGGCACTCGGTGAGTGCATTGATGAATTCGTCGATATGGGCTTGCTCCAACGCTCCCATATTGGCGATTTGGAAGTACTGTCCGGCCATTTCACCCTTGCACTCGTAAATGATGAATCCCCGATCCTTGAGCCCTTGGTAGATGTCCTGGAACGTCATGCCCGCAGGCACCTGGACGATCGTCAAACTGTGGGACGAGCGCCGGCGATCGACCAAGAGGGACAACCCGAGCGCGCGCAGCCCGATGCGCAATCGCTCATTGAGCCGTCGGTAGTGCTCCCACCGGTTCTCCACCCCCATCTCCAACAGCTCATCCAGAGCCGTGTTCAAGGACATGATCGTGTTGACCGCCGGCGTAAACGGGGTCTGTCTGCGATCCGTCATGAACTTGCGATACCGGCGCAAATCCAGGTAGTGGTTGCGGGGCTTGTCGTGCTCAATCGTCGGCCAGATATCTTTATGCACACAGATTGAAGCCAGTCCTGAAAAAGCGTGCAAGCACTTGTTTGCGCTGGTCACACAGACATCAATTTGATCCCGCTCCACATCGACACTTTCACCACCCAAGCTGGAGACCGCGTCGACGATCAATTTGGCACCGTGACGGCGGGTCAACCGACCCACCGCTGAGATTTGGTTGAGGATCCCCATTGACGTTTCGTGGTGCACCATGCCCACCACGGCGATCTCCGGGTGTTCGACCAAGGCCCGTTCCACTTTCCCGAGATCGATCTCATCGCCCCAGGGCTCGGCCACTTCGATGACATTGATATCATAGGCCCGAGCGATTTCGGCCAATCGCTCGCCAAATGCCCCGTTGCGCACCACCAGAAGGGCTTTGTCCCGAGGCACGAAGGTGCTGAGCGCCGATTCCATTCCCCCGGTTCCCGAGGAAGTCACCAGGAGCACCTCGTGCTGGTCCGAAGCACCGAACACCCTTCCCAGCTTTCGCTGCACCGAATCGAGCAGACTGGAGAACACCGGCTCCCGGTGGCACATGTCCCGTGCTCCGACCGCAGCTTTGACCCGGGGCGTCGTCGTCACCGGACCGGGATTGAGCAACAGGGCGTGCTCACCCGTATCAGAGGTTTCAAGCGTGTCTCCATGAAGCTGCAACAACAACTCCGCGTCCCGCCTGGCTTGGGGACTGGAGATACTGATCCATCGCGCGTTGCGCACGTCCAAAGTTCGGATGCGCCCCTGACGGGCCATCGCCCGCAGACAGTCGAGCACTGAGAGATCCGCGTCCCGAATCACCCGGCTCAAGGTGTTGACCAGGTGGGTGGAGATGCGCACCATCCCCGGTGCGATGGCATCCGGGACTTCGAGGGAACGCCCCACATCGACGGCCCGCTCGCCGCTGAGGTGGACCTTCAAACACTCGTTCTCGTCGAACACTTCGTCCATGCGATAGTCGACCGCCAACACCACCGAATCGACCGGTGCGGGAAAATTCATCATCCGGCGAACGAGCGACGGGGGATACATATGATCTGAAGGGACCAGCAAACACGGTCCGTTGACCCAGTCTGCCGCAGAGATCACCGAATGGGCACTACCCAGCTCCCAATGGGGATTGTACACCTCGGTCACCGGAATGCCGACGTGGTAGCGACCGATTGCCCTGGAGATCTGGCGGGACTCATAGCCGGTGACCACGATCGCCTCTTCCACCCCTGCTGCGTGAAGCGTGCGGAGATTTCGAATGATCAGGGGCAGCCCCGACACTTTGGCCAGGGCTTTGACATAGCCGGATCCGTTTACCTTCCGGGGACTTCGATCATCAGCTAGAACGATTGCTCTTTTCATAGGTGTTGCCTCGTCACAAACTCAAAAATATGTACACAGAACGATCACACTGACGCACAAAAACAACATGTTCGGTGTTGCAATGCCACAACACCTGCCTGAAGCGCTCGGCTTGATGACTTGTTTACCTATTGACCTTTCGTTTTGCTAACGATTACATCGCAACAGCAAGTAAAAGATTGACACCCCACAGCTGCAACAACTGTGCCCCGTATTTTTGTCCGCAAGTATGCAAAAATATTCACCCCGAAAGGTGCGTAATCTAAACCGAATTGTCCGCCATAAAGAGGTGAAAAGTAAAAAAAATGGCATTTATGCAGGCAAAGTGAGTGCCGTGGATCAGCCGGGTCCTCGCCTCAGATTTTCCAATGCCTCCATAAATATACGGGGCGGATCCACTTCGAACCGCAACCGCTCGCCGGTCCGGGGATGGTCGAATCCCAACCGCGCCGCGTGGAGGGCTTGACCGGGCAAGGATCCATGGATCTCGGCCAGCGCTGAGGCCAACCGCCGGGGACCGTACTGGGGATCCCCGAGTACCGGATAACCGTGATCCGCGCAGTGGACGCGCACCTGATGGGTCCGACCGGTCTCCAGCGTCACCTTGAGCAAGGCCGCGCCATTGAACTGCTCCAGCCGTTCAAACCGGCTCTTGGCCACTTTCCCGCGGGTCACTTTGGAGCTGAACCGCTTGCGGTCCTTGGGATGACGGCCGTACAAGGTCTGCCATTGACCGCTTGAAGGCGGATTCCCGCTGACGAGAGCGCGGTAGCAGCGATCCACTGTGTGGTCGTGAAACTGCTGAGCCAGCGCCGCGTGCACATCTACTGCCTTGGCCACCACGAGCAGCCCGGTGGTGTCCTTGTCCAAACGGTGGACAATGCCGGGGCGCAGGGGATCCCCGCCCGCTGCGGTTCGCCCGAACAAAATCCCGTTGATCAACGTGCCCGAGGGATGACCGATCGCCGGGTGCACCACCACCCCCTGGGGTTTGTTCACCACGATCACCGCGTCGTCCTCGAAATGGATGTCGAGCGCCATCTCTTCTGGCTCCAGGGTGAGGGGCTCCGGTGGGGGAACGGTGAGCACCACCTCCTGTCCGATCCGCAGTTTTTGTGCCGGACGCGCCTCCTGACCGTCCACCCGAACATGTCCCGAGTCGATCAGCTTCTTAAGGTGGGAGCGGGTGTGCCCGGTTTCCTGATCGCGCAGAAAATGATCCAGCCGTATGCCGGCATCGTCAGCTCTGGCGGTCCAGGCAAAAACATCGATAAATGAGGAGTCGGTCACCAGGCGGGAAAGTACCGGGGCGCTACCATAGCTTGCACTTGATATGCCCCTTGGACTTGATTAGCAGATCGATGATGGCCCGCTCGTAAAAATTCTTCTCGAACAGCTCGGGCACCACACGGCTGCGGAACAACTCGCGCCCCTCCTCAATCTCTTCTTCTAAAATGTCGTAGAGATTGTCGTTTTGAATACCGGTCAAAATTTTGTCTTCATTGTACAACGAAAGATCCGAGGCAATGGCTCGCGCCAGCCTGCGGGCCGCTTCTTCCGTTTCGATTACGTGCATGCCAACCTCCCGCGATCTTTTGATTAATCTAGCATGTCCCCCCAGGTGGATCAACTTTACTCCATCCTGCCTGCTCTTTTCTGTACCAAACCGGTTGGGCCGTTGTTCCCAAAGGACCGCGTCGCTCATCAACGGACCGAGATTTGGTTTGGCTTTCGCCCGTTTAACCCGGTATAACCCGGGCCATGGCTCACCAAATCGACACAACAGCTGACAACTGGCATCTCTATGTCGACACCGGCGGAACGTTCACCGACTGCCTGGCCCGTGATCCCAAGGGAACCGAGCACCGAGTAAAAGTGCTCAGCTCGAGCGCGCTTCGCGGCAGGCTCACCTGCCGGGTCACCGATCGGGAGTTGGTCATCACCGCCCCCTGGTCCGGGCAACCCTCATTGGTGCTCGGTTTCGATTTTCGGCTGCTCAACGCAGAGCACCCCCGGCGCCGGGTCGTCGCCTATGACCCGCGAACTCGGACCCTCACCCTCGACGGCGACCTGCCGGATACCGGCGCAACGGGAGTCGCTTTCGAGGTGATCTCCCCTGAGCCCGCTCCGCTGCTGGCCGCCCGGGTGATCACCGAGACAGGGGCCACCGCCAGCCTCGAGCACGTCAACCTGCGTCTGGCCACCACTCGGGGCACCAACGCCCTGCTCACCCGCTCCGGCGCCCCTCCGGTGCTGATCATTAATCGCGGATTCGGCGATCTGCTGATCATCGGCACCCAGGCCCGTCCGGATCTCTTTGCCCTGGCGATCACCAAGCCGGAGCCGCTATATGAAAAGGTGGTTGAGATTGACGGTCGATTGACCGCGGACGGAACGCCACTGTCTCCGATCGACGTCGAGGCTATCGACACCCTGGCCGCCGATCTGATCGCCAAGGGGCACCGCGTTGCTGCTGTCGCTCTGCTTCATGCGGACAAAAACCCGGACCACGAAAAGTTGGTGGCCGACCGGTTGCTCGCCGCCGGATTTACCCACGTCTCGCGTTCCAGCGCCTTGGCGCCGATGATCAAGCTGGGATTGCGCGCTGAAACCGCAGTGGTCGACGCCTATCTCAGCCCGGTGATCCAGGCCTATCTCGACGGAATCGCCGCTGCGATCAAGGCCGGTGCCCTATTTGTGATGACCAGCGCCGGCGGACTGGTCGGCGCCCAATCGTTTCGCGCCAAAGACAGCCTGCTCAGCGGACCGGCCGGGGGCATCGCCGGGGCCGCGCTGGTCGGCCGGCAGTGCGGCTTCGAGCGATTGATCGCGTTTGATATGGGCGGCACCAGTACCGATGTGGCCCGCTTTGACGGGGATTTCGAGTACGTCTTCGAGCACGCGGTGGGGGATGCCCATCTGGTGGCCCCGGCCCTGTCGATCGAAAGCGTCGCCGCCGGGGGCGGTTCAATCTGCACCTATGACGGCATTCGCCTGCGCGTGGGACCGGACAGCGCCAGCGCCTTTCCCGGACCGGCCTGTTACGCCGCCGGCGGACCGTTGACGATCACTGATGTCAATCTGCTCCTCGGCCGGATCGACGGATCCCGCTTCGAAATCCCGATTGAGACGAGCGCCGCCACGCAGGCGTTGACCCAGGTAAAACAAGCCCTGGCCGCCCAAACCGGCGAGCGCGCCACGGACGAAGCGCTGCTGGAGGGGTTTCTCGAGCTCTGCAACCAGCGGATGGCCGACGCGATTCGCCGCATCTCCCTGCGTGTGGGATATGATCCACAGCACTACGCCCTGGTCGCCTTTGGCGGCGCCGGGCCCCAGCACGCGGTCAGCGTTGCCGATCGTCTGGGGGTGCAGCGGGTGATCATTCCCGATCACCCCGGCCTGCTCAGCACCAAGGGGCTCGAAGTGGCGGTCATTGAACGGTTTGCCGAACGCCAGGTACTGGCCCCCCTGTCGCAAGTCGAAGGAACGCTTGGGCAGCTGTTCGAGCAACTGGATCGCTCGGCTGTCGACGCCTTGGTGAGCGAGGGGGTGCCCCGTAAAAAAGCGATCCCGCGACGACGAATCGCCAGCATGCGCTATTCCGGTCAGGACGCGACCCTGGAGGTCGATGCCGGTGGTCCCGATGAGCTCAAATCCGCCTTTGAGCAGCGCTACGAAGCTGTCTTCGGTCATCGCCCCGCCGACCGGGCGATCGAAGTGGTGTCCCTGCGCGCCGTGGCCTCGACCCCGGCGGGCGCGGTCACCGACGGGTTTCCCGCCGAGCAGGCCCATACCCCTACTCCGGACAGCACGGTGCGGGCGCGATTCGGCGGTCAGTGGCGGGAGGTACCGGTCTACGAGCGGGAGCAACTCGCGCCGGGAGATCGGTTCGACGGTCCTTGCCTCGTATTCGAGCGCTACAGCGCTGCGGTGATCGAGCCCGAATGGCAGGTGGTGGTTGACGGATCCCGTCATTTGATCGTTCACAAAATCGAACGGCAGCAGCGCGCCGAAGCGGTTCGCCGCCCCCAGGCCGTGCTGGTGGAGCTGTACACCCATCGGTTCGAGACCATGGCCAAGGAGATGGGCGAAGCGCTGAGACGCACGGCAATATCGACCAACATCAAGGAGCGGCTCGATTTCTCCTGCGCGGTGTTGGATGCCCACGGGGAACTGATCGTCAACGCGCCCCACATCCCGGTGCACCTGGGATCCCTGGGCATGTGCGTGCGGGAGTTGAGTGCGATCCACAACTGGCGCCCAGGGGACACGATGATCACCAATCATCCCCGGTTCGGCGGCTCCCACCTCCCGGATGTAACCCTGGTTTCGCCGGTCTTTGATACAAACGAAACCCTGCTGGGATACGTGGCCAGCCGGGCCCACCACGCGGAAATCGGCGGGGTACGCCCGGGCTCGATGCCCCCAGGGGCGACGTCGCTGGCCGAAGAAGGGGTGGTGATTCCGCCGACCCTGTTGGTTCGC
This sequence comes from Myxococcota bacterium, assembly GCA_028278265.1. GTDB lineage: Bacteria > Myxococcota_A > Polyangia > JAAYKL01 > JAAYKL01 > JANQET01. The sequence goes on from JANQET010000441.1 coordinate 27,281, forward strand.
CAGGGTCAGGCCCGTTGGGCGACCATCGAATCCCTGCTCACCGGCCAGCCCTACCCCACCCGATCGCTGGCCGACAACCTGGCCGATCTACGCGCCGCGCTCGCCGCCAACACGAGTGGGGTCGCCGCCTTGCGCCAATTGGCCGACGAACAGGGTAGCGAGGCGGTCTCCCACCACATGCAGCTGCTTAAGGATCGAGCCGAGAGCGCCGTGCGCCGGGCACTCTCCACTCTCGACGACGGATCCCTCTGCGCCGAAGAGGTGCTCGACGACGGATCGGTGATCGATGTGGCATTGACCATCGCGGGGGATCGGGCCTCCCTGACCTTGGGCAGCCGGGAGCGGGTGCATCCGGGAAATCTCAACGCCACACCGGCGATCGTGCGCAGCGCGGTGCTCTATGTGTTGCGGCTGTTGCTCGCCGAGCCGTTGCCCCTCAACGAGGGGTTGCTGCGGGCGATCGCCATCGACGTGCAACCCGGCATGCTCAACCCGCCGTTCCCCGACGATCCGTCCCGCGCCCCGGCGGTGGTGGGTGGCAATGTGGAGACGAGCCAGCGGTTGGTCAACGCCCTGGTCCGGCTGTTGGGCTTAGCCGCGGCGAGCCAGGGGACGATGAACAACGTTCTGTTCGGCAACGATCGGCAGAGTTACTACGAAACAATTTGCGGCGGCTGCGGCGCAGGGCCGGCGTTTGACGGGGCCAGCGCGGTGCACAGCCACATGACGAATACGCGGATCACCGATCCCGAAGTGATCGAGCACCGCTATGACGTGCGGGTCGAGCGCTTTGCCGTGCGGCGGGGGTCCGGGGGCAGCGGTCGATTTCGCGGCGGGGACGGGGTAGTGCGCGAGATTCGCTTCTTGGCGCCGATGGCCCTCTCGGTGCTCAGCCAACATCGAACCTGTGGCCCCCCCGGACTGGCAGGGGGTGAGCCGGGGGCGGCCGGACGGCAACAAGTCGTGCGCGCAGACGGCCAGGTGGTGGCGCTCGGATCCAGCGACGCCTGTCAGGTCGAGCAAGCGGATCGGTTGATCATCGAAACGCCGGGGGGCGGTGGATACGGCAGACCGAACGGGAAGCACCGATGAAGCGGTTGTGGCCCATCATGGTCTTTGCGGCGATTAGCGCCGCTTTCATCGGCCCGGGCACGGTGACCACCGCGGCTGTTGCCGGCGCGACCTTCCGCTTTGAGCTGATGTGGGCCCTCGTCTTCTCGACCGTTGCCTGCTTCGTGTTGCAAGAGGCCAGCGCCCGGTTGACCGTTGCCTCCGGGATGAGCCTGGGTCAAGCGATGCGGCAACGTTTCGGCAAGACTGTTCCCCTGGCCGTGGTGGGTGCGGTGGTGCTGGGGTGCGTGGCTTACGAAGCGGGAAACATCCTCGGCGCAGTAGCCGGCGCGGCGCTCGGGGTTCCCCTGTCGCCGACGGTGTTGACTTTGGCTACCGGCGCGCTCGCTCTCGCTTTGCTCTGGTCCGGCGGACCGATCCGGGTCGCCCGTTTGCTCGGCGGGGTCGTGGCCCTGATGGGGGTGGGGTTTGCCATCTGCGCGGTCGCGATGGATCCGCCGATGACCGAGGTCGTGCGGGGGTGTCTGGTGCCCGGATTGCCCGCTGATTCGGCCCACCTGGTGCTCGGGTTGGTCGGCACCACCGTGGTGCCCTACAATCTCTTTTTGGGCTCCAGCCTGGCCAAGGCCCATACCTTGAAAGAGGTGCGCCTGGGGTTGGGAATAGCCATCCCTCTCGGGGGGGCGATCTCACTGGCCATCCTCGTCGTCGGCACCGCAGTGGAGGGACCGTTCAGCTATCAGGCTCTCGCTGCAGCACTGACCGCCAAGCTGGGTAGCGTCGCCGCGGTGCTGTTTGCCTTTGGGCTCTTTTGCGCCGGGCTCTCTTCAGCGGTCACCGCGCCCCTGGCCGCCGCCCTGTCGGTCAAGAGCGTCGCGCGATATCCAGAGCGCTGGGAAGCGTCCGCCTGGCCCTATCGCCGCGTCTGGTTGTTCACCCTCGCGGTGGGCCTGCTGTTCGGCGTGACCGGGATTAAACCGATTCCAGTCATCATCCTGGCCCAGGGGCTCAACGGCGTTCTACTACCGCTGGTGGCTGTTTTTCTGTTGATCGCCACCAATGATCGCAAGCTGATGGGTCACAACGCGCTGAACGGACCGCTGGCCAACGCCCTCATCGGGCTCTCCTGTCTGGTGGCGCTCGTGCTCGGTGTTTCCGGACTGGTGCGCGCGGGATCATCGGCCTTGGGTATCGAACAGCGCTTGTCCCAAAGCGGGGTGCTGGCCATTGCCGCCGGACTGGCCCTGCTCATCGGTTGGCCCGTCGTCAAACAGATCAGAGCTCGCCGATAGCGCTCAGGGGTCAGCGGCATCTGCCCTAGTCGATGTCCTCCTCGCAGCGATATCCGAACGCGCCCATTTCAGGGAGAAATTTTCCGCTGCAGCAGTACTGCACGTTGCCCGCGACGTATTCGTCGTAGCACCCACCACCGGAGATCCACGCTCGCTCCTGTTTGCACACCCCGCCCCAGCTTCCTTCCGGGCTGCAACAGCGGTTGCCGAATTGTCGATTGGGCGATTGGCAGACATAGCCGTCACCGCCCGAAGTGTTGTCGTTCTGATTGTTGTCGAGCCGTTGCTCAACGTCGGGATTCTCCTCTTCCATCTCGCAGGCGAGACCGGCGAAGAGCAGCGAAAAAGCGCACACGGCCATCATTAAAAATCTCATGGTTCTTCCTTTCTGGGTTGACGGAAATGGCCTGGGGCATTTCCAACGACTGAATTTTCGTCGCGCGAACACGATGAGACCGGTCTCGGTGTCTCGCCCTCTTAGAACTTAAATATAGGACGCCGGATGGGCCCAAAAGGTTGCTTAAAAATGCAGACTATTTTTGACAGAATAGAGCGCCACGCGAGACGTTGAATTATGATCAGCTTGATGACCGCGAAAACAAAAACTCCCCTTGCGTTCCCACTCCTGGCCATCGGGTGCAGTGTTGTGTTGATCGCGATAGCGCTTCCCTGGTTCGGTTCGGCTCGCCAACCCCGGCCCGACCGAATCGTCTTGGAAACCTTTGATGACAAAGGGGCGGGTTTCAAAAGAAACTGGAAGACGCGGCGCGGTTCTCCAGAGACGGTAAACAAGGTGTACCAAGTGACGTCAGAGAGGGGACGACGCTTTCTCCGCGCCTCCACCCGTTCGGACCATTCGCTGAGTATTCAAGCCGGCAAGCTGGTGAACAGTCACGGCGCTCACACGGCACAGGTGAGCTGGAAGCTCCGCGACTATCCGGTGTTGAGCTGGGAGTGGCGGGTTCACCAACTGCCCCGCGGGGGCAACGAATTGGTCGATGATAAGAATGACAGCGCCGCCGGTGTCTACGTGGTGTTCTTCAAGAGAAAGTTGCCCCTCTTGTCGTGGAAATATCAACCGTACAATATCATCAAGTATGTCTGGAGCGCGGAGATGCCGCTCCACCGATATGCGACCCGGGAGTTCGCGCTGCTCGGTTTCATCCCCATCATCAAGACGGTGTATCGGCCGATCCGTTCGGGCAAACGGGATTTGGGAAAATGGGTGGCGGAGAAGCGCAATGTGCTCAAAGACTATCAAAAGTATTTCAATGAACCGCCAAAGTACGATCCCATCCTCATCGCCATCCTCACCGACTCGAACGACACCAAAAGCACCTCCATTGCCGATTACGATAATTTCATCGCCCTAAAAGAGTAGTACGGCGAAAAATATAATCAAATAATTTAAAACATTTATATTAATTTGTTCTCCGTCCGAGCTAAATCTCTTGATTCTCGGACCCAGTCGAAGATACTTCTACCAAACATCTATATTTAAAGGAGACAACTCATGAAAATTCACACCAAAAACTCACAACGGTACCGGGCGGTAGCCCCCATCGCGATCACCCTCGGTTTGATCCTCGCTGCCAGCCAGGTTCAGGCCAAGCCGATCGATGCGGGGTTTGCCGAGGCGGTCTACACCGCTGAAACCGGTTGGCCCCACATCTGCGACGACCAGGGCACTGCCACCGGCACGTTTCGCCTGTCCGACGAGATGGCCTTTCCGCGGAACGAGGAGGTGGCGGTAGTGCTCCCCGAAGAGCTGCCCAGTCCATCGATCAGCTATTTCGACGATTTCTTCGATCAAGCCAATTGGGATGTGGTTTCTCAGGCCGGGTTCTACTTGGTTCCGGTTCGAGCTCAGGGGATGGCCCAAATCGTGAAAGATGTAGACGCGACCAATGTTCAGCTCAGCTACGATCGCGCGTCGAGGGAGATAACCGTGTCGTTCGATTATTACGAGCCAGGCGCCTATTGTGGTTATAAAGGCGGGTACGGTTTCAAACTGATCATCAATCACGAGCTGTGGACTGACGACGGCAATGTCCGATTCGCCCTCGATCCAGCGCGGCGGGAGCTGGTGGTGGAACCGTTCCTGGCCCTGGATCGCATTGATGTGCACGCAGTGTCTGCCGGACGGCAATTCAACCGCGCCCTCACCCTGGCAGAAGACGGTAACTACCACTGGCCGATCGCCCCGAACGTGATGCCCGAAGACGGAT
>JANQET010000480.1 GCA_028278265.1 Myxococcota bacterium
GTGTCGCTGTCTGCGTCGGCGTCTGTATCTGAATCCGAGTCCGAGTCAGCATCTGAATCCGCATCCGTGTCTGCATCGGTGTCGGCGTCCGAATCGGCATCGGTATCGGCGTCCGCATCTGCATCAGCGTCCGCATCGGCATCGGTGTCCCCGTCCGCATCCGCATCCGCATCCGAGTCTGAATCGCCGCCCGAATCGCTGTCGAGTTCGGCGCCGCCGCATTGACATTCACCCCACTCCAAACCAGCCATATCGCAGTACCGCTGCCCGATGGTGCCATCAGGGCAGATGCAATCCTGCTCTTCCCCGGCCGGGCAAGTGATCCAGTCAGCCGTTGCACAGGCCTGGCAGACGAGCAGTGGTAGCACAATGACCCACCAAGAGCCGTGGTTCGACATCTCGATCCTCCTTCGCTTTTTTTATTAGTGTTGTTTTGTTAGTTGCTTGCCGAATTCATTTAATGAATTAATTCAGCAAAAGCCAATCATTACATAAATATGAAAATTTAAACGCGAAGATTTGGTTAGGTCGAGTATGTTTGGTGAATGACGTCCGGTAAGTCAGCCAGCAGGAGCTGGGCCTGTTGGTGGGTGATCAGCTCATAGATAAACTGGCCGGATCCTTCGGCAGCGTTGGGAAAGGCGCTCAACCCCCCTTGCGCATTGATGCCGGGATTGAAGCGAGGCAGGGCCCACAAGTCCTGGGCCGCGGTGTTGGGGGATGTCACGTAGAGGTCGGTGACCGCATACAGCTCTTTTGTTCCTCCGTTGGCTTGAAAATAGAGTGCCACACCATATCCCGGATCTTGAGAGAGCCGCGGATCGTACCCCTCGTTGGTGTTGAACCCGACAAAGAGAAAATCCTCGTCCGCACCGGGCATCGGGGTGTACTTCGAACCGAAGGTGAAGGCGAATCCGGGGGTGCCGTAGTCCGGGGTGGTGTACGACTCGTGCCAACCCGGCACATCCATTGGATCCAAGCCGGCAACGGAGACATACAATTCCGGTACCCGGGGGTTGCCCGAACCGTCCGGATACCACCCTTTGGGCGGGATGGGGAGATCCACGGTTTGCCCCGGGTTGACCACCGTGATCACTTGACCGGGTTGTTCGTTGCCCGGATAGCTCCCGCTGGAGAGCAGGATGCTGTACTCGGTGGCGTTGTGGACGATCGCGCCCTTCTCACCGGGAAGAAGTAGGGGTTCGACCGTTTTGACCCTCACTCCGTCGATAAAGTAGATACCCGAATCGGCATGCATGTCGTTGTGGGGCGGTTGGGGCTGGTAGGGGCCGATAAAGGGCCAATAGTTGCCTTCGGTGTAGACGGGGATATGCCCGGTGAAATCCGGGGGAATGCCATATCCGGCGTTGAGCCCGGTGCCGTCATCGTCCCGGTAGGGATTGGACAGCAGCCCGGTCAGCGCGCTCGGATCGACATACCCGCGCTCCTGGCGAAACGGCTCGAGGACATCGCCGATATAGATCCAGCCCGGTACCCGTTGAATCGGACCGGAGCGAATCATCCCCTGTCCGGCGTCCGGATCGTAGTAGTAATCACCGGTGTACGGCGGGGTCTCCTCGACAGCCGAGTCGGTATCTGAATCGGCATCAGAGTCGGTATCCGAATCGGCATCAGAGTCGGTATCCGAGTCCGTATCCGCATCTGCATCCGAGTCAGCATCCGCATCGGTATCCGCATCTGCATCCGCGTCGGTATCTGCATCAGCGTCAGAGTCAGCATCCGCATCACCGTCCGTATCGGTGTCCGCATCGGTATCCCCGTCCCCGTCTGCATCACCGCTGGCATCAGGATAGGTTGTGTCATTGTCGGTGTTCTGTTCGTCTCGGGTGCATCCGCCAAGAATCGCAGCACCGAGTGCGATTGAAGCGACCAGAACGAGATGGATGAATGTGTGATGTGAGTGTCTCATTTCAGTTTGATTATACTGGTAAACGTCTAATTTGTTTTAAGAGCAAACTAAAAAGTTCGATTATAGGATCGCTTTTCCCGCAACCGATGGATTTTTTGGGATTTTCGCCTGTATGCGATGGTAAAAGTGTGGAATTTCCGCTGCCGGTCATTCGTCAAGATTAACGGCAGAAAGCTGCCAATGCGGTTGTCAGGGGCCGAAAAATAGACAAAATAGACTAAATAGTTCGCATCCCTGTCTGTTGTGCAAAAAAAAAAGGAGAAACAAAATGAATAGTTTCGTGAAGAAAGTGTTTTTCATTTCATTGCTTTTTGGTTTGGTTCAACTGACCGTCGGGTGCGATCCGGAAGTCGGCGAGGCACTAGATGATGCCTATGCCGCAGCGCCTGGTTTCTGCAAGGACTACTGTTCGGAGTATATCGATTGTCGTTGGGATGGATCCACCTATGATGGCGACGCGGAAGACGATGCCAAAGATGATTCTCGTCGAAGCTGTGTGCTGCAGTGCGCTTATGGGGTCGCCAACGGGGCTTATGTGGTCGAATATGATCTCACCAGCCAAGAGATAGATATTAAGGATCACATCAGTGGTGGTACGTATAAAAAATACTTGGAATGCTACTACGAACTCGACGGCTGGGACTGCAACGACGGAAACTGGGGGGTAGAGTACGACGACGAGGACACCTGCGAGGCCCTCGAAGCCTGCGCTGAAATTCTCGATATCGACTTCAAATGGGAGTGGAATGATCAGTTGAATATCTGCGTCAGCGAAGGGGATGAGTCCGTATCAGTGTTCTAAACCGGTTTTCACCGATACGAGCGCCGGCCGGCGCTCGGCCACTTTCAATCCACGACCAACGGTTGCTCCGTTGCCCGATCTCGGGTAGTGCGCAGATGAGCGAAAGAACAAAGGAGTTAGGGATGTCGAAAAAAGCCATACAGGATCACTACCCCGATGACGTGGCCCGGTGCTACGGATGTGGCAAGCTCAATTCGGAGGGCTATCAACTGAAAACCTATTGGGTCGATGACGAATCGGTCAGTACCTTCACCCCTGCGCCGTATCACACCGCGGTCGAAGGGTTCGTCTATGGTGGGCTCATCGCCTCGTTGATCGATTGTCATTCGACCGGAACCGCCGCTGCGGCAGCTTATCGGCAGGCAGGTCGGGAGATCGGCAGCGAACCCGGTTTTCGTTTTGTCACCGGGTCGCTTCATGTGGACTACTTGAAGCCCACCCCCCTTGGGGTTCCCTTGGAGATTCGCGGGACGATTGAAGAGATTAAGGGACGAAAGGTGATTGTGCGCAGCACCTTGAAAGCCGACGGCCAGATTTGCGCCAAGGGCAGAGTCGTGGCGGTGGAGATGCCCGAACATTTTCAGGCGAAGTGATTGGTCTGATAAAAAGTTCACCGATGACCTGTTGCGCGGGATCGATCTGGAGGGTACATCTACGTATAGAAATTTTCGAAAAAAGGATCTCGTCTTAGTTTCGTTGACACCGGGTAGTCGCGTTGCTACCCTAGGGGGCCAAAATTCGATGTACGCGCAAGGTGGATGGCTTTACCGTTTTTTTTAACGAGACGAGATAGATGAAATTGGGCCGGTTTTGTACGTAGGACATAGCCAAGACGAGCCTTCTTGGTTTAGAAACATCGTGAGGAGACAATGGCAAACACTGTAATAGGAAGTTCGATCGTGATTGACGGAGAGATCTCCGGAGACGAGGATCTGGTGATTCAGGGAACGGTTAAAGGTCGCGTCGTGCTCAAAGAAAATCTGTACGTTGAGCAGTCCGGTGTCGTCGAGGCGGACATCGAGACGCGAAACGTGGAGGTTTCGGGCCAGGTGACAGGCAATATTCTCTCTTCAGAAAAAGTGGAGATCACCGCAGGCGGCCGCGCTGTCGGCGACATCAAGGCGCCACGCATCCTCATTGCCGATGGGGCGATCTTCAAGGGCAACGTGGATATGGACGTCTAAACCTGTCAATGTGACAACGAACGGAGCGAAGAAAAGATGAGCGAACCCATTACTATAATCGGCGTCAATACTGTCGTCAGCGGAAACTTGGAAGGGGACGAGGATCTCACCATCGAAGGTCGCGTGGAGGGGAGCATCAGTCTGTCCAAGACCGTGACCATCGAGACCAACGGTGTGGTGCACGCCAACATCAATGTGCGCAATGCGGTGATCAGCGGCGTGCTCGTGGGCAATGTCCAGGCCGAAGAATCCGTGCACATCACTGAAGAGGGACGCGTCGTCGGTGATATCGCTGCCCCGCGCGTGATCCTGGTCGACGGTGCCTCATTCCGCGGTAGCATCGATATGGGAGATTTCGACGTCGAGCGCGGCGAAGCGGCGAGTGCCGGTCGCGAGGCCCTGATGGAAGCCCCGGCTCGTGCACCGGCGAGCTATCGCCAAGAAGCGGCTGAAGAAGAGGAACCCCGTGCACCGGCGCGCGTTCGTCGGGGACCGGGACGTCCGGCCGGGTCGAAAAACGCACCAGCTGCCAAACCCGCAGCCAAGAAAACCACCAAGCGCAAATCACCGCCAGCTCCCAAGGTACGCTCCGTTGGCAAGTCCAAGGCGGCCAAAAAGAAACGCGGTTGATGCCCTCTTGATCGCTGTTGCATTGATGCGCGTCTCTGGTGTTTGCCTCGCCCTGCTGTGGGCGGCGACAGTCGCTTGCAGCGCACCCCGGGTCAACTTGGGCACCGAGCCCCATTCATTTCATCCTGCGGACTATCAACGGGTATTCGAAACCTGGAGTCGGGAGCTGAGAATTCTGCCCGTTGACGGCATCGAAAATGTGCTCACCGCGCGGGCGACTTACCTCAGTCATGAATTCCGCTGGGCCTACGTCGTTCGTGTGGCCCACGATCTCAGCATGTCACCGGTGGAGCGCCAGACGTTGCAGGATCGAGAGTTTCTCGCCTTACAGGAGACCCACGAGTTTTTCATCACGGCGATGAGCGGCGTCAAGGACAGTGACGACCTGAGCACCGAAGAGGGGCCGTGGCGCATTCGGCTCGAAGATGATCGGGGCCGTCGAATCTCACCTCTGGAAATCGAAGAGGTTGAAAAACCGTCTGCCGCCGATGTGAAGTACTTCGCCTATGACGAAGTCCAACGCACGGCCTATCGGGTGCGCTTTCCGATTCTGGCCAATGACGGGATGCCGTTGCTCTCCGAGCAGACCCGATTTTTTACGCTGCTGTTCTTTTCGCCGTACGGCCAGGGTTCGTTGCGGTGGGAGGTGGTCGGCGCTGCTGCACCCTCCCGGTCCTGACCATCGGGGAAAATGGATCAAGTCAACCAAACAGCTTCAACTGTTTTGGTTTTGTCGATGGTGCCGGGCCGCGGACCTTCTTTTCGACGGCCGGACTGACCGGTCCCATCACTGTCATTCCACCCCGCTCTTTGCTGTGACGCCATTCAGATTCAATGATCGCCTCCAGGTCGGGATCGTCCGTTTTTGAGGCGGTCTCCAGCGCGCGGGCCCGTTCGTCGAGCCGGGCGAAGGCACGGATCTTTTCGGACTGACCGATGCGTGCGTCCTGCAGGCTTCGGCGAAGGGTGGCAATGGTCTGGTCGTAAATTCGCAAGGGTACCGGATGAGGATGACCGTCCTTGCCCCCGTGGGCAAAAGAGAACCGGGCCGGATCGTCGAACCGGGAGGGGGCGCCACAGGTCACCTCGGCGACCAGCGCCAGCGCCTGCATCGTGCGCGGGCCCAACCCTCGGGTGAGCAGCAGGTCCTGGAAATCGGCGGTCCCCGATTCACGGGCCAGGGCGAGCACCCCGTGGAGACGGCGCACAAAGACATCGCTCACCCGTACATCGTGGTGGGCGGGCATGGCCAAGTGACGTCCCCCGGAGATGGCGAGGAATTCATCGACTACGGCCCCCGGTCCGCTGTCGAGTAGATCGACACTGGCCCGGCGGGCGTCGGTGGCGCGGTGGTCGGTCAAATTGATGATCTCACCACAAGGTTCACCGATCACCGCATTGTGGGGCTCGTTGACAAATGAGGTCACCGAAGGGGCGTGCCAGTGGTATCGCCGCGCTTGGCGATCTTCGCCGTTCATGCCCTGTTGCACCACCACCCAATCCCCGTCGTCGGTCACCACAAAACCGTGGAGATAGAGCGCGTATCCGTCGAGAACCGCGGTGTTGTCCACCTTGGCGGTCAGCCGGGAGATCCGCACCAATCGATCCCCGTCAATCCCCTTTCGGTCAGCCAGATCGACCAGCTCCTGCGGGGTGCGGCGGGACTGTTTTCCTCGACCGCCGCACACGTGAATTCCCAATTCACCTGCTCGCGGCTTGAGGCCCCGCTTTAGCGCGCTCAATACTGAGGTGGTGATCCCCGACGAGTGCCAATCCATCCCCAGTACGGCGCCGAACGCTTGAAACCAAAAGGGGTCGGAGAGCCGCGTCAAAAATCCGGAGCGCCCCTCGTTGAGCACCACCGCCTCGGTAATGGCCGCGCCCAACGTGGCCATCCGGTTGGCCAGCCAACGGGGGACCCGTCCGTGGTGTAAGGGGAGCGAGGCGGTGCCGGATCGCTGGGCCATCAGTATCGATCCTCGGGAATCATCGACGGCGGTCTTTGGGCATCATTTGGGGAGGTTGCGGGTGAGCAGGCGCTCGATGAGCTCCTGGCTGTAGCTCGTCAGGTCGGTGAAGACGACCCCCATTCCGCTGGGATCCTCTTCGACGCGAACCACCTGTCCGGTCCCTTCGATGGTCTCGATATCCTCCATGATCACGGTGAACTTGAGGTGCACCTCGGTGCCCACGGTCAACGGGTGTTTGGAGCGAATAAAGACGCCGCTGCGGGAGATGTTGGTCACGTATTCGTGGATAAAAGCGTCGAAGCTCTCGAACTCTTTGTTGATGATGATTCGCTCTTCTGTGCGCCGGGAATTTTCCATCATCGTTCCTCCTTACCCCCTGCGTACGGCCGCGAGCCGAGCTGAAACTGTTCGTGGTGAAAGCTCGCGTCTTGGGTCAAGATAATTTTTTTACCGATGCGATGCTGAAGCGCCTTGAGCGGTTTTGCCCCCTCCCCTTTGAGCACCTCGGCGACGTGGGGATGGATCTTCAGCTCGATGTCCCCCTTTATTTCGTCGAAGTGCCGCCGGACATCTCGCAGTGCCTCGTTGGCCACGGTGACCCGGGAGAGGATTTGGCCGGTGCCGTCACAGTACTGGCAAGGTTCGTGGAGGGTGCGACCCAGGCTGTCCACCGTGCGCTCGCGGGTCATCTCTACCAGGCCGAGTTGTGAAATCTTGACCACCGACGTTTTGGCCCGATCCGCCTGCAACACCTGCTTGAGCCGGGCGAGTACTTTGCGCCGGTTGCTCGACCGATCCATGTCGATCAGGTCGACCACGATCAGCCCACCGATGTTGCGAAATCGCAGCTGGTAGGCGATTTCATCCACTGCTTCGAGATTGGTACGGGTAATCGTCTCCTCTTGGTCGCGGGCCCCCTTGCCCACGAAGCTGCCCGTGTTTACATCGATCGCGGTCAGTGCCTCCGCCTGATCGATGATCAGGTAGCCGCCCGACGGCAGCTCGACCCGGCGGGCCAGGGCGCGCTTGATCTCCCCTTCGATACCAAAGGCGTCGAAAATGGGCTCGTTGTCGTCATGCAGCTTGATCGCGTCGAGCCGGCTGGGCATCAGCCGATCCACGAACGAGCGGATCTTGTTGAAGACGGTTTTGTCGTCGACCACCAGCTCGGCCACATTGTCGTTCAGCCTGTCGCGGACCACCCGTAGGGGCAGGTCGAACTCGTCGTAGAGCAGCGCGGGCTTCTTGGCCTTTTTGTACTTTTGTGAGACATCGGACCACAAGTCGATCAGGTAGTTGGCATCGGAGGCGAGGGCATCGGCGCTGGCGCCGAGCGCCGCGGTTCGGGCGATCACCGCTCCGGACGAGGGGGAGATCCGCTTGAGAATCTTGGCCAACCGGCGGCGTTCGGTCTCGTCGGTGATCCGCTTGGAGATGCCGCCGTGATCTTTGTTGGGTAGAAACACCAAGTGGCGGCCGGGCAAGGAGATGTTCGCGGTCGCTCGGCACCCCTTGGTGCTGATCTCCCCCTTGGAAACTTGGACCACAACTGTTTCCCCTTCTCTGATCATATCGCGAATGCGTCGCGAGCGGTTCGACCGTGAAGAATTCGGCGAGCGGGATGATTTCCCCTTGTTCCCGCTGTCGTTTTCCAGCTCGAGCGCCTCCCCTTCGGCCTGAGAGATATCGGAGACGTGCAAAAACGCATGCCGTTCCAACCCGATATCCACAAACGCCGCCTCCATGCCGGGGAGCACGCGGGTAACCTTGCCGCAGTAAACGTTGCCAACCGCCGAGCGCTGGTTGCGTCGCTCCACGAGCAGCTCGACGATCATTCCGTCTTCGATGATGGCGACTCGGGTTTCACCGAAATCGCTATTGATGATGATGAGGTTCTGTCCCATCTTTCACATTCCCACAAAACACGTCGAACCATAGGACTCGCGCAAAAATAACCTCCAACCTTAAAACTCGGCATTTATTCTTGTGCGAGCCCATAAAACGAAATCATCAGCCCTGAACAAAGGTACACTCTAGGTGAGGTTGGAGGCAAGCTTTACCCTGCCCGGGATTCACGGGCGCACGATTTGGGTTTTTCGCGGCGGGGTGAAGGTGAAGCGTCGGTTTCCGATTTTAGGATTGATCTCGATTTGACTCAGGGTAAAGCGGTTGACAATCCCGGCGTGATCGACGATCAGCACGCGGCCGAGGCTGGGGCAGCCCCCTTTGAGCCCCAGGACGATTTTTTGGACAAACGGATCGGGGGTACTCGGGATGAGGGCGATCGAGGCCGGGCCCTCCCCCGGACGCGGGGCGCCCCCCAGGAAACGCGTGGTGAACGGCGCGTCGGGCGGCTGACGGGTCGATTGACCGGCAATAAAATCAAATAGATCCGGTAACAAGCTGTCCCGGGTGCGGCTTTTGACGGCGATGTTCGATGGGGGATGGTAGGACCACAGGACATGCCCGTTGGAAACGAGAAGACCCTGGATTCCCGATCGGTACTGTAGGCGAAATCGCCGTTTGCGGCGGACCTCGATCGTCCCGGTCGCAGACGATTGGGGCTCGAGGGAGGAGCTGATAGACTCCTGCTCGAATTGTGCGCGAACGCTGTGCACCCGTTCGAGGCAGTGACGGAGGTGGGCGAGCCACAGCTCGGCGGGGTTCTCGGACGGCGGAGACTGCTGCTCACCCATTGTCCTAACCGAAACGGCTAGGAGGCACACCCCCCAGAGCGCCGCGACCATAATTGGTGTCCGATTCATTTCGGGACCATCATTGCAGCGCCCGCGGCGTCTGTCCAGTATTGACGTCAACCGGGGCATCTGAGGGGGAGTCAAGGGTCGGGGTCCAAACACCTATATAATGACAATGGTTCCTTATATTTGATCCCTAAGAAGCAGCCAGCGAATTTGCATGAGCCCTCTTGAAGGGGCATCCGCAAGGGATTGCCCCTTCAATAATTTCAAATGACTACGTGTAGGGGTAGCCCTTGCGGCTACCCGTGAAACCGAGCATCGGCGTTGCTCCTCAGGTACCATTGATTGGGACTGGACACCGAGCACACTTTTTTTCAATCGCATCAAATTGTGGACGCGGGCTTGGGCCTGTGATATGGGAGTACCGCAATGGCCAAATGGTAGCGATGCGAAAATGAACCGAAATAGCCCAAACTATTACAAATCCCCGGACCTGGTTGAAACGCGGATCATCGCCGAGTTCGAAAACCCGGACCGGGCCGAGCACGCCAAGACGACGGTGGACGGGCTGCTGGACAATGCCCGCCGGGATGTCGAATACGCGGTGCAGATGGGCGGCGGTGCAACCGAAAGCCGATGTGTGGCGCAGATTTACGAGCGCTACGGTCTCGGCCGGAGCATCGATTGGGAGCCGGGCCACATGCCAACAGTGTCGGGACGGGAGATCATCTGGGATGTCCCGGCGAGCTACAGTGTCGAAGAGGCCTACACCCTGCTGTCGACCCTCGGCGCCAAGGATGTCGCTGTCCAGGATTTGGCCGGAGAGTCCTGGCAGGATGCGCCGCACCCGATGGATCTCGCTGTTTTCGACGACGACTGCGAAGGGGCCGATTGTACCCCCTTCGAGCCGGTCTACTCCTCGATTTTACACAAAAAAACCTTGCATTAAATCGGTAGCACGCCTCGTACGAACAGGTGCACAGCGGTGGTGTAGATGACGGTCAGCACGACCAGTGCAACCGCCGAGCCGGTGAACCGCCTGAGCTCAGGGGTGGGAAATTCTCCAGTAAACCCGCGCAGCTCCATCGCCAGTTGAACCGAACGGGCCCGTTTCAAGGTCCGCGTCAGGAGATTGCCGGCCATCGCACCCCACAGGCTCAACGGGGGAAACCGAGCACCGCCGCGCAGGTGAAATGCGCGCAGCATCGTTTTGAACTGACCCAGGAGCAGGTAGAAATAGCGATAGACCAACATGGTCACCGCGGTCAAAGCGCGGGGGACGCCGAAGAAATTGGCGCTGCGGGCAATATCGGCCAACGGAGTGGAGGCCGACAAAACCAGCAGGGCGCCGACCACCGCGACAAAGCGCAGGAGGATCGAACCGAAGATCAACCAACCGCTGGAGAGGGAGAGACCCAGACCGATTTCAACGGGTTGTCGTTCGATTAGCGGGGCCCAGATACCCACGGCGATGACAAAGGGGGAGACCAGGGCCAGCCGAACCAAAAGGGGGCGAAAAGGGATCCCCCCGATGGCGCCAAGGGTCACCGGTAACAGCAGGTGTAATGCCGGTCCGAGGAGATCGCCGGGTGGCAGGGCTGCTGCCGAGAAGACCAAGAGAAAGGAAGCCAGCACCTTGCCGCGGGGATCGACGCGGTGGAGCGGGCTGTCCCCCTGGGCCATGCTCTCAATCGTCAATGGTGCCATCTCCAGAAGCTATAGCACGAGTCGGGTGGGGCAGACCAATTCCCTTGGGGCCGAGGGATGAACCGTCGCTGTTGACAATGGCGGCGGCGCTGCACTACCGTCTCGTTCACCATGACGAAGAAGATTACCTACAAAGACGCCGGCGTGGATATCGACGCCGGTGAGGCCCTGGTGGAAAAAATCAAACCGGCGGTACAATCGACCCAGCGGTCGGAGGTGCTCAGCGGCGTCGGCGGGTTCGCATCGTTGGTGGCTGTACCGGACGGCTATCGAAAGCCGGTATTGGTTTCCGGCACGGACGGTGTGGGAACCAAGCTCAAAATAGCTTTCGAGATCAACGATCATCGAACAGTCGGCATCGATCTGGTGGCCATGTGCGCCAATGACGTGCTGGCGGTGGGTGCGGCGCCGTTGTTCTTTCTCGATTACTACGCCTGCAGCCAGCTGCAGCCCGATGCGGCCGCCCAAGTGGTGTTGGGCATCGCCGAGGGGTGCAGACAGGCCGGCTGCGCCCTGGTCGGTGGTGAAACCGCCGAGCTGCCGGGATTCTATCAAACCGGGGAGTACGATTTGGCCGGGTTTGTGGTGGGAGTGGTCGAGCAGGACGCGGTGATCGATGGGCGAAAGGTCACTGAGGGAGACGCGGTAATCGGCTTGGGTTCCAGCGGAGTGCACTCCAATGGATTTTCCCTGGTCCGCGCGGTGGTCGATCGAGCCCAGATGTCATTGGAAGCAACCCCCCCCGGATTCGAAAAACCATTGGGCCAGGTGCTGCTCGAACCGACGCGGATTTACGCCAAGGTAGTGCACGGTTTGCTCGACAAGGTGGAGGTGCGCGCCCTGGCCCATATCACCGGCGGCGGCCTCTTGGAGAACATTCCGCGAACCCTCCCCAACGGACTGGGAGTGCGGTTAACCGCGGGTTGGCCTGTCCCGCCGATCTTTCAGTGGATTGCCGAGCAGGGCCCCGTGGAACCCCAGGAGATGCTGCGCACCTTTAATATGGGGATCGGTATGACCGTCGTCATAGCTGAGGAGCAGGTCACGAGAGCCCTACAGATGTTGAAGAACAGCGAGATGGAGGCACAGGTCATCGGCCGGGTGGTCCCGGTCGGTGCAGATGAGCCCCGGGTGATCATCGAGGGGGTTGTTTGACCACCCAATACTATGATGTGGTCGTGATCGGAATGGAGTTGGGACCGCTGACCGCGGGTGCCCTGCTGGCCAAACGGGGATTTCGTGTATTGGTCGTCGGGCAGGAAGCACCGGCGGATCGTTACAGCTGTTTGGGTTACCAGTTCTCCCGCCGACCGTTTGTGCTCACCTGCGCCGAATCGCCGGTGCTGCACCGCGTCCTCAAGGAGTTGAGCCTGGGCCAGCTCTACCAGCGGCTCATCGAGACGACCGGTCCGGCCTACCAAGTGGTAACGCCGAAAGTTCGATTGGATGTGACCTCGGACACTTCGGTCCTGAAACGGGAATTCGCTCGGGAATTCCCCCGAGCCGCCGCGGTCGCGGATCAGATTTTTGAAACACTCGGTCGAATTGACGGGGAGATCAACAAATTCCTGGCCAACAACTTGGTCATTCCCCCTGAGTCCTTTTTTGAAAAACGGGAGTACGTCCGCGCCGAAGTGCAAAATCCGTTTCGCTCCCTTCGGGATACGGACTTGTTGGGCCAGTTCGATCTGGAGCCGGAGTTTCGGCGATTTTTGGAAATCCCGGTGGCGATGGAGACCGCCGGCGGTTCGTCCGTGTCTCCGTTTGTGCACTACCGCCTGATGAGCAGCTGGCTGTTCAACTGTCGCCAGATCAAAGGGGGACGGGATGGGTTCCGCAAGCTGCTCGCCGACCGTATCGTCGGGCAAGGGGGGGATCTGCATCCCCTGCAACAGGTGGCCGAAATCGCTGTCACCAAAGGGCGGGTGAACGGCATTCGGTTGGCCGGCCGAGAAGAGCTGATCGGCTGTCAGGTGGTATTGACCGATCTCGCGCTCTCGGGGATCAAGGCGTTGATCCCCCCTAGTGCCTGGCCCAAGAAATTCTCAGAGTTGGGCGAGAAGTCCGATCGCCCCGCCCTGGGCTATGCGATCAACCTCGGTGTGGACCGAATGGTGATTCCGGCTGGGTTGGGACACACCGCATTTGTCTCGTTTGGGCCGGATTTCGGCGACGAGTTGCTGCGGGTGGAGCAAATACCCCAGTTGGATCAGGACAAAGCGGCGCTTCATGTCTCCTGCACAGTGGCCGAGGACGAGCAGAACTCGATTCACTCCGGTCAATTGCGGGACGCGATTCTCGATCGACTTCGCTGGCTGGTGCCGTTCTTGGACCACCATCTGCGGGTAATTCACTCCCCGTACGACGGATTCGGTCCGATTGATCTCGTCGGTGATGCCAAAGGGGAGGCACCGGCGGTACCCCACACCGAAGATATTCCCCGCTGGGTGTTGCGACAACCGCCGGTCGGGAAATCGTTGGGGGCCGAGAGTTTACACTATCGCTCCGGGATCAAGGGGTTGTTGTTTTCGGGCTCGCAGGTGCTCACCGGTTTGGGCTCCGAAGGGGAGCTGCTCGCCGCGTGGGGGGCGGCGCGCATCGCCGGAAAGACCGATCCCAAGCGGGAGCGCCTGGTCCGCTCGATGCGATCAAAAGTGGAACTGTAGTCAGTATTTTCCATCTAGGTGCAAGATTATTCAGATTCCTCCCGTTGAAGTGCGGGGCCCCATCCCCTGTTCGGCTGGCCAGAAAATCGGGTGCCCCTCCGTTGCGATGAACAACATGCTCGCCGATACGGAGATCGATCCGGATTGGTGGGCCGTCACACTCAACACTGATCGCTGGTTCAACTCCGGGGGCACGCCGATGATCTGGTCCGGCGGTACGGAACGGTACAACGTCGCCCTCCACGAGGGGGGGCACACCTTCCACGGCCTGGCCGATGAATACACCCAACCGCATCGGCGAAGCCATCGATCGGGGTCGCGCTGGGGGGGCCCGTCGACTTCTCGTTGAACTGGATCAGAGCACCGCTGACCTCCGCCCTGAAGCCGAAGGGCTGATGCGCGCCGTCGAATGTCTTGAAAATCCCGGCGCCGGCGCCCGCCACAATGCCCGAGCCTTTCTCGCCGGTCATCGCGGTGTGTTGGGTCGCAAGCGGATCGCCCGCCTCTGCTTCAACAACGAATAATCACTCGTCCAGTCGGGCGACGAAGATATCCTCGGCCACATCCCGGTTGATCGCCAACTCGGTCCCCTCGAAGCGAATGCAGTAGGCCGGTGAGGTCTGGTGCAGCTCGATCACCGTTCCGGCGGTGAGACCGAACGAAGAGAGTCGGTGCAGCCGTTGGTGGTGTTTGGGCTTGATGTAGGTGATGCGTCCCCGAGTACCGGGTTGCATCTGGGTCAGGTTGACCACCACGGTGGAGGCCACCGTGCGCCCCGCGGTACAGCAGCGCCCCGGAGGGATCGATTTGCCGTCCGGACAGATCGTCGGATGGCCCAGCAGGGTACAGATCGCCTGCTCCACCTCGGGCAGGAGGGTGTGCTCCACCTCACAGGCAATTGCTTCGCGGCGCTCGGCGTCCAGATCAAGAATTGTGGCAAACAGCGACTCGGCCAGTCGGTGCCGTCGCACCACACTCTTGGCCTGTTCCTCTCCCTTCGGGGTGAACCGCAGGGAGGTGCCTTCCCGGGTGATCAACTCGCGCTTTTCGAGCAGTTGGAGGTCGTCGGAGGTGACTTGATCCGGGCAAATCCGTTGGACCGCCTCGAGGGTGGCGTCCCCCTGCTCCACCGCCTTCCAAATCGACTCGAGAATCTCTTCGATCATTCGTTTCATCGAATGTGCTCCCTACTAGGCAAAGGTCACCCCGGTGAGGCGACAGACCAGGTTGACCAGGGCGCCGCTGGCGATGGCCAGCACAAACGACACGCTGAGAATGACGAGACACGCTTTAACCCCGCGCTCCTTGAGCAGCACAATCGCCGTGTTGAGGCAAGGCATGACAAAGGTCATCACCAGCATCGTCACCACCAGTTGAACATTGTCGAACTGATCGCGCAAGTGACCCAATTCAGCGGCGCCGCTCTCCCGCCTAATTGCGGTCTTGATGAACACCTGAACAGCCTGATCGGGCAGCCCGAGCAAGCCGTTGACCGCTGGACGAGCGACCCGTTCGATGACCTCCAATCCACCGATGCGGTCGAACACGAAGACGACAAAGGCCGCCAGCAGAAAGATCGGCACCGCCTCGCGGATGAAGGCAAAGGTGCGCCGCCAGGTCTTGGACCAGAGGATGCGCAGACGGGGGATGCGCATTTGCGGTATTTCCAGAATCAGGTCTGGATGGGGACTGGGCAGGGCCTTGGCGGTGACCCAGCCGGTGAGCATGATGCGCAGTCCGATCAACCCACACAACAAGGCGGTCGCGGTCCAGGGGAGCTCACCGAGAATGACGACGAAGACCGCGATCAGCGGCGCACAGGGGATGCCGATCACGAGCAGGGAGAGGATATTGCGCTCCTTTTTGGAGGGGAGCATACGGGTAGTGATGATCGACATCGCGATGCAGGAAAAACCAAGCACCAGCGGGATGAGCGCTTGACCGTTCAACCCGATGCGGGAAAAGAGGCGGTCGAACAGTACCGCCAGGCGGGGCAGGTATCCGGAATCCTCCAGGACCGCCTGCAACGAGAAAAAGCAGAACAGGACGGGCAGGACGAGGCCCACGGCCAGGAACAGACCGGTGGGCAGCAGCCCGAAATCCGGATCCATGATCGCGTCCCGGACGAATTGGGAGGGCAGCTGGTCGACCGCTGTTTGGCACAGGGGGATCACCGTCTGTTCGAAAAACGTTGCCGAGACCGCGTCGACGAGAAAGGTGGCGCCGAATTTGCCGATCCAGAAATAGGCCAGCACCATCACCGCCAATCCGATCAGGCTGCCGGACAGGGGTTGTTGGGCCAGCTGCCCGAAGCGAACCAAGGGGCTCGGACTGCGGGCGGACGATTCAGCCACCCGCTCGACGATCTGGTCCGCCTGACCGTAGAATGTATCGACCAGTAACTGTTTGAGTGACGTGTGATGAGATTCCCTGGTTTCTTTAATTATTTCAGTAATTTGAGTTATGTCGTCACTGTTGAAATGTCGTTCCGCGAGCGCCATTGCGGCCGGGTCGTCGGCCAGCAACAGCAAGGCCAGTCCCCGCGGTGCGATCGGACCGTCGAGGAGCAGGGGTGTCAAGCGATCCAATGCCTCTGCGACCCCCTTGGGCAGCTCGATCTCCAATGGTGATACCCGTGCCTCGAGCATCAGCTCGGCCAAGCGGTGAATGCCGCGGCGTTCGATTGCGACGGTGCGGCCGACAGGAACGCCGAAGGCATCGCTGAGCGCCTGCTCGTCGATCTCAATGCCCATTGTTTCGGCTTCGTCGAGCATGTTCAACGCGATCACCATCGGCAGTCCCAAGGTATTGATTTCGAGCGCCAGGGCCAGGGAACGCCTGATATTCTTGGCGTCTGCGACCAACACGACTCCGTCCATCTGGCCGCTGAGCAGCAGGTCCCGGGCCACCATTTCATCCTCGCTATTGGCGGCCAAGGTAGCTGAACCCGGTGTGTCGTAGAGGTGGATCACCCGATTGGTCGCGGGGCAGGCCCGAGCGGACGTGTCACCGGTCCGGCTATCGGCTGGATCGGCCGACAGACAGCTCGGGGTCTCCTGCTTGCGCCAGCCGCCGTTGGTGCACCGTTGACAATGGCGCCGACCGGCCCAGGAGAGTCCGGCCGGTCCGAGGGCCAGCACGCCGCGCCGGGTCTGTTGGGTACTGCCCGGGATGTTGACCGGTTTTTCCCCGTTGGCGCACAATTCGGCAAACAACGAGGTTTTCCCCACACTGACGTTGCCGATGATGATCAGTTGGCGGGCGACAACGCCCGAAGAGTAGTGCCCGTTGGTGTTCGTGTGGTCTTTTTTGCTGCCGCTGCCTACCATTGTGTTCTAAGGTCTATCGAGTAACGGTCATTAATTAGACACGTCTACCGTATCAAGACTGTACTGACAGAACTCTGATTGTCAACGAAGGAGGTCACCAATGGGATTTTTTTTGGCTCATGAGATGAAATCGGTTGAAATGATGCCCGGCTTGCAGCTCAGGGAAGCCCATCTGGATCAATTGATGATCACGATTGTGGATTTCGCCCGGGATGTGGAGGTACCGGCCCATGCCCACCCCCACGAGCAGATCAGCCATGTGATCTCCGGTACACTCGAGTTCAGGCTGGCCGGGGAGACGCGCATTCTGCGGGCCGGTGATTCGGTTACCATTCCGCCCGGTTGGGAGCACTCGGCCAAGTCACTGGAGCCGGCGAGAGTGCTCGATGCCTGGCACCCGATTCGAGAGGACTATCGCATTTAGTGTTGGCGATGATGCCAGAACGCTGCGGTCGTTGAATCCGACCTGTTTTGTGCTAGATCAGCATAGGAGAGTGAACCGTACGGTTGACAGGAAAATTGCGAGGTAAACGTGCCCCATGCACGAGCTTTCCCTAGCCCATCGCGTGTGTGATACCGTGGCGGCACATATCGATCCGGGGCAGCGGCTGCTCTGCGTGACCGTTGAGTGCGGACCGCTGTGCGGCGTGGTTCCGGATGCGCTGAACCACTGTTTCTACTTGGTCGCCAAGAGTTTCGGCTTCGAGGACGCCAAGTTGGATCTGCGGCTCAACAAGGCGCCGGCAACCTGTCCGAACTGTTCGACCCAACTCGAAATTGAGTCGATGTGGGAGGTATGCCCGGATTGTGATCACGCCCCGTTGACGATCAGCGGAGGTCGGGAGCTCCGAATTCGGCAGATAGAGATCGAAGAGGTGGATGATGTGTGATCACTGCGGCTGTGGAGATTCTACGGGTCACGACAAAAACGACCAATTCAATCAGCGGACAGTACAAATCGAACAGGAGGTGCTGGCACACGAGCGGGCGCACGCCGAGCATCTCCGTCAGCGGCTGGCCGGGTTGAACGCGCGGATGATCAATGTGATCGGCAGTCCCGGGTGCGGAAAAACCGAGCTCATCTGCGCGTTGATCAAAGCCCTGCAGCGAAAAGAGGTGACCTGTGCGGTGATCGAGGGCGATTTGGCCACCGATAATGACGCGCAAAAGATACGGGCGACGGGCGCGCCGGCGCACCAGGTGACGACCGGAACGGCCTGTCATCTGACCGCTCACGATGTGGAGCACGGGTTGACGCACCTCGCCGTTTCCCCAGGGAGTCTGATCATCGTCGAGAACGTCGGCAACCTGGTCTGTCCCACCCTGTTTGATTTGGGCGAAACCCTGCGCCTGGTCTGCCTCAGCGTGACCGAAGGGACGGACAAACCGCAAAAATACCCCATCTCTTTCGAGCGGGCCGACCTGGTGGCAATCACCAAGTGCGATCTGTTGCCCCACGTGGAGTTCGACGTCGACCGTAGCCTTCGCATGATCGATGATATCAAGCCGGGAATTCCCTGTGTCACCACAGCCGCGCGTGGGGCTGAGGGGGTGACCGGCCTCGTCGACCACGTCTCGGCGCTATGGACCACGTCGTAAATGATTCATCGCCAGTCGATTACCCTCGAGGGCACGGTGCAGGGGATCGGCTTTCGGCCGCTGGTGTACCGGTTGGCCACCGAATTGGGACTCACCGGAAACGTGCTCAACGACGGTCGCGGGGTCACGGTCGAGCTGCAGGGGCCGTCCGACGCATTGGCCCGCTTCAAGCAACGCCTGTACGATGAGCTTCCCCCGGCGGGGCGCGTCGATGGTTGGGCCGATCGCCCCATTCCGTGCCTTGACGAAGAGACAGAATTTCAGATCAGCGCCAGTGAGGCATCGGGGGACACGGCCATGTCATTGGCGCCGGATTTGGTGGTCTGCGACGCGTGTCTGAAGGAGTTGTTCGATCCGGCGGATCGTCGATACGGCTACCCGTTCATCAACTGCACCCACTGCGGTCCTCGGTACACCATCGCTACGGCGCTGCCCTATGATCGGGTCTCCACCACGATGCGCCAGTTCGAGATGTGCGATGCCTGCCGGGCGGAGTATCGGGATCCACTCGATCGGCGATACCACGCTCAACCGATCGCCTGCCCCAAGTGCGGGCCCCGGATGTGGCTGGCGCCGGAGGATGAAACACTCGATTCAAACTGGGTCATCGAGCGGGCGGCGACTCGATTGGCGCGCGGTCAAATCGTCGCGGTCAAGGGGATTGGGGGCTTTCATCTGACGGTCGATGCGATGGATCCGGTGGCCGTGGGGCGCCTGCGGGAGCTCAAACATCGTCGTCGGAAACCGCTTGCCGTGATGGTCAGAGATCTCGCCGGTGCTCATGGGCTCGTCGAGCTGTCCGATGAGGCTGAAGCGTTGCTCACCTCCCCGCCGGCTCCTATCGTCATCGCTCCGGCCAAGAAGGGAGTGGTGATCAGGGAGTGGATCGCGCCGGAATTGGGCGAAATCGGTGTGATGCTGCCCTACACGCCGCTGCACCGATTGCTGATGGCGGCGGGTCCAGCGGTTGTGGTGATGACCTCGGGCAACCGATCGGCCGAACCGATGATCAAGGACAACGATACGGCGCAAAGCGAGCTTGTCGCGGACGCTTACCTGCTGCACGACCGACCGATTGCCACTGCAGTCGACGACAGCGTGATTCGTTCAACCCCGGTCGGACCGGTGTTCGTCAGACGTTCCCGGGGGTATGTCCCCCGACCGCTGGTGGCGCCGGCCTTGCCCGATCGCCCAATCCTGGCGCTCGGTGCCGAGCTCAAAGTGACCGTCTCGACGTTGAACAAGGGTGAGATTGTCGTGGGTCGCCATTTGGGTGATTTGAACAATCTGCCCGCTGAAGAGGCGTTTCACCGGGAGGTCGAACGGGTGCTCCGGTTCAGCCGGATGACTCCCCAGGCGGTGGCCGTGGATCGCCACCCGGATCTCGCTTCAGTGGCGTTTGCCGAGGAGCGGTTCGCCGATCTGCCGCTGATACGGGTGCAACACCACCACGCCCATTTTTCCTCGGTGCTGGTCGAGCACCGTATCGAGCCGAATCGGCGGGCCGTGGGCATTATTCTGGATGGAATGGGGTATGGTACGGATCATCGCAGTTGGGGCGGAGAGGTGCTTTGTGGGAGCTACGGCGGCGTGGAGCGGTATGGACAGTTGAGATATGTGCCGCTCCCCGGCGGGGATCGGGCGGCGCTTCAGCCCGCGCGGATGGCCACCAGTCTGCTGGTCGATGCAGGAATAGGCCGGCCGGGAATGGTCGGATATGATGAGCGCATTGCAGAAATCGTCCGGCTGCCGAGCGTCTCCCCATTGACCAGCAGCGCCGGACGTCTCTTTGACGGCGTTGCCGCGTTGTTGGGCATTGCACCGAAGATCCAGGCGTTCGAAGGGGAAGCGGCGGCCAGACTGGAGGCCCTCTCCGATCAGAGCTGCACGGACGCCTATCCGTTGCCGCTCGACGGGACCCAGCTCGATACCCGGATCTTGGTCCAAGCCCTGGTGGGTGATTCGTCACCCAATCCCATTCGTGCCGCCCGTTTTCACAACGGTCTGGCCGATGGGCTGATCCATCTGGCGTCGATGGCCGACGAAGCGTTGGTCGTTCTCGGCGGCGGATGCCTCGTCAACGGCCTGCTCGCCCGGCGATTGATCGACGGTCTGACCCGAAAGGGGTGTACGGTATTGCGCCCAAAAGAGCTGCCTCCGGGAGACGGTGGTCTCTCAGCGGGCCAAGCCGCTTGCGCGGCCTGTATGATCTGATCCCCCCAGATGTGCTCGGCCGGCGTTCCGAATGGCACGGTTTGGCACAAACCGGTCTCGGGACAATCTTGTTTTTAACCTGTTATAAATATTAACTAATTTGCTCGTATCAGAACCAGATGACCCCTTCGCGACACGTTTGGCACGGTACTTGTAGCGAAGGGTGGCAACCGATGGAGGTGCGCAATGAAGATTAGCAACTTATTCGAGAACATTCAGCGTCTGGCTTTCTTTGGTCTGGTCGTGTTCGCTGTCCAATCTGCATACGGGACAGAATGGAAGGAGAGCACCCAGGCCTGTGAGGGAACCGTGACCTTTCCAGATGAGAATTTGGAACGGGCGGTTAGAACCGATATTGATCAACCCGATGGGGAAATCGATGCGGAGGATTTGCTCGACCTGGATTTTTTTCACGGGGAAGGATTTGGCATCGTCGATCTGACCAATATTCGCTGTATCGAAAACATGACCGTGGCCGATCTGATCGACAACGAGATTGTTGATTTCACTCCCCTGACTGAGCTCGAACACCTGGAAGATGTGGTGCTCAGTGGGAACAATATAGTTGATCTCTCCCCGTTGCGATCGATGGCGTTGGAACGGATCGAACTGGAGCGCAATCAGATCTCCGACCTGTCTCCGGTGGCCGAGATGCCCCAGATCGGCTATCTCGATTTGGCCCATAATCAGATCTCCGATCTCTCACCGCTAGCCGCGATTTCTGGTTTCGGCACGCTCGATCTGGAGTACAACCAGATAACCGACCTCGAGCCGCTGGCGGAAAACGATCAGCTCACCGATGGCTCACTTAATATCGCTGAAAACCCGCTGGACTGCGAAGATCCGGACACTCTGGCCCATATCCAATCAATCGAAGATCGGGGTGTATACGTCTCTCACGACTGTGGGGGCGGTGGAGACGCGGACGCGGACAGTGACACAGACTCTGACGCGGATAGCGATACCGATGCCGACGCCGATGGTGACGGCGATGGAGATGGGGACAGTGACGGCGACAGCGATGGGGACGGGGACGCTGACGGCGATGACGATCCTGACGAAAATGAAAATGATGACGGGGACGCCAATACCGGAGAGTGCGGTTGTCACCTGCTGGGCAGTACCCCGCGGGCGCCTTTCTTCTTACTGCAAATATTGAATTAGTTTTCGGACGGGATCACTGGCGGCAGGCGTTGCCCAACGACTTCAAAGCCTCGGCGATGGCTTTGTCGGTGGCGGGATTGGAGCGCCGTGATGCCTTTTCGAGCATGCCCTTTGCCTCGTCGGTACCGATGGCCCCAATCGCCTTGGCCGCGGCCACAGCCGTTGCGATCTCATCGTGTTGGGCCAGGGGTTCGGCTCCTTTTTGCAGCAAATCGAAGAGTGCAGGCAGCGCGGTTTGTTGACACCGTTTCCCCGCGCCAAAGGCGGCCTTGGCTTTGATTTGAGCGGTCTCGTCCGATGCCGTCAGCCGTGACTCGATAATCCGGTTGGCGCCGACATCGGCAATGGCGATGGCGCTGTTGAGGGCGGCCAGACGAACCGTCGCTGATCGGTCTGCGATGGTTTTGGTGAGCAGGGTGATGGCGATTTTGGGATCGAGCTGCACCGCCCCCTGGGTCGCCCGGGCTCGTACGTGGGGCCACGGATCGGTCGTGGCGATTGCCACCAACTCGGACGGAATGGTGGACAATTGTCCCGCCCGCTCGACCGACTCGAGAGAGGCGAGGCGCACTTGAGGTGCCTCGTCCGACAACGCCTGCTTGAGCACCGGTGCAATCCCGGACGTGTCCCGGCCCAGTCCGCTGATCGCGATGGCCCGAATGAGGGGATCCGGATCGGCTGCCGCTTCGAGCAGTCGTCCTTGGTCGGCGTCGCTCCCCAACTGGACCATAATCCCGAGCAGGCGATACCGGTCATCGAACGTTCGGGCTTGTTGATACTGGTTCGCCACCCGCTCTGCGAGCGCGATCGTCAACGCGGGACTCTCCGCTCCGGCCCGCATCAAATCGAGCGACCGTTCGTTTTCGGCGGGTAGTGGGACTGCCTCGATGAGGGATCCCAGATGCTCGGCCCCCTGGGGGGATCTACCCACCACCCCTGCCAGTGTTTCTCTCAAGAGGGCCCGCCGGTGGTGATCCCCTTTTCCGCAGGCACCGGCCAATCCATCGATCGCGGCGGGTGATCCGAGTGCTGCGAGCAGCTTTACCGCCGCCGTGAAGCGAGTCACCTCGTCACTTCCCAGCTCACTGACGAGGGACGGGATCGCTCGGTCTCCCGCTGCAGTAATTCCCCTGGCGGCATTTTGGGCGGCGATTGGATCTCGCCCCACAGCTGCCTCGACCAACAGATCGATCGCCGCAGCCGACCCCACTTTGGCCAGCACATCGATCGCCAGCCGCCGGGCCTGCTTATCGAGTTTTGACCAGCTGGCGCGGATCCGGGTGATCGCCTCTTCTCCCACCTGTTCGAGCAACCGTGCCGCCTCACCTCGCAGCTGGGAATTGTTCAGATCAGCCACCAATTGATCGATCCCTGCGGGCTGGTCCACCTCGGTCAGGGCGATAATTTCAGCCAATCCCAGCGGTCCGGCGGCCGAATCTCGAGTCGATTCGATGATGAGCGACAGGCAACCCGTCCGCACCGGTTGGGGAAAGTCGAACCACACCATCGGGTGCTCCTGGTTCGGTTCATCCGCGGGAAACGTCAGGTGATACACCTGGTCATCCGTGCGCAGGAACGCGGTTTGGGGTTGATCGAACCGCTGGCGTCCGGTGGTGGTCGAAACCGGCAGTATACCGATCCGTGAAATGCCATAGGTTTGGCTCAATACGTTGAACGTGGCGAATTCCCCGGCACCATTGGCCGGTATCGGGGTCCAGTGGGTCGTCGGGTCCCCGTCGGTCAGCACGACCGGCATGGCCAGCAGGGAAGGGTTCTGGCGATCCCCGGCAGCTCGGGAGACGCACAGGGGGGAGAGGTGGCGTACCAAGGGGGTGCGGTGGTCTTTTAAAGGAATTCTATATCCTCTAATGTCGACGGGGCCGGTTCCCCCGGGTCGACGCGCCAGGATAGGTCGGAACCGACCCTTGCGCCAATCGTAGACCTGTCGAAAGAGCAGGGGAAGCGATTTGGACTGACACAGCCGCACATTTTCGGCAATAGTGCCAGCGACGGTTTCCGGGAGCCCATCACCGGTGAGGTCCTCGAACCGTACGGCCCGGCCAACGCGCTCACCCAGATCCCCTTTCAACGCAGTGGGTTCGTTCCAAATACGCTTCAAACGCCCCGCCGGTTGTTCAATGAACACAGCCTGGACGGCGACGCCGGCAGTGGTGGTGTACCGCAGATCAAAGGCGAAGCGGTTTTCGGCCAGGTGAATGCTGTTGATGGTCCCCTCTACGTTTGGGTCGGCATCGGCAATTTTTTTGGTGTGGGTCACCCGCCCGTTGACTTGAAGAATGACCTTGCCCTGTTTGAAGGTCGCGCGAATCCGATCCTCCCCGGCCCAACTGTACGCCGCGCCGAAGCACACCACGCTCACAATCAACGTAAAAATACGATTCCCAGGTTTCATTTGGTCAGCTCCTCGGTTCAGGTTGCGCGGTCCATTGGTCCCCGAACAACTCGGCGAACCGGGTACTGCCGGCCATTGTCTCATCAGTAGGGCCGTAAGCGTTGATCTGGCCGTTCTCCAACAGGGCGATTCGATCGGCGAAACGGACAGTGGACAGTCGGTGGGTCACGACCAGCGCGGTGCGGCCGTCGAGCAGCTCGATCACGCCGTCGACCAGTGCTTGCTCGGTTTGGCCGTCCAGGGAGGCGGTCACTTCATCGAGCAGCAGGACCGGGGCGTTGCTCAAAAGAGCTCGGGCCAAACAGACCCGTTGGCGTTGTCCCAGGGAGAGGGCGCTGCCCCGGGGGCCGACCGGCGCATTGAGTTTATCGGCGAATGTGTCGGCGAACTGCAACACACCGGCGGCAGCGCACGCGGTCGTGATTTCGTCGTCAGTGGCCTCGGGTCGGCCGCAGCGCACATTCATGCGAATGGTGTCATCGAACAAAAACGGTTCTTGGGATACCGGGGCAAACAGCTGAGCGGTACTGCGGTGATCCAAGGTTTTGTCGTCCACCAGGAGCTGCCCCTGGCGCAGCGGCAGGAACCCGAGCAGGAGGTTGATCAGGGTGCTCTTTCCCGCCCCTGACGGTCCCACCACCGCGACGATCTCGCCGGCGGTCACGGTCAAATCGACCCCTTTGAGCACGTCCGCTCCGCCGGAATACCCGGTGAAGACCCGATCCAATCGAATCACTTTCGGGGCCGGGGAGCGGCCGGGTTCAGTGGTCTTCGCAGTAGCCCGTGGGGCGAACCGATCGAGCAGAGGTTGCAGGCGGTCGAGGGCGGCCAGACCGGCCTGCACGGCATTTCCCGCCTGGCCGATGGCTTTGACCGGCTGGTAGAGCAGGAAGAGCGCGGTGAAAAATGAGATGAAGGCCTCCGGGGTTATCCCCCCAGTTGAGATACGACTGTGGGCGTAGTAGAGGGTCAGGCCCAGCGCCCCGGCACCGAGGAGCTCGTTGAGGGGGGAGCTTAAGGCCCGAAGCCGAATTGCCCGGATGGTCGAGCGCAGGATCTGCCGGTTCGTCCGGTCGAAACGCTCAGATACCAGCGGTTGGGCACCGAATGACTGGATTGTGGACAATCCCACCGCGGTCTCCTCGACCGCCCCGCCGACACGACCGTACGCCTGATGCACAGTGGCACGCCGCTGCCGGACGGTTTTGCCGATACGAACGATCAGCAGGGCCACCGGCGGGAAGGCGAGCAGACCGATCGCTCCCAGCAGTGGATCCAACCAGAGGGCCAAACCGGCCAAGACTGCGATCTGCAGCCCATCCCGCACAAATGAAATCAACCCGGCGTTGACGCCGTTCTCCACCTCTTGGGCATCGAGGGTGAAGCGGGTCACCCAGTCTCCACTGGTTTTGGCGGCCGAATGGAGCGGGTTGAGAGCGAGCAGCCCCTGGTACATCTTCGCGCGGAGCGAAAAGAGCAGCTGCTGACCGGCCTGCCCGGCCAGAGCGGTTTGGCCCAGATAGGCGAGTCCCTTGATCCCGGCGGCTCCCACGATGGCCAGACCAATGATCCAGGTCGGCGCGGCAGCGATGGTACGGCTGAGCGAGTGTACCCCCTCCGCGGTCAGCGAGGTGGCCAGGGGTGACGGGATCGAAGTGGCCGGCGAATCGAGAAACAAGGAGCGCAGCACCGGACCCACCAGGTAGGCGTAACCCGCTGTGGCCAGGGCCGATATGCCCATGCAGATCGAGGCGAAAAAGAGCAGTTTTCGTTGAGATTGAATCAGGCTGATCAACGTGCGAAGGCGCGCCGTTGGGGATGGTTCCCTCTCGTCGGTTAATTTTTTTTGCCCTGACCCGATATAAAATGCGTTCATCGCAAATAAAACATTAAAGAAAAATCCGCACCGTCCGCAATAGAAATTAGGGGGACATGAAAAAACCGGGGTGGATGTGAGAAGAGATTCGGTCTGACGTATCGAACCAACGAGGAGTTCGTACAGCGACGCTGGAAAGAGGCTCATCAATGAAACGCAAAAACAAATCCACAAAAATCAAAGTCGTCACGCGTTCGGGAAGCCACTCCAAATCAAAGCGCAGCAGCTCGAAAGAGCATTTGCCCTGGCAGGCGAAGCAGCACGATCCCACCTTGGGTCGCTACTTTCAGGAGCTCGCCGACCACGATGTGTTGGACAGTGACACCGAGGCCAAGGCCGCCAAGGAGATCGCCAACCTGGAGATCGAACGGTGGCGGGTGATTTTGGGAGATCCGATCATCGCCGCCTCGATTGCGGATTTGATCAAAAAGCAGATCAAAGCCAACTACGAAGGTGAGGAGGCGGATCGGGTCCTGCCGCTGATCACCGCGGTGAAACGGCGCATTCCCGAGGGCAGTCGAACCAAACGGGGTCGGGCGTCGTTTGTCCGAGCGGTGAATTCCCTCTCGCTGGAGCTGTACGAATTCGATTTCAAACGGGATCTGGTCGCCCTGGCTCACGAAGAGGTGATGTCCCTGGCCTACCAGGCGCGGGGACGGGGCAAGGGCTCAAAGTTCGACGCCCACGCCAAGGCGGTCCGCGCCATCGCGGGTCAAATCGAGAAAGCAAAACACCTCTTTATTCAAGCCAACCTGAGATTGGTCGTGGCCATCGCCCGGCGGTACGACCGGGGGAGAATGCAGCTGATCGACCTCATTCAGGAGGGCAATTTGGGGCTGATCAAAGCGGTCGAGCGCTTTGATTATCGACGGGGATTCCGCTTCAGCACTTACGCTTCCTGGTGGATTCGGCACGCCATCGGCCGGGCATTGGCCGACAAGGGACATGCGGTGCGCATTCCGGTGCACGCGTTGGACACCCAGCACCGGCTGGCCCGCGCCGCTGAGGTGATCGGGCTCAAGCTGGGACGCCCGCCCACGGACGAAGAGCTGGCCAAGGAGACCGGCATCGACCGGCGTCGTCTGGCCAAAGCCCGCAAGCGCACCATCGCCCCGATCTGTTCCCTCGACCAGGAACTGTCGAGCTCGGACGACAGGTGCTACGTAGATTTACTCGTCGATGACGACTGCAAGAGCCCCTTTGAATCCACCCTGCTCAGGTCGTGGATCGAAGACATGGACAAGATCCTCGATGTGCTAACCCCGATGGAGCGGACGATTATTCGTTGGCGCTACGGCCTCCACGATTGTGAAGAGATGACGCTCAAGGAGATCGGCGAGCACTACAACCTGTCGCGAGAGAGAATCCGCCAGCTGCAAGAGCAGGCGCTGCGCAAGATCCGCAAGCACTTGGCTTTGGACGCCGCCTAACCCCCCCGAACACAGTACTTTCTGCTCTTTTTACAGCCGGTTTGTGACCACTTTGGCGCAGGGCTTTTCTGTTGGCGCGATTTCCCGGGTATGCTAACAAATTATACCGCTTACGTTTGAGTCGTTTGAATGTGAAATAAAAAAAAGAGACTTGCAAACGGTTGCCGCTGTAACCGATGGGGGCGGAGCCCCTCTGATTATCGAGGAGCCGATCATCCTGTATAGTGACGTTGAACCATGACCGACCAAACCAAAAAGAATAAACCGTACAGCCGCAGCCGGTACAATCCGTCACAAAGCGCGAAGTTGAGCTATCAAAAGGTCGATTATCAAAAAGTGGACTATTCGCCGTCTCGCTATGAGTCCGCCGATTACCTCTCCGGAGCGACGATGTACGAGGAGTTGATTGGAAAAATCAACCGCAAGGACGCACAGGTCGGGGTGATCGGGCTGGGCTACGTGGGATTGCCCTTGGCCGTGGAGATGGCGTCGAGCGGGTATCGAGTGGTCGGCGTCGATCTCGACCAGAGCGTCGTCGACCGGATCAATCGAGGGCAGTCCCATATCGGCGACATATCGACAGAGCGGCTGCAACCATTGGTGGAGCAGGGGCTGCTGAGCGCCACCACTGAATATCAGGGGCTGAGTGAAGTGGACTGTGTGTCGATTTGTGTCCCCACGCCGCTGACCAAGACCAAGGATCCCAATATCTCGTACATCACTGAAGCGATCGATCGGTTGGTGGGGCTCATCAAAGCGGGTCAATTGATCGTGCTCGAGTCCACCACCTATCCGGGCACCACGGAGGAGCTTGTTGCGGCCCGGTTGCACGCCGAACGGGGCCTTAAGGTGGGTGAAAATGTCTTCGTGGCGTTTTCCCCCGAGCGGGTCGACCCGGGAAACACGCAGTGGACGACCAAGACCACTCCTAAGATACTCGGAGGGGTCACCCCCACGTGCACGCTGGTAGCGCAGGCCCTGTATGCTGCGGTGGTCGATTCGGTGCATGTGGTCGGATCGGCGCGGGAGGCCGAGACCGTCAAGTTGCTCGAAAACACGTTCCGCGCAGTCAATATCGCCCTAGTCAATGAATTTTTGTTGATGTGCGATCGGTTGGACATCGACATCTGGCACGTCATCGAAGCGGCCTCGACCAAGCCGTTCGGGTTCATGCCCTTTTTCCCAGGGCCGGGCATCGGCGGACACTGTATCCCCCTCGATCCGCTGTATCTGTCGTGGCGCGCCAAGACCGTCGATTTTTACAGTCGCTTCATCGAGCTGGCTACCGATATCAACGGCAATATGCCCCGCTTCGTGATCGCCAAATTGGCCAACCTGCTCAACGAGCGGGAAAAGCCCCTAAAAGGATCCCGTGTGATGATCCTCGGTATGGCTTACAAGAAGAACGTGGACGATTTGCGGGAGTCGCCGGGGTTGGAGATCTATCGGCTGCTGCGCGCCAAAGGGGCATGGGTCGAGTTCAACGATCCCCACGCCACCCAATTTACCTCCATGCTCGACAACATCATCGAATCGAGCCCGATCGACGACGGCCAGCTCGGTACCTTTGATGTGGTCGTTCTGGTCACGGACCACGACGTTTTCGATTATGAGAAAATCGCGCAGGAGGCGGGATCGATCCTCGACTGCCGGGCGGCCTTTGAACGCCGGCAGATCCGCGCCGACCACATCGTCAGGCTGTGATGCCGACGGACTCCCTCCCGTCCTATTTTGTCCATCCCACCGCAGAAGTGGATCAGCCCTGTGAGATCGGGGAAGGCACAAAAATCTGGCATTTCTGTCACTTGATGGAAAATTGTCGCATCGGCGGCGGGTGCACCTTGGGGCAGAATGTCTTTGTCGCTTCGGGGGTGGTGATCGGGGCTCGGGTAAAGGTGCAAAACAACGTCTCCATCTATGCCGGAGTGGAGATTGAAGATGATGTTTTTTTGGGACCGTCGATGGTGTTCACCAATGTCTCCACGCCTCGTGCCGCGGTTGACCGCAAACAGGCGTTCGAGCGCACACTGGTGCGTCAGGGGGCGACGGTGGGGGCCAACGCCACTATCGTTTGTGGCCACACTATCGGTGAGTATGGATTGGTTGGCGCCGGCTCGGTGGTCACCGGGGACGTGCCCGCCCACGCCCTGGTGGTCGGAAATCCGGCTCGTCGAATCGGGTGGGTTTGTCGATGTGGCGCCCGACTCGATGATGCACACAGTTGCCCAGAGTGTCACCAGAGGTATCGCATGAACAGCGCAGGTCTGTTGACAAAATGTTCCGAGCAGAGAGAGTAGGCAGTGTGAAAAAGGACGCGAAAATCTACCTTGCAGGGCACAGAGGTCTCGTTGGATCCGCAATCCAGCGCCGACTCCGCCGGGAGGGGTATGGCAATCTCGTCTGCAGCGACCTGGACGATTTCGATTTGACCGATGCGCGGGCGACCGATGATTTTGTGGGACGACATCGTCCGGAGTACTTGTTTATCGCCGCGGCGAAAGTCGGCGGCATCAAGGCCAATGATACCTATCCCGCGGATTTTATTCGCATCAACCTGCAGATTCAAACCAATCTCATCGACGCGGCCTTTCGGCACGGCGTGACTAAGCTGCTCTTTTTGGGTAGCTCCTGCATCTATCCGAAATTGGCCCCGCAACCGATGCGAGAAGAGCATCTGCTCACCGGACCCTTGGAGCCGACGAACGACGCCTATGCCATCGCCAAGATCGCCGGGATCATGATGTGTCGAAGCTACAATCGACAGCACGGCACGAATTTTATCGCAGCGATGCCGACCAATCTTTACGGTCCGGGGGACAACTTCGATCTTGAAAATAGTCACGTGATTCCCGCGATGATGCGCAAGTTTCACGAAGCAAAAACCGGTGGTCGACCGGTGGTTCAGCTGTGGGGTACCGGCACGCCGCGACGGGAATTCCTTCACGTGGATGACTTGGCCGCTGCCCTTGTCTACCTGATGAACCATTTCGACGCGACCGACCGGCAGATCTTCGTCAACGTGGGTGTGGGCGAAGACGTCACCATTAAAACACTGGCCGAGCTGATCCAGGAGACCGTTGGCTTCGAGGGCCGCATCGACTGGAATACGGAGATGCCCGACGGTACGCCGCGCAAGCTCCTCGACGTCGGTCGCCTCGATGCGCTGGGCTGGCACGGGGCCCGGTCCCTCAAGGAAGGTCTTGCACAGACTTACGCCTGGTTTAAGGAGCACCATTCAAAGTGAGTGAGCTATCGATTTCGACTTGTACCGAGGAGTATCCCCTGGTGGATGGCCGCGTTCGGCTTTTGGGCGCGGTCGACGCTACTACACCGTCAATCACGCTGGTTGAGATCGGTGGGGCGCAACTTCTCGTCGATTGTGGCGTTCCCGCCGGCGGAGCGACCGACTGGCAGCTGCCCGAAGAGGTGTACGACGTTGACGCGGTGATATTGACCCACGCGCACATGGATCACATCGGCGGGCTGTTGGATCTGCTCAAGAGTGGGTATTCGGGGCCGATCTGGGGGACGCGAGCGACGCTGGAGATCTCCCGATACCTGTTGACCAATAGTCTGCGCGGCAATGGACGATCCGCGGATGACACGATTGCGTTTGCAGCCCTGTACGATCATCTCGCTCGCGCGCTGCCCTATGGTCAGGCTTCGACGCCCGTATCCGGGTATGACATCAAGGCGACCCTGTGGGAAGCCGGACACCTGGTCGGCGCGGCGTCGATCGAGTTTCAATCGCCAGCTTCCAGGGTGATTGTCTCCGGCGATCTCGGATCGACGGATTCTCCAATTTTGAATGGCTTTCACACGGCATGGAACCAGGATCGTGCGGTGGATTTTGTGTTGCTGGAATCCACCCATGGGGATCGCACCCACCCACACGACCCGCAAACGGCGGACACCCAGCTCGAGCAGGTCGTCAAACAGACGATCGCCAACCGGGGACACATCCTGGTGCCGGCGTTTGTCCTCGGTCGCTCCCAACAGCTGTTTTACCAACTCAGGCGCTTGGCTGAATCCGGGCGAATCGAGCCCCTTTTGATGGCCGCCGATATGCCGTCCGGGTTGCGGCTGAACAGTCCCGCTGCACGGTTCAATTTGTTGCACGATAAAAAAAGCTTGCAACCGATCGCCGCTGGGGACGAGGCGCTCGATTTCGAAGGATTGTTCGAGCAACGCCATGGCCGCAATTCAGTACGATTGAGCGAGTTGAACCAATCCACCGTAATTGTCGATGGCGCGGGCATGGGTGCCGGCGGGCGATTTGTCGGTCATCTCAAGGAGCTGCTTCCCAAACCGGAAACAATTGTTGTCCTGTACGGTCACCAAGCACCCGGAACGACGGGATGGTTGATCGAAAATGCGATCGAAAGTCGCGCGGCCGGGTCGATGAGCACGGTGCGTCTCGCCGGCGAAGATGTCTTGATGCGTGCCAGTGTGGAGCGCTTCCCGGCGGTTTCCCATGCGGATCGGGAGGAGCTCGCCACTTGGCTGGACGCGCTTCCCGGGGTCAAGCAGGTGGGCCTGCACCACGGTACCGCCGCCGCACAGGCCGAGTTTACCGACTGGTATCGACACCGCAATCAGGCCGGCTGAACCACCTCTCCGTCATTACTCCCGGATTACGATTAACCCAGTTGAAAAACAGAGCGAATCAGTGATTCCCCTGCTCGATTTGAGGCGTTTGCACGCGCCGTTGCGCCAAGAGCTGGAGGCGGTTTTTAGCCGGGTCATCGACAGCGGTCAGTTTATCATTGGTGCCTTTGTCGAGCGGTTCGAAGCCGAGCTGGCGGCACACCTCGGCACCGCCCACGTGATCGGTGTCAGCTCGGGGACCGACGCTCTGCTGGCCGCGTTGATGGCCCTGGACGTCTCCCCTGGCGACGAGATCATCACCACCCCGTACACCTTTTTCGCCACGGCCGGGTCGATCGTGCGGCTCGGTGCCCGACCGGTGTTCGTCGATATCTGTGAGGTTGACTTCAACATTGACGTTTCACGAATAGACGCGGCGGTGACCTCGAAAACCGTGGGGATCGTTCCGGTTCATCTGTTCGGTCAGTGCGCGAATATGTCGGCGATACGCGAGATTGCCGCGGAGCGAAAACTGTGGATTATCGAAGATGCAGCGCAAGCGATCGGTGCCCAACATTGTCGCCACATGGCCGGGACAATGGGCGACATCGGGACGTTTTCGTTTTTTCCGGCGAAGAACCTGGGCGCCTTGGGGGATGCGGGCGCGGTGGTCACCGACGATGAAAGGCTGTCTGAACGCCTGCAGGTTCTGCGAAGCCACGGCGCAACGCACAAATACATCCATGATCGGATCGGCGGTAATTTCAGGCTTGACGCCCTGCAGGCCGCCATGCTCTCGGTCAAGTTGCCCCATCTCAAAAAATGGGAAACAAAGCGTCGAACCGTCGCCTCGAACTACCGAGCAGCACTGGCAGATGTGCCGGGATTGGTGCTGCCCAAACAGCGCCGGGACAACTACCATGTCTACAACCAATTCGTACTCCGCGTGATCACCGGTCGACGGGATCAGTTGAAACGGAAATTGGCCGAGGCGGGGGTTGCCACGGCCATCTACTATCCCTTGCCACTGCACCGACAACCCTGTTTCAAAGCGCTGGGCTGCGCTGAAGAGGACCTGCTGGTGGCGGAAAAAATTGCGGAGCAATCGCTGGCCCTGCCGATTGATCCGGAATTGACAAGTGACGATCTGGGAAAAATAATTGATGTGATCCGAGACGAGGTCGAGCAGTCGAATTGATCGAGACGGAGGACCCAGTGCCCGCGAATGCCCGGGGATACAATTTTGCTCTCATCGGCGCGGCGGGGTATGTCGCCCCACGACACATCAAGGCGATCCGAGATACGGGCAATCAACTGGTCGCAGCGGCGGATCCCAGTGACGCGGTGGGTGTGTTGGATCAGCACTTCCTCGATGTGCGCTACTTCCCCGAAATCGAGCGGTTCGATCGCCATTTGGAGAAATTGCGTCGCGGAAAGGACAACAGACGCGTTCACTACGTGAGCATCTGTTCGCCCAACTATCTCCACGATGCACACGTTCGATTGGCTTTGCACGTGGGGGCCAAGGTGATTTGCGAAAAGCCGTTGGTGATCAATCCCTGGAATCTCGATCAGTTGCAGCAGATTGAAGAGGAGACCCGGGGGGAGATCAATACGGTCCTCCAGCTGCGACTCCATCCCGATTTCATCGCCTTGAAACGGCAGCTCGACGGGGAGGCCGACGACAAGCGGCACCTGGTCGAGTTGAAGTATATCACCGGACGGGGACCGTGGTATCGGATGTCCTGGAAGGGGGATGACGAGCGATCCGGCGGGTTGATTACCAATATCGGCATCCATTTTTTTGATCTGTTGTTGTGGTTGTTCGGTCCGGTGCAAGCCGTAGAGGTCCACTCCAGTGAAGAGCAACGGATGTCGGGATTTTTGCGACTGGCCAGGGCAGACGTTCGCTGGCAGTTGTCCGTTGACTTCGCCGATCTGCCGTTTACGCCCAAGCCGGGAGAGCGAACCACTTTTCGGTCGATTATGATGGATGGGCAAGAGATAGAATTCTCCTCTGGTTTTTTCGATTTGCACCGGCGGGTGTACGAGGCCACCATCGCGGGCAACGGCTTTCGCATTCCCGATGCTCGTCCGTCGATTGAACTGGCCCATCGAATCAGGACGACGCCTGTGGTGTCTCGGTCGAAGGGCGGACCATCAAGTGGGAAGATAGAATGATACTGATTACCGGCGGAGCGGGTTTCATCGGCAGCACAATCGCCGACCAGCTGTTGCAGAGCGGCCACTCGGTGCGGGTGTTTGACAATTTTCACCGGGATGCATTGACCGGTAAGTCGTTCGCCAATCACCCGGATCTGGAGATCGTCGTGGGCGATGTGCTCGACTACGACGCATTGAGGCGAGCGGCCGACGGGATCACTGTGTTCATCCACTGCGCGGGGATCGCCGGGATTGATACAGTGGTCAAGAGTCCCACCCGAACCATGCGTGTCAACATCGTCGGGACGGCCAACGCGCTGGAGGTGGCTCGCCAGATCAAAAATCTGGAGCGATTCATCGATTTTTCGACCTCTGAGGTGTTCGGCGGAGCGGCGTTCGGTGCAGAGGAGAGTTCGAACGCGATCACCGGTGCGGTGGGCGAGGCGCGCTGGGTCTATGCGGTCAGCAAATTGGCTGGGGAGCACCTGGCGCACTCGTATTGGAAAGAGTTCGGTACACCGACGGTCACCCTGAGACCCTTCAACATCTACGGCCCCGGACAGGTCGGGGAGGGGGCGATTCACGCTTTCGTCGTGCGCGCGTTGGAAAACCGGGATTTGAATATCTACGGCGAGGGGAATCAGATTCGGGCCTGGTGCTATATCGACGATTTCTTGCGGGGATTCAGCTTGGCGATGGATAATCCCCAGACGATCGGAGAATCGTTCAATATCGGCAACGCTCGAGCGGTGATAACGATTTACGGGCTGGCCCAGACGATTATTCGCGTCCTCGATTCGAAATCGAACATCGTGTTCAAGCCCGAGCGGAGCGCGGATATCGAGCTTCGGGTTCCCCGAGTCGACAAGGCGCGTGAGATATTGGGGTTCGAAGCCAAGGTGTCGTTGGAGGAAGGCATCCGGCAAACCGCACAATACTATCGGAACAAACAGCGAATCGATGCTCAATCTGACTAAACCGGATATACGCGCCGCGGACCGGCGGGCAATACTGGACGTTTTGCGCAGCGGGCACCTCGTACAGGGGGAGCGGGTAGCGGCGTTGGAGCAGAGTATTTCCCGCTACACCGGGGCGCGTCATGCCGCGGCCGTCAGCAACTGTACCGCGGCGCTGCACTTGTCCCTGCTGGCAATTGGGATAGAGCCGAACGACCGGGTGTTGGTCTCGGCGTTTTCCTGGCCGGCAACCGCCAACGTGATCGAACATTGCGGCGCTCGCCCGGTATTTGTCGATATTGATGCATCGACGTACAACATCGACGAAAAAACGGTGCGGGCAGCTCTCGACCGTCTCTCACCCACCGAAATGAAGCGAACCAAGGCGCTGATCGCCGTGCACGCCTTTGGCAATGTCGCGCCGATAGATAAAATCGCCCGGACGACGAAATCGCATGGGTTGAAAATTGTGGAGGATGCGGCCTGTGCCCTCGGATCAACCCTCAACGGCAAGATGGCCGGAACGTTGGGCACCTGCGGCTGTTTTAGTTTCCATCCCCGAAAAAATATCACCACCGGTGAGGGCGGCATCGTGGTCACGGGAAAAAAGAAGCTCATCGAAAAAATCAACCAGTTGCGTAACCACGGCGTGCACCAGAGCACCAAGGGAGTTGAATTCGTTGAGGCGGGCTACAATTATCGACTCACCGATCTCCAGGCGGCATT
Source organism: Myxococcota bacterium (assembly GCA_028278265.1). Lineage (GTDB taxonomy): Bacteria > Myxococcota_A > Polyangia > JAAYKL01 > JAAYKL01 > JANQET01. The sequence goes on from JANQET010000480.1 coordinate 36,046, forward strand.
GGGCCAATCACAACTGCAGCGAATCGAGCAGATGCAGAGCGCCCGTACAGCGGCAGCTCGGTACTATGATAAGCTGGTATGCCGAACCAACCTGATACCTCAGAGAATCCCGGCCAATACGAGTTCGTGCTTTCAATCATATGTGGTGTTGCTGCCCAAAAAGGTGGTGAACAAACGCTCGAAGATCATCCAACGAATGAAAGAGGTCGGCATCGAAACCACAATCGGTACCTGGCACGTCCCCCTGCTCAAGTACTATCGCCGGAAATACGGCTATGGCCCAGGCGATTTCAACAACTCGGAGGAGGTTTTTAAACGAGCGATCACCCTTCCCTTGAGCAACCAGATGAGGAGAAAAGATCAACAGCGGGTCATTGAGAAACTGGTTCAGATAATTGGCGTTGAGTGATTTGTGAAGTAGCGACAGGAGTTAGATGAACAAGATCTATTTATCGCCACCCTGTATGACGGGCGAGGAACTCGAACTGGTAAAAGACGCCTTTCGTTCCAATTGGATTGCCCCCCTTGGACCTCATGTGTCGGCTTTTGAAGCTGAAATGTGTGAAACGCTCGACGTCCGACATTCGGTTGCCCTTGCTAGTGGTACTGCCGCTCTGCACCTGGCATTGTTGGCGTTGGGCGTGGAAAAAGGGGATCACGTCTGGTGCTCGACACTGACGTTTGTGGCCAGTGCCAGTCCCATTGTCTACGTCGGTGCGATACCAAGCTTTATCGATTCAAGCTCGCAATCGTGGAACCTGGATGTAGACATTCTTGCACAAGAACTAAAAGTGGCAGCAAAAAGAGGTCAGCTGCCCAAGGTGGTGATCGCCGTCGACCTGTACGGACAATGTGCTGATTACGATCCGTTGCTCGAGGTGTGCGCTGAATACGATGTCCGAGTTATCGCCGATGCGGCGGAAGCACTGGGGGCAACTTATAAAAACCGGTATGCCGGGACATTTGGTGAGATGGGGATATTGTCCTTTAACGGAAACAAAATCATCACCACCAGTGGAGGAGGCATGCTCCTGACCTCGAACAAGAAGCACGCTGAAAGGGTGTTGCATTTGGCGACACAGGCGCGAGAGCCCGTACCCCATTATCAACATGAGGAGTTGGGATATAATTATCGACTCTCCAACTTGCTCGCTGCTGTCGGTAGGGGACAGTTGAGGCAGCTGAAGAAATTCACTGCCAAGAGAAGGGCCAATTTTAATTTTTATCAACAGCAATGCGAAGATTTGCCAGGGGTGGAGTTTATGCCGGAGGCTTCGTATGGGCGAAGTAATCGCTGGTTGACTTGCCTCACAGTCGATGAATCGAAGTGCGATACCTCAAGTGAACAGATTCGCGCCATTCTGGCTCACAAACAGATAGAATCGCGCAATATTTGGAAACCGATGCATCTGCAACCCATTTTCGAGGATTGTAAAATCTTCGGTGGGGCGGTGTCCGAGCGGTTGTTCGGACAAGGCCTCTGTCTACCCAGTGGATCCGACTTGAGTCAGGAGGACTTGGAGAGGATTGTGAGGGAGATTAGAAGCTGTTTCGGATACACTCAGTGATTAAAAGTTGATACTGACTGCCGTTAGATTATGCTGGTGAATATTTGCAGCGGGGAGGGAACTAACAGGATATGAGTCGGCATTTTACAAGGGGCGCACAGCTGATTATTGACCTCTTTGTCCTTTCATTCGTTTACTGGTTGGCGTTCTTGTTGCGGTTTGAGTTCGATCTGAGCTTGATGATGTACAAGCTGCTCTTTTTCACGTGGCCGTACGTTGTCGTTTTTCAATATTTGATTTTAGTCGCCTTCGGTGTTCCCCGATTTTCATGGCGCTTTATCGCTGTTCGTGAATCGATGGCGATTTTGGGTGCGCTGGCGGTTTCGTCGACCATTCTGATTGCCCTTCGCATTGGCCTGGCTTCGTTTGGCGGGTATTCGCGGTTTGTGACCATCCCCCTCGGGGTTCTGGCGATGAATTTCATTATGGGGTTTTTGGGCGTTGCTGGGGTTCGCGTGATTCGGCGGATCACGGCAGAGCGAACCGAGCGGGCCAAACGGTTGAAGAACCCTCGGGATCAGAAACGGACCTTACTCATCGGTGCGGGGAGCGCTGGGGTGATGGTGGCCAGGGAGGTGACCCAGAATCCCAATTTGGGCATCAAGGTTGTCGGGTTTGTCGATGACAATGTCCAGAAAACCGGTACTGTGATTCAGGGCTGCACCGTGCTCGGTACGACGGCGTCGATGGAGAAAATTGTCAGCGATCAGCGGGTGGATCAGGCCATCATTTCGATAGCTCAGGCACCGGGAAAATCGATCCGGCGTATCCTGCAGATCTGCGAGTCGATCGCTCTTCCGGTCAAAATCATCCCCGGCATTTATGAAATACTGGACGGAAAGGTAAATCTGTCTCGGATCCGTGAAGTGACGATTGAGGATTTGCTGGGCCGAGAAGCGGTACAACTCGATCTCGGAGCGATCGGCGAATTTGTCTCCGGCAAATGTGTGGTGATCACCGGGGCCGGTGGATCGATCGGCTCAGAGTTGTGTCGGCAGGTGAGCCGATTCAATCCCACCAAGCTGGTGATGATCGAACAAGCCGAAAACGCCCTGTTCGAAATTCACCGAGAGCTGTCTCGGGTGGAGTCGAATTGCGAGCTGGTTCCCTGTGTGGCCGATATTTGTGACCAATTACGGATGGATCAGGTGTTCGCCTGGTTGCGTCCGGAGGTGGTGTTCCACGCCGCCGCACACAAACACGTCCCCTTGATGGAGTGGAACCCGGGTGAGGCGTTGAAAAACAATGTCTTCGGCACTCAGGTGGTCGCGGATATGGCCAGCAAACACAGCGCCGAAGCGTTTGTCATGGTCTCAACGGATAAGGCGGTCAATCCTTCGTCCATAATGGGTACCAGCAAGCGCGTAGCTGAAATCTACTGTCAGGCCCTCTCTCGAAAGTCTTCCACCAAGTTTGTCGCCGTGCGGTTCGGCAATGTGCTGGGATCGGCAGGATCGGTCATTCCCGTGTTCAAGGAACAGATCAGACGCGGCGGTCCCGTGACCGTTACGCACCCCGAAATGAAACGCTACTTCATGACCATTCCCGAGGCGTGTCAACTGGTGATGCAGGCCGCTTCAATGGGACGGGGAGGTGAGATTTTCGTCCTCGACATGGGGGAGCCGGTTAAAATCGTGGACCTGGCGAAAGATCTCATCCGGCTTTCGGGATTTGCCGAGGACGAAATCGACATCGAATTCACCGGTACGCGACCCGGCGAGAAACTGTTCGAGGAGCTCGCCATTACCGGCGAGCAGATGACCAAGACCCGTCACCCCAAGATTTTTATCGGTAGAATTGCCGCTTATCCCTTCGATCATGTAGAGGCCGGCATCAGTGCCTTGCGGTCGGTGATCAACACCACTTCCGGAGACCAGGTCCGCCGCGCGTTGGCCCAACTCGTGCCAGAGATGCAATCCTCATCCGGGGCCGACCAATCCGCGGCGCTTTCCGATAGCCCCCCATCCCACGCCGACGTCATTCACTAAACTAAAGTCAATCAGTCAATGGATCGTCGTAGTTTTGCGGATGGTGCCCAATCCGCTCAGACCGACGATTATCGCCAATGCCAACAAGACCAATGCGGCAATGGCCAAGGTGTAGTTGGGAGTCGCTGCCATGAGGTAGCTGTGCGCTTTCCACGCTAGCGCGCCGCATGTGGTCAGCAGCATGAACACGGCCGGCACGAGGGTGTACACCGTCGGGCGGTGGTGGTGGGCGAGATAGGCGGTGACGACGATCATCGCCAGCGCGGCGACGAGCTGATTGGCCGCGCCGAACATCGGCCAGAGGGATTGCTCGCTGCCACTGGCGGCCAGGGCATAGGCGCAAAGGACAATGAATCCGGTGGCTAGATAGCGATTGGTCAGCGGCTTGGCCACCGGCCCGAACAGCTCGGTGGTGATGAATCGACCCAAACGGACCGAGGTGTCCAACGTGGTCAGCACAAAGGCGTTGAGCATGGTCAGTCCGAACAGCCCACCCAGGGATCCCATGAACGGCTCGGTGAAGGTACCGAATCCAGTGGCAAAAGCGCTGATCGGTCCACCGCCCCCAGGCGAGAGGAACGAGCTCAACGACGGAAGATCGCTCGGTCGGCCGTCGTTTGATAGTCCGGCAGCCACTGCGAGCAAGGCCAGTAGGGCCAGTCCGGCTTCGGTGATCATCGCGCCGAACACTACTGGGCGGCCGTGGGATTCCCGGTCCAGTTGCTTGGCCGTGGTACCGGACGAGACCAACGAGTGAAAACCGGAGACGGCTCCGCAAGCAATTAGAATGAATAACATGGGCCAGATCGGTCCCTGGGTCGGCGAGACAACACCGCTGAAGAGATCGCTGGTCACCGGCCGATTGGTCAACACCAGTCCGGCGAACCCGGCGATCATGCCGACGGCGAGCAACCAATAGGCGATGTAGTCGCGGGGCTGCAACAGGATCCAGACCGGCAGAATGGCCGCCACCAGTCCGTAGAGCATCAGGATGCCGATCCAGATCTGGCGGGCGGTGCTCGCCTCGAACGGGAGAGCCAAGGGCAGCGCAGCCCCGGCGGCGAAAAGCCCGGCGAGTAGCATCAGAGCAGCGATCGTTCCCGCCCAAAGGGGTAGGCCGATCCGATTGACCATCCAACCAAACAGCATGGCCAGGGGGATCAGACCGAACGCGGGAATGACGATGCGGGGATCGGCGATGAACGATTTGGCCGCGGCAATGGCAAACACGGCGATGATGAAAATGAGGGTAATCCAAACGAAGATCTGAAACAACAACCGGGCGTTGCGGCCAATGGTGCGCCGGGTGATCTCGGGGATCGATTGACCATCGTGACGGATTGAAACCATCAACGTCGTGTAGTCGTGGACCGCGCCGATGAAGACCACCCCCACCAGGATCCACAATAGAGAGACGCCGTAGCCGAACGCACCGACCGCGATTATCGGCCCGATGATTGGCCCGGCACCGGCAATCGAGGCAAAATGATGGCCAAAGAGCACTATTTTTCCGGTGGGGTGGAAATCGACCCCGTCTTTCAGTCGATGGGCCGGCGTCGCCCGCGAGTCGTCGGGTTTGACCACTCGACGTTCGATGACGCGGCTGTACACGCGATAGGCCACTACCAGCCAGGCGATACCGATCGCGGCGACGAGCGCACTGTTCATTGTGCGCCTTCCCCTTGAGGACGGCTGATCGGTGTCAGCTGTATCTGTGATTTCAACCCCGAAGAGACATGTACTTTTAACTGACGATCCACGATGATGCCCTCCAGTGCGGGATCCTCTTCTATGAGTTGTAACCCCTTTGGCAGACCGAGGACAAAAATACCCGTGGCCAGGGCATCGGCATCGGTTGCGGATTTGGCGATAACCGTCACGCTGGCCGCTCGGCGGGCCGGGCGGCCCGTATCGGGATCGAGGATATGGTGGTACCGTTTTCCGTTTTTGACGACGAATTTTTCATAGTCCCCCGAGGTGACCACGGCCCGGTTTTCTCGCAGTTTGAACCGGGCGAAATATCGCGATCGATCGCGGGGGTCCTGAATGCCCACAGTCCACGGTTTTGAGCCCTTTTGGCCGAAGATGAGCAGATCCCCACCACCGTAGACGATGAAATTCTCGATGCCGTTGTCAACGAGGACTTTTCCCGCCCGGTCCACTCCGTACCCCTTGGCGATCGCTCCCAGACCGATGCGCATACCCGGCTTGGCCAATTCGATCGTCTGTGCTTCCCGATCAATTCGCACCCCTTGGTAGTCGACCAACGGCAGACGTGTTGCGATCGCATGTGGCGTGGGAGCGGCAAAATCGTCTTGGCGGAATTTCCACAGTCCGCCCAGTGCACCGAAGGTAATGTCGAATTTTCCCCCGGTGAGCTCGGACAATCCGCGGGCCCGTTCCACGAGATCGATCAGCTCCAGGGGCGCCGACACCGCGCCGCGACCGGCCTGAGCGTTGACGTTGGAGAGGGGGCTGTCCGGCTTCCAGGTGGTCATCAGCTGCTCGACCCGATCCACCTCGGCCAACGCAGCATCGAGAATCTTCTCCACGGCGGTGGGGCTCAGTTGTGGATCGGTGATCGCCGCAGTGATGGTAAAAAAGGTGCCCATCGCCTGAATGCCGCGGTTGTAGAGCTGTAGGTCATGCGGGGCGGCCGGTGATGTTGCCGGAATGGGTTGTGCAGCCGGCGGTGGGTTGTCCCTCCCGCATTGACAGCGCACCGTCAAGCACGCCGCGATCAGTAGACAGACCCGACTCGCTGAACCGGGGATCAGGGAAACCTCCCCTGAAAGCCGATGCCGCCGGTGATGTCGAGCTTGA
>JANQET010000035.1 GCA_028278265.1 Myxococcota bacterium
GCCTATGCCGAAGGTTTCTGCTACGTCAACGATGTGATTGTCGCGATCGATCTGTTTTTGGCCAAGGGATTTCGGGTGGCCTACATCGATATTGACGCCCATCACGGCAATGGGGTTCAGGACGCCTACTACAAAGATGACCGGGTGCTCACCGTGTCGGTTCACGAAAGCGGTAAAACCCTCTACCCCTGGGGCGGTTTCGAAACCGAAGTGGGTGAGGACATCGGCCAAGGGTTCAATATCAACATTCCCCTGCCGATGAACACCGACGACGAGGCCTTTATTCACGCGTTCGATCAGGTGGTGACGCCGGCGGTCAACTCGTTTGCCCCCTCGGTGGTCATCGCTGTGGTGGGGACCGACACCCACAAATCCGATCCCCTGTCCAACCTGAGCCTGACCAACAACGGCATGATGAGCGCGGTCAAACGCATTCGGGATTTTGCCAAGCACCTACTGCTCCTCGGTGGCGGAGGCTATGACATGCAATCGGTGACCAAGGCCTGGTGCCGGATGTGGGCCGCGGCCAATCGCATCGATGCCCTACCCGACTATCTCCTCGTCATGGGAGGGACCTTCATGGGGGGCGGCGGCCTGAGCGGTGCCGAGGTGGTCGATATGGCCTATCGGGTCTCCGGCGACGAGAAGAACGCCATCCTCGATGAGCTGGACCGCATCGTCACCTATCACGAGAAGCACACCCTACCACTGATCAAGGAACGGGTCGGCAACGGCAAGTAGGTAGGCACGACCGGTCGTTGCCCCCACCTGAGGATCCCGTTATAACGGGGCATGCCCCGTCCTGTTCGCGTGCTGCTGCTCGCCGACAGTCACCTCGGCTTTGATCTGCCGCGCCGCCCGAGAATCGAGCGCCGTCGCCGGGGCCTGGACTTCGCCCGCAACTACGCCCTCGCCCTTGAGCCCGCACGAGAGCGGGCCGTGGATTTGGTGGTCCACGGCGGCGATCTGTTTTTTCGGAGCGAGATTCCCGCCTCCTTGGTCTGGGACGGCTTCGCTCCCCTGGTTGAAGTGGCCCGGGCCGGCGTCCCGGTGTTCGTGGTGCCGGGAAACCACGAACGGGGGAGCATCCCCCACCCCCTGCTGTCCCGCCACCGGTTGATTCACATTTTCGATGCGCCGAAGAAATTCATCATCGATATCCGGGGGATCCCGGTTGGTCTGTTCGGATTCCCCTATTTCTCAAAACAGGTTCGGCGCTCGTTTCCGCAATTGCTGACGCAGACTGGACTGGCGCGGGATCCCTCTTCGATCCGCCTTCTCTGCATGCACCAACTGGTGGAGGGCGCGACGGTCGGCCCTCAGAACTACCGCTTCACCACGGCGCCGGACGTAATTCGAGCCGCCGATCTGCCACACGGTGTCGGGGCAGTGTTGAGTGGTCATATTCACCGGGCGCAGCACATCGAATACGACACTCGGGGAGCCCCCCTCAACGCGCCGGTGATCTATCCCGGCTCCATCGAGCGCACCTCATTCGCCGAAAAAGACGAAACCAAGGGCTATTATTTGCTGGAGTTCGAGCCCGACAAAACCTGTGGGGGCCGCTTGGTCCGCTCGCACTTCGTCCCACTTCCCGCCCGCCCAATGGTGGACCTGACCGTTGATTCCCAGGGCATAACCGCCGGGCAGCTATGCCGCAACGTGCAGACCGCTCTCGCCGGGCTCGACCCCCACTCGATTGTTCGGCTCCGACTGAACGCCGAAAGCACCGACAGAACAACCGGTGGATTGAGCGCGGCCACTCTTCGGGCGCTGGCGCCGCGCACGATGAATGTGGAAGTGGGTCGCTAGCCGATCTTGAACTGATCGACCGCCCGGTTCATCTCGTCGACCTGGGCTTGGAGTTTTCGGATTGACTCGGAAACGGACTGGGCGCGACTCAATGAATCGCCGGCAACGTCCCGTATGGTGCCCGCCTCGCCGACGATGTTTTCTCCGCTGGCCTTGAACATGTTGCTCGCCTTGCTGATCGACTCGGCCATCGAGTAGTTGGTGTGGATCAGCTTGGCCACGTGGGTACTGGCCGAGACCTCGTTTTCGATTGTCCGTTGAACGTTGAGCAGGGTGGCCACCATCTGGCCGACCACCTGGTTGACACTGTCCGCGTCCCGTCGCTGCTCCTCGGTGGTCTTGAACACGTCCCGTCCCATCGAGGCGATGCTATTGGCCGCCTTGGCAATCGCTCGGCTCTCCTGCACCTGCTCGTTGGTGGCCCAGGCGATTTGCTGAGTCTGGTGGTGGCTCTTCTCGCTGAGATCCAAAATCGCCTTCATCGATTCGCCGGCGCGCTTGGCCAGCGTCTGCCCCTCGCGCACGCTCTCCATCCCGAGATCCATCGCCGCGGTGGTGTTCTCCCGCTGCATGTTGAGCGATTCGATAATCTCCGAGATCTCCTGAGTCGACCGATTGGTCCGTTCGGACAGATCCCTGATTTCCTCGGCCACCACTGAGAAGGCGTGACCGTGCTCCCCGGCTTGGGAGGCCAAGATTCGCGTATTGACCGACAGCAGCTTGGTCTTCTTGGCCACGTCGTCGATTACGCTGAGACTGTTGCTGATCAGATCGATTCGGTCGCTGAGTTGGGAGAAGGCCGATTCCAGCGAGCTGAACGAGTTGACGATGCGATCCATACCGCTGATCGTGGAGTACACGTCATCCTGTCCTGTGCGCGCTTTCTCGCTCGCCTCCTGGGACGCGGTGGACGCTTCGACCGCCGTTGTTTCGATTAACTGAATCGAGCGATCGAAGTTGGCCACAGAAATCGCCGTGCTGTCGGTGGAGCTGGCCATGGTCGAGATGTGGTGGGCGATTTTGGACGCCGAAGCGGCCATCTGTTTGACCGCAGCGTCGGTCTTTTTCACAAAGCTGCTGAACTCGTTGATCTTCTCTGACAGGGCTTTCAAGCTGCGGCTGAGCTTGAGCGTCATCGACGCCCCGTGGTCGGTGCTGGTGTTCAGCTCACTCAAGTTGGCGTCGATCGACAAGAAGCTGGTGTTGACTTGCTCAATCGACTTGAACACGTTCGCCGCCGAGCCGGATTGCTGTTCCACACCGGAGACCAGCTCTTCAGTGGCCGAATTGATCGTTTTAACGGCGCTCGCCACGCTGTGGGAGGTGCTGAACAGTTTTCTGACGATGTTGACGAGCGCGTTGGACATCGATTGAAACGAATCCGCGAGCAGCTCAACCTCTTGAAATCGCGTCAGCCGTCGGGCCAAGCTGTAGCGGGACTCCCGCTCCGGTGAATCGTGCATCCCCCGTCGATCAGAGCTCAAATCCCCGGCGGCGATCTTCTTCGCGGCAGAGACCAGGTTGCTCATCGGAATCGCTGCCTGGGAACCGAAGAAGAAGGCACCGACCGCCGCCACGGCCAGGCTCAGCACAAAGACCACAATGGTCAGCAGCAGGGTCAGGGATTGTCGGGACTTGGGTTCTCGCAGGGATTCCGTATACAACGCATATCCAATGACCATTTCATCTGTGGCTACCGGAACCACTGCGATGACCACGTCTCGAACGTCATCCAGCTTGCTCTGGGCCTTTTTGTTCTGATCGAATTTGGTCAGCGATGGGGGAATCGACATCTGTACCCCGGTCGAAGCGATTGGCTCCCCCTGGGTATCGAAAATCACTACCGAATCCGCGGCAGTTTGTTCCTTTTTGAACCGGGTGACAATCTTCTTGACCTCATCGGCCCGTTTGGCAGCCACTTCGAACTCGACGCTCAAGGCGAGGGTGCTCACATTGGTCTCGCTGCGCGCGCGAATGGCTTCGACCAGCGTGTTGTAGCCCCGGTCCAGAATCGCGTAGACCACGATAAACAGAACGACCACGACGATGGTGAGAATGCTGATGACGCCCAGGGTTAGTTTCGCTCTAAAACTCATTGCAATTTTGCCCACATCCAGATTTTGGTGACTACTCAATGATTATAGTGCAAAAAGCAATCAATGATAAAAAGACTGACCAATTTTTTTTGGGGAAGCGGTCTATTACAGCGGAATATTGCCGTGTTTCTTGGGCACCTTGGCTTTTCGCTTGCTGGCCAGGGTGGTCAACGCATCGATCAACCGGTGGCGAGTTTCCCAGGGTTTGATCACCGCATCGATGTAGCCCTGCTCTGCCGCGGCATAGGGATTGGAGAACTGGGCCACGTATTCCTTGACGCGGGTTTTTCGCAGTTCGTCGGGATCGTCGGCAGCTAGAATCTCCTTGCGGAAGATGATGTTCGCTGCCCCCTCGGCCCCCATCACTGCGATTTCGGCGATCGGCCAGGCAAAGTTCACGTCACAGCCGATGTGCTTGGAACACATCGCCACATAGGCCCCGCCGTAGGCCTTGCGGACGATGACCGTCGCCATCGGCACCGAGGCTTCGGAGTAGGCGAACAGGAGTTTGGCCCCGTGACGGATGATGCCGCTGTGCTCCTGATCGGCGCCCGGTAGAAACCCGGGGACATCGACAAAGGTGACCATCGGAATATTGAAGCAATCGCAGAACCGGACGAACCGAGCGGCTTTGTCCGAAGCGTTGATATCCAGACAACCCGCCAGGTTCATCGGATTGTTGCCCAGGATCCCGACGGTCTTGCCGGCGATGCGGGCAAAGGCGGTGATGAAGTTCTTGGCAAAATTTTTGTGCATTTCGAACCAGGATCCCCGGTCCACGACGAGCTTCATGATGCGGCGCATATCGTACACCGCCCGGTGATGATCCGGAACAATCGCCAACAACTCCTCTGGGTTTATCCGTTGATCCCGGTCGTACTCGACCTGCGGTGGTTCCTCTTCGCAGTTCAGCGGCAGGTAGCTGAGCAGGGTGCGCACACCGTCCAGGCAGCTCTCCTCATCCTTGCACTCCACGTGACACACCCCGGACTTCAGCCCGTGGGTGCGGGCGCCGCCCAGTTCCTTGAACGATATCTCTTCACCGGTC
>JANQET010000096.1 GCA_028278265.1 Myxococcota bacterium
CTGCCCGCGCTGGAGAAAGAAATCCTGCTTGTTCTCGAGCAACTTGAGCGGGTTTTGCAGCCCGTCGTAAATCATGCCTAAAATGCCGGGACCCAACTCCGCGGAGAGCATCTCGCTCGAAAAATCGACAGTTTGCCCGACCTTAATCCCCTTGGTGTCCTCGAAGACCTGGAGATAGGCGAAGTTGTCGCGAACCTTGATCACTTCGGACTTGAGCCGCGTGCCGTCCACATCCACAAAGGCCACCTCATTTTGAACAATCACCCCGGATGCCGCCACTTCCACTTCGAGCATGTTGCCGTTGACGCCGATAACACTGCCTGTTGTTGAACTCACGAAATCACCTCCAACAGCTGCTTGGCGTCAACCTCGCTCGACAATTCCCATCGATCGAGGACGACAGCCCGCAGGAGAAAAGACAAAACCGCCTCTTTGCTAAAAGGATTGGTCCCAGCCAATTCGTTGAGTTTGGTCAGCCGAAACTCATCCACGAGTTTTTCCCGTTCCTGGGGATCGGTCGCTTCGGTGAGCGCGGCAACCACGTCGGAGAAGCTCGACGCTTCCTCACAATCTTCGAACAATCGCCCCTCCAACTCCACCCCCAACTGCGTCGATCGCTCCTGGGCCAGCGCGTTGCGCAGCCCCCCGTCCCAGGTGGCCCATTCGGCGAGCATGCCGCAGCCCTTCTGGTTGGCGACTTCGACCAAGTACTGATGATATCGCCGCCACAACTCGTCCACCGGATAACTGCCGCTGATCGCCCCGGCGTCCAGCTCTTCGAGGAACGAGCCCATGAACTCGGGCATCTCGGTGCGATCATCGAGGGACTCTCGCTGCAGCGGCGCGCGCTCATCAAACGAATCCCGTCCGGCAATTTTTGCTTCGAGGTTTTGACAATCCAACCAGTTGAGCACGGCCTCGGCCAGTAGCCAGTCCCCTTCCGACAGATCCTCCTTCAATTGTGGAATGATCGTGGACAGGGAAGCAGGAGGGCGCGCCGGGGTGTCGGGAAGCTCGGGCAGGGCGGTCAATAGACGGTAGTATTTCATACAAATCCCCTTGTCTTCGCCAGTGCGATGGGCATCGCTCAGTGTTTGACGCCGGGGAAAAACAACTGACGGAATCGGGGCGAGACAAACTGGGAGAACACTTCCCGGAACCCGTCCTTGCTCAAATCAATGGTAAATCCGTTGCCCCGCGGTGAAACCTTGATCCCCGCGGAGACCTCATCGGTGAACTTAATCGACGGTCCGCCTTTTGCCGTGGCGGTCAATCGCTGGGCAAAGTGTTTTTCGAGGCTCTCTTTTTGCGCGCCGGGCAGCAACAGGTCGATGTCATTCTCACCGAGTCCTTTGGCGACAAAGGCCTTGATCAGCTGCTCAGCCGTCTTTTCGATGAAAGTTGGATTTTTGAGCACCGGATCCAATGATTCATCGATAGTCGGTGTGACGATCGCCTTTTCGACCGCCTGGGCGAACGCCTCCAGTCCCACCTCGGCCGCCTTTTTCAAATCATGATCCAGGTGGGTTTTGATCTTCTTCGCTTCCCGTTTGGCGTCGTCGATGATCGAATCCGCACTCTTCTTCGCCTCTTCCAGAATCGCGTCGGCCTCTTTTTGAGCGTCGGTGATCAGCGACTCGGCCTGTTGTTTGCCTTCGTTGATCCCGCGTTCTTTGAGCTTTTTGATGACGTCGTCGATCCCGTATTGCTGCGTGGTCTCGTTTGATTCTCGCATTCAATACCTCACCGGTTGGTTGATCGTCTATGAGGGTGGATTATATGGGGATATGCAATTTGCTATGATATAAATCAGGTTGTGACACACTGCCGATTTGGGATTGTCGCCGCCGGGATCCGATTATTATTCAAGGGGACGAACCCCGATGCCATTGGGCCGAGCTGATGATGGACAATCCGACCGGGTTCTCGTTAAATGGGTGGGGGATTTGAGCGAAAATACGGGACAGAAATATAATACAAATGCAGGAATGCGATTAGATATAATCGGCTAGTCGACCAATTCGACGATAATTTTTTTCAAATCCAACGCGTCTTCGGTCGATCGCGTGATGGCCAGCACAGTGTCGTCACCGGCGATCGTGCCGACCACCTTGTTGAACATCGCGTTGTTGTCGATCACCATGCCCACCTGTTGAGCGCTGCTGCGACGGGTTCGAATGACCAGGAGATTCTGCACGTCATCAACTTTGACAATCAACCGGCGCAATGCACCGACCGGATCGGGAATGGGCGATCCTTCGATCCCTCCGGCATTTTCGGGCAAGCGGTAGCCGTCTTTGGATTTGACCAGATTGAGCTCTGCGATATCGCGGGAGAGAGTCGCTTGGGTCACCTCGAACTCCAATTTGCGGAGCTCCTCGGAGAGGACGGCTTGATTGGGAATACTCTGTTTGGAGACAATATCGACGATGGCTTGTTGACGTGTGCTTTTTGACATGCGGCTCCCTCATTTTAAAAAACGTCGAATTTTATATCATCTGTATTTCTAAGCGGCCTTCCGCATCGCGTTTCCGATTTCTCGTCCGGGCCTTAAGCAATTTCTCTTATCCTAAGCTCGTATATCTATTCTGTCTAATTAATACCCGATGCCGGGTGCCTGCAGTGCAGACACATTCAACGCCACTTCAACGTTCATCGAACCGATCTTCATCGATGTCACCTTCTCGCTATATCATTACTGCCAATCCCGGTAAAGCATCCTCAGCTCGTCAACGGTGTACGAACCGTCCACTGCGGGTCGGTGATGACACCGGTACCGCGCCGAACTGTCGGTGCCCCAGTCGCGTCTTTTGGTTCACCTGACGGCGATTGTATTAGAACGGCGTTTCAGCTGACGCTTCGTCATTTTCACCCATGTCCCCTTCCGGCGCCTCATCAATGGAGCCGAAAGCCGAGTCTCCCGGGACCAGCCGCACCACCGGACGTCGCTGGGACGGCCAGGGATCCCCTTCTTTGAAAAAGACGATCTCCTGGGTCAGCGCTTGGTCGTATTCCTGTTTGGTCAGACGGTTGCGCTCCAACATTCGCAAGAGGACCCGATGCAACGAGGCGAGCTCCCGCTTGGACACCTTGCCCCGCTCGTAGCTGCGGTGGCGCGTGACGGGATTGGGCAGGCGGCGGATTAGATAGACCGACTCGATGGTATTCAGCTCGATCGGGGCGCGGCCGAAGTAGTGGATTGCCGCGTCGTGTATACCGTAGACCGAAGGTCCGAATTCAATCGCGTTCAAGTAGAGCTCGAGAATCTCTTCCTTGGTGAAATTGGTTTCCAGGTACCACACCATGAACAGCTCTTGCAGCTTGCGGGCGACGGTGCGCTCCCGGGTGAGAAACAGATTCTTGGCCAGCTGCATGGTGATCGTGCTCGCCCCGTGTCGTAGGGCATCTTTCTTGAGGTTCAGCTCGATGGCTCGTCTGAGTTCGGGAACGGTCACCCCTTTGTGACGCCAGAACTTGCCGTCCTCGGTCGTCATCAACGCCTCGATCACATAGGGGGAGATCGCCATTAAGGGGGCCCATCGATCGGTTCCCGGACCGGTGACCAATCGCAGACTATCCCCAGTCTCGGTATAGGCGGTGTAGGAAAACGGACCGCGAAAATAATTGGGCGCGGGGATTTTGCCCATGTCGGCAAAGCGGCAACGATTGTCCAAATCCACCTCGAGTGTCGTGGCTTCCGGATCGGTGCTGTCCACGGCCATTCGGAGATCCAACGCCATCTGCCCGTCCAGCCGCACATCGGAAATCCGGGTGGCCATCTCCGGAGGCACCGCGCGCAACAGGTGCTGACAAGGAGTCGGCGGCAGGCTCAGGGTCAGATCCAACGCCTTTTTCTCGATGGCCACATCACCTCGGAGGGTCAGCCGCGCCAATCCCCGAGACAGCAAGAAGCGCTCCAGATGAAACACTTTTTCCTGTCGATCATAGGTGACTTTGTAATCCGCGTTGACGTCGAAGCCTAGCAACGGCGCGGCGGCCAACCGCTCGTGATGAATTCCCAAGCCGGAGACGGCCAGCCGTCCGGTCAACCCCAATTGCCGGCCCTGTTTCAAAAAGGCGACGGTGATCTTGCCATCCGCCGTGGCGCTGTTCCACTGTACAACATCGTTGTCCATCAGCAGTTCGCCGATGGTGTGCAACGGCAAGTCCGGCACCTCCAGCACCAGTTTCGGATCGCCAGCAAGGGGCCAGGTTACCCCAAGGCCCCAGGCCGCGTTCGTTCCCGGTAGTGAACCGTTGGCTCGGATGGCGATCTCTTTTTTGTCGACGCTGGTGACCTTGGCTGTCACATCGTCGATGGTCAACACCCGAGAGGGTTTGTCGGCATTGATCACCTTGCCCGACGCTTCGGAGATGGCCAAACGGATGTCATAGGTTTCAAAAAGACGTTTCCACGAGTCATCAGAGGTCCGGTTGCGCGGGTCGGCCGGTTCGACCGCCGCCGCAGTATCCGTGCCTGCATCGCTGGCTTCGGCCGGTTCGGGCGTCGGCTGATCGGTAGAAAGGCGCAACACGTCGCGGGCATCGGTCAACAGGTGGGCAACCCGCTCGCTGCTGGCGAGGAGCTCGAACTGGGGCTGCTCCAGGCTGGCGGTGATCAACTGTTTGTCCGGTTGCAGTTGAATCGTGGCAGTAGTGCCTTTGAACAGGGGTCGATTGAGGTGGCGCAGATCGTATTGGTCAATATCCAGTGCTGTTCTCTTGTCTGAACCAATCCATCCCGAGATCCCCTGAACGCCGAGATGAAAGCGGCCGTTGTCGATTTTCATCCTGCTCGAGGTTAAGTAGATCTCCGGTAGAGCGGTGTTCGATGGATCGGAGCCATCCCCTGTTGCAGAATCGCCGAATCGACTCGTGCGCTTCGACAAGGCCAGCCAGTCGGCAAACGACGCCCCCTCCACCCGGTCGCCCATCCGCGCCTCCAGGCCGTCCAGCTTGAGCCCGGTGATCTCCAAGTCGCCGAACAAGAGTGGCCCGATGCGCACATTGACCACCAACCGTTCGATGACAACAAATGGGTGTTGACCGGACTGGGGATATACCGCCACGTCCTCGATGGTCACCGCGGTCAGCGAGGCATCCATTTCCCGGTAGGTGATCCGCGCGCCGAATCGTTTCTCCAATCCGGGCAGCATCGAGGCGACGAGTCGATCGTCGGCACCGGCCTGAAACAACAGGATGACCAACAGGGCGATGATCAGCACGGAAACAAATACGGCGGCAAGCCAACGCTTAGTACCCATTTGACGGATTGTTTCACGCTTTTTGGGCGATATCAATGTGTCCACTCAGCGGTGCGGCAGGAGCGTAGACACCGGTGGTCTATCGCTTGATATCGGCCAGCGCTTTGCGAGCGCTGTCCAGCTGCCGGGGTGAGACGAGCCCCTCGGGCAGGGATTCGAGATGCTCGATCGTCTGCTCCCGCGCTTTGCGCTCGTTGTCGCGATCACCCCGGTCCCGGTGGATATCGGCGAGCAAGCTCAACATGCGTCCCTTGCGCGGACCATAGGCCAGGTCCAGCGCTTTGTTGACCGCATCGAGCGCTTTGTCGAGATCACCTGTCCGATAGGCCACCCAGGCCAGTCGGTAGGGGGGATCGTAGTCCTCGGGCAATGCGCGCATCGATGCCTCCAAGGCCGGTATCAATTCGGCTCCCCGACCCAGGTAGACGTAGACTTCGGCCCGGGGCCAGTTGAACGTGGCCGCGGCCTGGGGGGTGGCGGCACGGTTGGCGGCATCGTCCAGCATGGCCAACTGCTTCAAAGCCACTGCGCGCGCGGCGGTTTCGTCGTTCTGTTCCAGCCGGATACTGCGCAACGCGACCATGGCGTCGCTTCGATCGTCGGCTGACAGGGCGCCCTGGGGATCATCGATCAAGGTGGTCAGCCGTTTTGCCGCCCGTTCGTTCAACACGCTGCGCCGTTTGTCGGCCGCGTCCAATTTTCGGGCGCAGGCGCGGGCACGGTAAATGAAATCGGTCGCACTCGCACTGGTGCCGGTGTCCTCGATACGGCCCAAGCCCAGCTCAACGCACTCGGACCATTTTTCCGCTGCGTACAATGTCCCGATCAGGTCGACCAGCACTTCGGGCCCGCGCTCCCAGCCCTGCTCCGCAGCGGACAGTGCCCCCCTGTAAGCTTCGATCGCGGTGGTCAGATCCCCCAACATGGCCGCCTGGTCACCCCGTCGAATCAAATGGGTCGGCCGTCCGCAAGGAGCCGCACTGCCGCTCTCGGCGAGCTCGCGATAGAGACGCTCCCCGTGTTCGACGAACCCCTTGAATTGCTCCAATGAGGCGGCACCTTGGAATCGGGCCAAAATGCTCTGATCCGCGGGGTTGACGATGAAAAAAGTGGGCCAAACGTTGATCGGAAACTGCTCGACCGGTTCGGCGTTCTGCTCCCGATCCGTGTCCAGGGCGAGCCAGATGAAGCGATCTGCATATGGGGCCAGCGACGGGTCGTTGAGCACGTAATGCTTCATCGAGAGACAGGTGTGGCACCAATTGGCCCACATGTCGACGACCAGCGGCCGTCCGCTCTGAGTGGCTTGGGTCAACGCGGTGGAATACGCATCGTGCAACCATTGAATTTCGGCCTTTGGGCTCTCAGCGGCGTCAGGGGTTGCCGCCGTGGACGGGGCTGTCGGCGTGCTGGGGTCGGCCGGTGGAGTCGCCCCGCATCCGAAGACCGCTGCCAGCAGGAGAGCGAAAAGCCAGGGGGTAAATCTCGAATTGAACATTCGCGCATATTAAATGAGTTTACCCACCAGTCAAAGCGCAAAATCCGGCGGTCGCCGCCAGCGCCGGCGGAAAATAAATCGATGATTGATTTTTTTTTGGGAAAAATCTCAGCTAAGCTTTATAACGGAAATCGAAAATCAGACGGTTCAGGGCAGAGTTTGTATATTTACTGTTCCTCTGGCTTGCCGTTACCATAGGATATAGTTTTTCTTAATTTGCGGCTTTATGGGAGGTTCAATCGATGGGTAAGTTCCACTTGCCCCTACACGCTTATTGGGTTGCTGCCGGAGGGTTAACTCATGGGTAAGTTTCACTTACCCCTTCTGACTTATAGGTTTGACACCGGAGGTTCAGCTCATGGGTAAGTTTCACTTACCCCCACAAGCTTTTCGCCTGATTGCCCGCGCATTTACGCGTGAGATGATCATCGGTGAGCTCTATCAGGCCGGCATCGACCCGCCGGCGGATGACCGGGATATCATCGCCGCCTGGGTCAAACATCTCGCCCATATATTCGATCCCACGGACAACCCCTACTCCCTCGATTCCCTGCTGATGGGGCTGACCGCCGGGGGAATCGGCTTTCTGCAGGACAACGGCCTGCTCTCCGATGCGCTCAAACGGGCGCTGTTGCTCAACGTACTGGTCATCGATTCCGACTCGCTGATGCAGGCGCTGCTGGCCCGAGTGTTGCGGGAAACGCCCAGTGTGGCCAATGTCATCGAAGGGCAGGGGGTCGATCATTTAGAAGAGGTGATCAACCGGGAATTGATAAAAGTGGTCTTCATCGACGTGTTCCAGTTCAACCTCGTCGATATGGACAAACTCATCGCCAAGCTGACCGCTTCACGAGACTATCTACAGTTCGTGCTCTTCTCCGATGTGAAAAAACTTCTCGAAGGGTGTCCCCAGCTGCCACAGACATTGGCCAATTGCGTCACCCTCGACAAAAATATCGCGATCAAGGATTTCAGACCCGCTGTTCACGGTGCCATCGAGGCGGTGCGGGCCCGTTTTCCCGGCCTGCTCCGGGAATCCCGACCCGATGCCAAGGATCTGGTCGGTCGAATCATCGGCAATCGCCTGCGGATTATCGAGGTGATCGGTCGTGGGGGTCAGGCGACGATCTACCGGGCCGACCACCTGATGATGAATCGGCAGTGCGCGGTCAAAGTGCCGTTTGACGAGGTGATGCTCGATCCGGATCAAGCCGCCCGATTCCTGCGTGAAGCCAAATTGGCCAGCGCGGTGCAACACCCCAATATCGTTTCGGTATTCGATTTCGGTACCGACGATAAAGGCACCACCTTCATGGCCATGGAGCTGGTGGACGGGCAACCCCTCGACCTGGTGCTGGAGCAGCAGGGAGGAACCCTGCCCCTCGAGGAAGTGCTCGAGTATGCCAAGGGCATCGCCGCCGGACTGACCGCGGTGCATGCGATGGGCTTGGTCCACCGGGATATGAAGCCGGGTAATGTGCTGCTCCACCGGCTGGCCGATGGCAGAGTGATGCCCAAACTGTCCGATTTCGGTTTTGCCATCGGCCCGGAGACCATCGGCGGCGCCCGCCTGACCATGGAGGGTATCGTCGTCGGTACGGTCAAGTACATCTCCCCCGAGCAGGGGCAAGCCAAACCGATCGATCATCGCTCGGATATTTTTTCGTTCGGCATGATGCTCTATCGCCTGTTGACCGGATTGGTTCCCTTCGACGACGAGAGCGTGGCCAAGGCCCTGGTCAAGCGGGTTCGCGATCGGGCACCCCGCCTGCGGGAGCTCAAGCCCGACCTGCCGATCAACGATGAAGCCGAGCGGCTGATTCTGACGATGCTCGAAAAAGATCCGGATGCCCGGCCCGACTCTGCCATCGGGGTTATCGCCTCTGTCTTGAAGACAATGAACAAAGAGACTAAGTTCTAGTCACAACCCCTCTGGTCAAAAAATGGAGTGCCATGACACGTTTGTTACACACGTCAATTCGTTTGTCCGTTCTACTGGTCTGCCTTTCGGGGGGAGGAACCGGTGCCACTCAGGAGCAGAACGCCGATGGGTCGGAGGGGGATCCGACGCCGACGATCCCCGCGCCGGACGGCGTCACGACGCCCGATGCGGTGACCTCGGGGCGATTTTCAGAGCATCTCGCCCCGGATGCCCTCCCCCGGACAGATCTCAAATACACAATCAGCGCGCGTCTGATCGCTGACGACCGACGCATCGAGGCGACCGAGCGGATCGAATGGCGCCATCCCCTGGCAATGCCGTTGACCGCGGTACGGCTGCACCTGTATCTCAACGCGTTCAGCTCGGAAGCCTCCACCTGGCTCAAGGAGTCCCGAGAGGCCAGCTTCGGGCGGATGGGGATAAATCCCCTGGACAATGCCCTGCTCTTCGACGATCCCTGGGGCCGCATCGATGTGCCGCTGATCGAGCAACAGACCGCTGACGGCGCGCGTCCCTGCGAGCTGCGGTACATTCAGCCCGATGACGGCAATCCCCAGGATCGCACCCTGGCCGAGGTGGTTCTCCCGACAGCGGTTCCCCCTGGGGCGACCCTGGTGCTGAAGCTCTCCTTCAAGGCGCGCCTGCCCATTCCGATCGCCCGCACCGGCGGCATGATCGACTATTTTCACGCAGCCCAGTGGTTTCCCAAGTTGGGGGTTTACGAACCGGCCTCGAAAGCGCACCCGAATGGGCATTGGGCGGCCCGGCAGTTTCACCTCTACACCGAATTCTATGCCCAATTCGCCGACTACGACGTCACCCTGGAACTCCCTGCGGGGTATGCGGTGGTCGCCACCGGAGAGGGGCAGCGGCTGGAATCTCCCGGACCTGTCGTAGACGCGTGGCGCTTTGTGCAACGGGCGGTTCACGATTTCGCCTTTGTCGCCGGTCGGGGACTACATCTGGAGACCCACTCATTTCAACCCAAGGGCAGCGGCCCGCCGGTGGCCATCACGTACGTTACGGCCAAGTCGACGGAGCACCAGGTCCCACTGATGAGAGCGGCCGCGGAGAAAACCTTCGACGAGTTGGGGCAACGGGTCGGCCCTTATCCGTTTACCACGATGACGGTCATCCAGCCCCCGTGGAAAGCGATCGCCACCTCCGGGATGGAGTATCCCACGCTGGTCACCGGGATCCCCGGGGATCCGATGTTGGATCTCGAAGCGTTGAAGGACTCCCAGCTCCGGGTGGGGGTGATCATCCACGAGATCATCCATAACTACTTTCAGGGGATGGTGGCCAATGACGAGCAGAACCACGCCTTTTTGGATGAGGGGATCACCTCTTTTTGGGATGGTCAGATCGGCGATGCGCTGAACGAGGAGATCGGGCCGGCGACCTTCCTGGGTTACGAAATTCGGTCGCTGGAGTTTTCCCGGCTCTCCCTGGGTAACCAGTTCGATGAAATCGATGAGGCGGTGATTCGAACGCCGGCGAGTCTCTTCTACACGGGGACCTCGGGGAAACAGATCTACACCCGCTCCGACATGATTCTGCACACGGCGCAGAACCGCTTCGGTCGGGCCGCGATCGATCGCCTGTTCCAAACCTACTTCAGGCGCTATCGCTTTTTGCACCCCAAGGCGGACGACTTCTTCGCCACGGTGCGCGAAACCTGTTCGCCCGAGATGCGGGACTTCCTGCTGGAGGCGTTCACCGCGCCCCGGATGCCCGACTATCGCGTGGCCCACGCCTCGAGCAAACAATGGCGCCCTCCCCGCGGATGGATCAGCACGCCCTCGGGGAAGCGACTGATCACCCCCGAGGAGTCGGACGATTTCGATCCCACTGCGGCCGTCGATGAATTGCTACCACTGGGACTCGATCCGGCGGCACGGGAGTCGGACGGCCGGGTGATGATGGAGATTCGCGATCCGGGCATCATCAGTGGGGACGAGACGCGGGTGGGACGCGTGTGGCAGGTGCAGCTTCGTCCCTCGGAACAAAAGAACGCCGAGCCGTCGGATGAGAAGACCGTCTATGAAACATTGGTGCGGGTGCGGGGCCCTCGCTGGCGTCACCTGCCGGTCGACGTGGCGTTCGAATTCTCCGACGGCAAAGTGGTCACCGATCGGTGGGACGGTCACGCCGCCTGGCGAGGGTACCGGTTCATCCGTCCCGCCCGGTTGCGGCAGGTTCACATCGATCCGCAGGACCAATTGGTGATCGACCCCCGGCCGACCAACAACGGCCGAATTCTCGAACCCGAGGCGCCGTTCGCTGCCCGTCTGGCCGCCTGGCTCACGACCGCGGTGCAGTGGTTGACGATTGGAGGGGCGTGGCTATGAAAAACTGGACAGCAGTACGAGAGGGAATGGCGCTGCGTCGCCCGGGAATGGGATTGATTGCCCTGCGAATGGGGGTGCTGATGCTGTTGACCCTGCCGGTTGGATTGATCGCCCGGTGGGGCATCAACGACCACCAGGGAGCCAGTCCCTACTGGATGGCGCAGACGGATGGCGACGGCGGCATCGGTAGCTTCAACCTGCTCGTCGGGAGTTTGACCGATCTGTCCCCTGTCTGGTGGGGAGTCGTGCTGGTCTCGGTGGTGCTCTTTATTGCCTTCAAACAGCTGCTCGACGCCACGGCATTGATGCTGGTCCGGCCGGTCGGTACAAACCGGGAATCCCGTCCGCCGCCGACAATACCCGCCACGTTCTTCGGTCCGGCTTGGGGACTGTTCTGGCGGTTCATCCGCATTGCCGTCGTCGGGTGGGTGGTGTTCATCGCGGGAATGCTGCTCATCGGTCTGCTCTTCGATCGGCTCGCCGACAGCGGCGTGCGTTCCGGGGCGACCGGTTTGTGGCAGATGGTGCTCCTCCCCGGATTGCACGTGTCGGTCCAGTCCGGTTGGTTCTTGACGGTCGCCGCGGTTACCTTCTGGTGCCGGCTGATTCTGGTTGCCGACGATCGCAAACGCGTCCGCCGGGTGATCTTGCCGGCCTGCCGCCAGCTGGGTCGTTCCTGGTCCGTCGCGCTCGCGCTGTTCGTCCTTCTGCCCTTGCTGGTGCAGATCCTCGGCGCCGGCCTCCTCGCGGGCCAAATCCACCAGGACGCCAGCTCCTCGGGATTGGCGATTTGGGTCCTTTACCTGGGCGTTCAATCGTACATCTGGTACTGGCTAATCCATACGGGACAGCTGATCCGTCACCATACCGCGTAGATCCCCCTTAGACCATCCCCCTCGCGGATAACGATGCACGTGGGGTATGGATAGAAATGCAGCAGGGCATTCCCCCTTCCTTGTAAAACTATCCAGGGAAATTCAAATATTTAATGTTATTTAAATACTAGGGGAATACTGCATATTTAGTAAAATACCCTCGAGATTTTTATTTTTTAACCCTAATTAGATGCATAAAAACTGATTATTTGCCCATTTTTATGCAGACTCATTCCGTTTTTTGAGGTATGACTAGTTCTATGGTCCGAAAAGCGGATCGAGGAGCGTAACGATAACTATGAATCGAAACGAGGAGGTAAGGATGCTCTCGTGGAAAACAATGGCCAGTTCTTTTGTGCTCATCGGGGCGATGCTGCTCGCCGGCGGGGCATTGGCGAACACCGGTGTGAAGCTCGGTGCAGATACCCAGTTGGTCTCTTATGATGAGGCAACCGCGGCCGGGGTGATCAAAATCCCGGCCGATACCGTCGCCGAGGTGAAGTTGCCGGGCAACCGGTCCACCGGCTTCGTCTGGCAGGTCGATCTCCCGCTGAACAGTTCGGTGGCTGTGCTGGGAACCTACTACCTGGACACCACGCCCGGGCTGCCCGGTACGGCGGGAACCCGCTATTTCTATTTCGCCGGTGTGTCCAAGGGAGAGGCCAAGGTGGGCCTGCGCTGGGTCAAACCGGGCACAATGGAAAAGGCCGGTTCCACCAACCTGAGCTTCGATTCCGCCGGGGCGTTTACCGGAACGGCGGTCATTCCCAAAGAAGAGGACATTCCGGCTTCTGAGGAATTCCAGAGCGATCCCAAATCCCAGCTCCCCGATCAATACGACGTCTGTGATGAGCCGAACGGCTGTACACCGGTCAGGAATCAGGGATCTTGTGGTAGCTGCTGGGCCTTTGCCTCGGTCGCTCCCCTAGAGCTCAATCTGCTGTGGCAGGACGGCATCGATACCGATTTGTCCGAGCAGTACCTGGTTTCGTGTGATGACAACAACAACGGCTGCGGCGGCGGCTGGGTCGCCCTCGATTGCTTGAGCACCAGCTCCTGTGGCTACGGCAACGGGGATCCCGGCGCTCCTCTGGAATCGAGCTTTCCCTACACGGCGTCCAACTCCTCCTGCAACGGCCCCTATACCAAGGCCTACAAGGGATCCGATTGGGACTATGTGGGCTCATCAGGCGGCGTGCCCAACAGCGAATCGATCAAGCAGGCGATCATGAACTACGGTCCCGTTTGGGTGGCCGTTTGCGCCGGTAATTCCATTTCGAATTGCCAGAACGGACAGGTCATCACCAGCGGTTGTTCCAGCATCAACCACGCGGTGGCGTTGACCGGTTGGGACGAAACCGGATCATCCGGCTACTGGTACATGCGCAACTCCTGGGGCGGCAGCTGGTGCGGCGACGGTGTCGGCTGGATTAGGTACGGCGCGAGTCAGATCGGCTACGGTGCGGCCTACATCGTGTACGAGGGCAGCGGCGGGGACGCGGATACCGACTCGGATACCGACTCGGACACCGACTCCGATACGGATTCGGATAGCGACTCGGACAGTGACTCGGACAGTGACTCGGACAGTGACTCGGATAGTGACTCCGATAGTGATTCGGACAGCGATTCGGACAGCGATTCGGACAGTGACTCCGATAGCGACTCGGACAGCGATTCGGATAGTGACTCCGATAGTGACTCGGATAGTGACTCGGACAGCGACTCGGACAGTGACGCGGACGGTGACGCGGACGGTGACGCGGATGGTGACTCGGATGGTGACTCGGATGGTGACTCGGACGGTGACGGGGATGACGACGATGACGATGACGCTTCGGTCGACGGTGATACCGGCGGGTGTGGCTGTCAAACCCTCGGAAACGCCAAAGCGAATCGAGGATTGAGCGCAATCGTCAACGCTCTCTTCTAATCGAAGCTAACCCCCAACATCACCTTTCAGATAGTTTTTCGGTCAGACCTTGATCGTTCCACCCGCGATTCCCGGGGGCATGAGCGGATCAAAGACACCCTGCTGGGGCGCGGCGAGTTGTTGCGCTTCCTGGGGGGTGAGCTTTCTCACGTCGTGAACCTCTACTTCTAGGCGGAGCCGTTTACCGGCCAGGGGGTGGTTCAGGTCGACCGTGACCGAATCGTCATTGACGGCGAGGATGGTGAAGGCCACCGGACCGTTGGCGCCCTTGGCCTGAAAGAACATGCCCCGCTGCAGCTCCATCCCGGGGGGGAAATTGGACTTGGGCACTTCCTGTTGCTTTTGGGGATCGTATTCACCGTATGCCTCTTGGGGCAGTACCCAGAGGGAGGCCTTTTCGCCGGCCTGCATCCCCAGGAGCTGTTTCTCAACCGCGGGCAACATGTGGTTTTGGCCCACGATGAACCCGATTGGTCGATCCGGCTCAGTGCCGCCGACCCGGTCACCCCCATCGAGAAAGAGACTGTACTCAAAGGTGACATAGAGCCCATCCTTTATTTTCATGACAATAATGGCCTTTCTCGCGAAACGGGATTTGGAGGTTAAGTGCTACACAATAATGGAGAGTATAGCAACACTCGTCAGGCGTGATGAATCGGTCGGTTGTTGAGATCGACATTGGCGAGCATGGCAGCACTCGTCAGGCGTGATGGATCAGCCGGTTGTTGAGATCGACGATGCGTTGGGCCAGGGTTTTGGCGATGCTGATCCCCACGTGAGGATTGCTCTTGATCAGCGCGACGAAATCGTCTTGATTCACTGCGCGCAAGAAACATCGGCTGGTGGCCACCACCGTCGCGGTGCGTTGCTGACCGGTCAAAAAGCCGATCTCCCCGAAGATCTCCCCGGTCGAGATGTGGCCGACCTGCTTGTCCCCCAACATCACGGTGGCCTCACCGGTCATCATCTCCAGGATTTCCTCCGGCGCATCCCCCTCCTTGAGAATCGTATCGCCGGGCATGAACTCTTTCATTTCGAACGTGGCCTTGACCTGCTTTTCGAGATAGTTCCCGCAAAGGGCACTGTTGATCTCGTTCTCGAGGAACACCAAATCGGTCCACCGGTTGAGCAACTCGGCGTCCTGCTGAAATGCCCCGTGAAATGCCTGGCGCTCGAAAACCGCCACATCCGAGCTGAATTCGCTCGTCAGGAGATGCTCGATGAAGCGCGTGGCCGGGAGCACAAAGTCCGACTCGGAGTACAACCGCACTGTTTTTCCGTCGTTGAGCAGCTTGAAATAGCCGTCGACGATGTAGAGCACCTTGGTGGAGCCGAGCAGTTCGAACAGGTTCACGTTCCCCGGCAGTGTCTGCACGGTGGCGAGGGGCTGAATAGTATCGAAAATAGTCCGGGAAAGCAGTTTGTACTCCGCGTAGGCGGCTTCCAAAGATTGGGAAACACCGTTGATGGAGAGCATTATTGGTCACTTTCTCCGTCCCGTTTCCACGGAGGCGTCGCCCCCGGGAGCAGAGACAGCAGACGGGGTGATCGCCGATCAGTCGCCGGCCGATGAGCCGAGCAGCTGATCGATTTGGGCGAGCAACTTCGACGGCTCGACCGGTTTTTCGACAAACGCTTCGACCGGCATGAAATCGTCGGAGATATCGGCGGTCGAAAAGCCGAAGGACATGTTGGATCGCTGATTCACCGCGCTGAGCAGCAGTACGGGTATATCCCGTATTTTTTCAGTCTTTTGCAGCTCGCGCGCGGCGGTGAATCCGGCTTGGGGATCCTCGGGAAACATAATGTCCAAAATGATCAAATCAGGTGCCGCTCGCTCCACGTGCTCGATCAGTTTCTCCGTATCGGCCCGCACCGATATCTCGTGGCCGTTGGCGCCGAGGATCAGCTCCAAGCTGTCGACAATATCCGGGTCATCGTCGATGATGAGGATCTTCGCCATGTTTTCCTCCGTACTTTTTGGGTTCGATCGTCTCGAAGCTTACCGTAAAATGGGTGCCCGCGCCTAGCTCGCTTTTGACGTGAATCACCGCGTCGTGCAGCCGGACGATCTCCTTGACCAACGGTAAACCCAGCCCGGTACCGTTGGGATGGTGTGCCACCGCGTTATTCGAGCGAAAATGCTCGTCAAAGATGCGTTCGAGATTCTCTTGGGGGATACCGATGCCCTGATCCCTCACCCGCACCGAGACCCGTTTGGCCTTGCGCTTCATCGAGACCACCACTCGTCCCTGGTCCCGGGAATAGCGCACCGCGTTTTGGATCAGGTTCTTGAACATGGTGTGCAGGTGCGGCGCGGAACCGAGGATATGAACCGACCGCTCCCCCTCGATCTGGTTCTCGACGACGGTTCCCCTCAACTCCCCCAGCAGGGCTCCCTCTTCGATCTCCTGAAACAACAGCTTGGACAGCTCCACCGGGACCAGGTTCATCTCGGTCACCACCAGGGTCTTGAGGTTGCCCAGGTGAATGATGTCGGTGATCTTTTCGGTCAATTGATCGCACCGATCGCCGATACGGCTCACCACCTTGCCGGCCTTTTCGGGCAGGGGTCCGCAGTAGCCGTCGCGCAGGGTGTAGACGTAGCTCTTGATCGCAGCGAACGGTGCTTTGAGCTCGTGGGTGGCGCGCAAGGTGGCTTGGGTCTTTTCCCGGCTGAGCTTGACGAGCAGCTCATAGGCCTCCTCCAGTTGCCGTTCGCGGAGTTTCAGGCTCGAGCTGATTTCGCTGACCAGATACCAACAGGTGAAGAACACGCTGCCGATGCCGGTAATGAACCCACCAGTCACCAGGTCGTCGTCGACCACTGAGTGCTTGAACGAACTGTCGAAGATCGAGATGACCGGAATCCAGCCCGCCCACTCCAACGCCAGGGGCAACGAGGCGAAGACCCACGCCCCAAAGATGACGATCAGCGCGATGCCCCGGTTGAAAAATAGGGTGGCCAGAATGATGTGGGCCAAAAAGAGGGTGAGCAGGGGGGTCTCGATGGTGCCGCAGGTATAGGAGAGAAAGCCCAGGGCGAGAAAATCGCCGAACATCTGGACCAGCAGCAGCGTGTGAATCGGGTGATGGTGATCTTCGCGCTCCAGCAGACGACGGCTGAGCAGGGTGTAGCTCAGGTTGGTCAGGCCCAGAAACCCCGCGTCCAGGGCGAAGTGAAACGGGCTCAAGGCGAAAGAGGGCCAGTCGATCGACGCTGCCAAGGCGCCGGCGACGCAGGCGGCTACCGCAATCCAGCGCATCTTGATGAACCAGCGCACCCGGGCGACGAGCTCGAACGACCGCAATCCCGGCCGGTAAGTCGTCACCGCACCCCAGTCAAAGGTCAGGGAGTCGAGCTGCCTCCGTTCCACTGCGAACCCTCCGTTGATCCTGTCATCTTACCCCAATCGGAGGGGATGCGCACGGGGGAAGCGAGCGCTTACGATCCTTCGACGCGCTCCTTGAGGGCGGCGTTCATCGCTTCGAAGCCCCGGCGGGTCTTGGTGTCGAGCATTTTCTTGAACAAGGGGACCAGCAGGCCGCTGAACGTTTCGTAATGGGTGAGCCGGGTCTTGCCCTCGGCGAGGGGGGTTAGCTCGAAGTGGTGCTCCCCGTCGAAGATCCCGGGAATCAGCAGGCGGCCTTTCCAGCTGAATCCCTGGCCGTCTTTTACTGTGGTCACCGTGGGAGCGATGGACATCGGTTTGCTCTCCGGCTGGCACAAGGTGACCGCCAGCTTGGCCCGGGGCGTTAAGGTTCCCGAAATGCTGGTGACGAACGGGTTCCAGTCCCCGTATGCGTCGAAATCGGTAAGTGTCTGCCACACCTTGTCGCTCGATGCGTTGATCTCAATCTGGGTCTTCAGCGTGCGCATGACGTCCTCTCCTTTGCGCGTATCGGCGGGCGAGCGGGTCAGGCCCGGATCATCCCCTTCAGCCAATTGTGCAGGGGGGCCATTTTTTCGAATCGCTTGTAGATGTAGTCGGCGGCTCTCGGGGTAAACAACGAGGCGGGCAATGGTCCTTGCTCGGCAAAGGTGACCCCCTTCTTCTTAAGCAGCTCGGCCCGAGGGTGATCCTGTGGGAAGCCGCGGGGAACCCGTTTATAATCCTCGATGCCCATGTTGTCCCTCGCGGGAAACGCCTTCTCACCGGCCCGGAGGATGTTGACCAACGCCTTGCCGCTGGTGTCGTCATCGACTGCTGCACGGTAGACCGGCAGCTGGTCCTTGGTGAAACTATGCATGCCGCCCGCGATGAGCAGCTTGTCTTTTTCGAGATGCAGATAGAACCCGGGGCTTTCCATCTTGGGTCCGTCCCCCTCCCACATGAACATTGCCAGGTGGGTTTTATACGGTCGTTTGTCCTTGGAGAAGCGGGTGTCCCGGTAGAGGCGAAAGATCGATTTGTCCACCTTGGGGATCGCCTGAATATCGGGAGCGATCTGCCGCAATCGCTCGCCCAGAGAGACGACCATCGCCTGGGCCGGTTGGAACAGTAACTCCTCATACTCGGCCTTGTGAGCGGTAAACCACTCCCGGTTGTTGTTTTGCTCGAGCGAGCTTAGAAATTCGATACCTTTCTTGGGAAAACCGTTGAATGTGGATGTCATGTTGCTTCCTCGCTGGTGGGGTATCTGGGATCCGTTTTCTACCCTTTTCGATAACCCGTTCGATGAATCGCTTCAAGTCCGCGAGAGGGAGAGCTGAGAGGCGTGTTGATTTGAGCGGGGAGGGCTATTGCCAGCGGATGTTATCCACGCTGAAGACGAGCTCGTTGCCCGGATTGACGACGGTCGACCAGCCGAAGCCGCCCAACACGCCGTTTTCGGCATATGTCTGGCCGTTGACGTTCAGTGAGAATTCCTGGGGGGTCGTGGTCAGATTGTACTCTTGGGCGACGGTAAACTCGTCCTGGTAGGTCGCGCCGTCGGCGATGATTCCGCCGACAACGAATCTCACAGTGTAGGTGCCCGATTCGACCCAGGCGGAAAACGTCACCGAGGAGGCTCCGGGTTGAATCCGCAGGCCGGGATCCACGCCCCAATTGGCGACCGGATATTGCCAATATACCCCGGCCCAGTCGACGACCGGATTTTGGCCGGGTTCGTAGCGAAATTTGCGACACGGGACTTGTGTCGGGGCCTGATTATCGCACCCCTCGTCCTCGGTGATGTCGTGAACCGCAGCCAATTCCCCCATGAATCCGCTGACCACGTAGTAATCCTCCGCCCAGAAGGGCAGTGCCACATCGTATCCGGGATCGCTATCCCCATCGCTATCGGAATCCGTATCGCTGTCCGAATCCGCATCGGTATCCGCATCTGTGTCTGAATCGGTGTCAGCGTCCGTGTCCGTGTCCGCGTCGCTGTCGGTATCCGAATCGGTGTCCGAGTCCGTATCGCTGTCGCTATCGGCGTCGGTGTCCGAATCCGCATCACTGTCCGAATCCGTATCCGCGTCGGTGTCCGTATCGGTGTCCGTGTCGGCATCGCTGTCCGAATCCGTATCTGAGTCGGTATCGGCGTCTCCTCCGGTCTCGCTGTCCGTATCGTCGTCATCGTCATCAGCAGCACCGGAATCGGGGTCTCCCTCGACCGAGTTGTCGGCGCAGCTGACCGCCAGAGCTGCTGACGCCATCCAACAGACAAGGATAGGGAATATTATTCGAACGGTATCGTCGTGCATTGTATAACCCATCATTCAAATAGTTAGTTTGTTTTCGCTACAAATTTGCTCGTTAATAATACCCTGCGGGTAAGTTTACGTCAAAGAGAATATTCCGTTATTAGGCGAAAACTGTCCAGCCCCGGCCCGGGAGAGAGGATTTGGTCCTTGACTCAATCCCTGTTTGAGCTTTTATTTTTACGAACTCTTAATGTCGATACGGCCGGTACGGGGCCTGGAAAGAATGCGATGGATCGCTCAAATCCAGATTGTTCTCCAGAGGCGCAACCCACTGCAGAACAGCTGCGCATCGCGGCGGAAAAGCATCGGACCGGTCTATCCGATGTCGAAGCGCTCGCCCGAGTGGGTCGTTGGGAGTGGAACCTCTCGGTGGACTATGTGGACGCCTCGGACGAGATTTATCGGATTTTCGGTCTGGAGCCCGGATCGGTTCGGTTTTCGTTGAGTCGTTTTCTCGAAGTCGTGCACACGGACGATCGGGACACCCTGCGCGACGCGATTGAAGGTGCCCTGCGGGGCACCGAGCTCTACGATGAACGATTTCGCGTGATTAGACCGGACGGTGGCCAACGCTGGGTCCATTCCCGCGGACGGGTGGAATTCAACCCCGACGGCGTGGCCACGCGCATGATCGGCACGGTCCAGGATGTCACCGAGCAGGTGTTTGCCGAAGTGGACCTGAGGCACCGGGAAGCCCGCTTCAGGGGGCTGTTCGAGCAGGCCGCCGTGGGGGTGGCCGAGATTGAGTCCGCCAGTGGACGGTTTGTTCGCATCAACCGAAAATACTGCGATATCATCGGTCGTTCGCCCAAGGAGATCATCGGGCGCACCTTTCAGGAGATCACCCACCCCGAGGACCTGCAGGAAGACCTCGATCACATAGCGGAGCTGCGGGCGGGAACGATATCAGAATTTTCCGTGGAGAAAAGGTACGTCCGGCCGGACGGCACCTTTGTCTGGGTTGAGCTGACCGTCTCGCCGTTGCGCCGAACGGGGCAGGAACCCGCTCACCACGTGGCCGTCGTAGCAGATATCACCGAAAAGAAAGCGGCCACCGAAGCACTCGAGAAAAGCGAACGCCTCTTTCGCGAGATGGCCGATCACATCACCGAGGTCTTTTGGTTGTTCGATCAGATCGAACAGCGCGTGATTTACGCCAGTCCCGCCTATGAGGCGATTTGGGGGCGGTCGATCGATGAACTCTATGCGGACTACGATCAATGGGGCAAGAGTATCCATCCCGATGATCGACCGTTTGCCGCGTCATCGTTCGCCCGGGTGCTTAAGACCGGAGGAGGAGAGGCGAGGGAGTATCGGATCGTTCGACCGGACGGCGAGGTGCGTTGGATCTCCGATCGGGCATTTGTGATTCGGGACGACACAGGTGAGGTGGTGCGCGTCGCCGGGATCGCCGAAGACATCAGCGACAAGAAACAAAAGGAAGAGGAGCGGTTGGCGCTCCAGAGCAAAATTCAACATTCGCAGAAACTCGAGAGCTTGGGGGTGCTGGCCGGCGGCATTGCCCACGATTTCAACAATCTGCTCGGAGCGGTGCTCGGCAATGCCGACTTGGCACTTGAATCCATCCCTCCGGGATTTCCCGGGCGCGAGTTTATCGAAAAAATCGGCAGAGCAGCGGAGCGGGCCGCCGGATTGACCAGCCAAATGCTGGCCTATTCAGGGAAAGGCCAATTCCTGGTCGAATCGGTTCAGCTGGATCGTCTGGTCAGCGAAATGGCCCAACTGCTGGAGACGGTGATCTCCAAAAAGGCGAAGTTGCAGATCGGGTTCAGTGGGGATCTCCCGGCGGTGAGAGCCGACGCCAGTCAACTGCGGCAGATCGTGATGAATTTGATCACCAACGCGTCGGAGGCGTTGGGTGATCGAAACGGAACCATTCGCATTGATATTAATTCGATTGATCTGGATCGGGACGGCTTGAACCGATACCAATTCGGAGATGATCTGCCGGAGGGGCGGTACGCCTGTCTCGAGGTGACCGACACCGGCAGCGGAATGGACGAGGAAGTTCAGCGCAGAATATTCGATCCCTTCTTCACGACGAAATTCACTGGACGCGGCTTGGGATTGGCGGCGGTGCTGGGAATTGTCAGGGGGCATCAGGGGGCGATCAACGTCACGTGCGAACAGGGCCGGGGCAGTACGTTTTCGGTGCTGCTCCCGTTGTCCGAATCGTCTCTCAGCGCCGCTCCCCTGCCCGGGCGGCGGACGGGAGACGAACCTGCCGGGAGCACGGTGTTGGTGGTGGACGATGACGTGTCCATGCTCGAGGTCTCGCAAAACATGTTACAGCGCTCGGGATTTAGGGTGTTGACAGCCGTCGATGGTCGAAAAGGGGTGGAGGTGCTGGAGAAGAACATCGCCGATGTCGCGTTGGTCGTGCTGGACATGACCATGCCCGAGATGGGCGGAGAGGAGACGTTCGAGGCCATGCGCCGTATCGTGCCCGATCTTCGCGTCATTTTGACCAGTGGATACGACAAACAGGACACCTCGAATCGCTTTGTCGGCTGCCGACCGGCCGGCTTCCTCCAGAAACCGTATCGGTCAGCCGAGCTCCTCGCGATCATTCACTCGGTGCTCGACGAGTCCTCCCCGCGAGCCGGTAGTGAAGTGGTTGTCGATGATTGAGGATCGGCGTCAAATCCGAATCAACGCCCCGCCGGAGACGGTGTTTGCGCTGATTGAGACGATGCCGAACAAATTTCCCGTCTATAAAATAATGGACGCCAAACCGGTCGTGTTCTTGAGATTGGCGCTGGTGGATGGCCTGCGGTCAGCGATAAAGGCGAACAGAGTGGAGCGGCCCGTTGATCGGCTGGTGTTGCGAGTCGGTGATTCGATGGCGCCCTTTGAGTTGACCGAAGTGGTCAGTCCCACCAGGTACTGGTTAGCGTTGAGGTCGTTCTTCTTCAACTGCCGGACCGGGTATACCCTCAACGGGGATGGGACCACCACGGTGCTTCACTTCGACACCATCGCCGAGAATCCGAAACCGGGGGAAAAACTCTACTGGTTTCTCGTAAAACCCTTTCACATCCTGTTGGCGCGAAAGGTGCTGCGAGTCATCAAGCAAAGGGCTGAAGCAAACGTGATGATCCCTGAGAAGCAATGCCAATGATTGATTTCACGGGTAGCCGCAAGGGCTACCCCTATACGTGATCAACTCTGTTGATGCCGTTTAATGATACGTTACTGTTACCTCGAGGTAGGTTGCAGGTGCGTCGTCTTCTGACCATAGGGTACGCTTAAGAGACATAAGGAAATCGTTGTTACGCTGAGGCGCATTGGGTAACCCCCCAATTCGTTTGGGGTAGTCTGTCGATTCCCTGTCAATCCCTCGGTGATTGTTGACCTTTTCAAAAGAACTCGGTTCAAACCAGGACTCGGCACGAGCCGTGCACCGGATATCGGGCAGTACTTGACGAACCCCGAAAGAAAGGAAAAACGCGATGAAAAGTCACTCCCGATGTATACCTCCGTTGCTGGCCGCCGCCCTCGGACTGGCGACCATTGTCGGTACACCTGAGGCCTTTGCCGCGACGTACCATTTTGAATACTGTTTTGAGCTGGCCACGGAGTACGACGATGAAACCGGGCTGGAGGATTGGTCCACGCTGGACTCCCCCTTTCGCCGCGCTCGAGGCGCGAAAGTTACCGTGAATGACAATTGCAGCAGTGACCATGTCTACTATCTGGACGAAGACACGGGCTGTGCCGACATCGCGATTCACGGGTGGGGGCCATTTGCCATCACCATTCACGCCGAGGCACAGGTGAACGGAGCGGAACTGAAATCGTACAGCTATGATTTCAGTACGCCCAGCGACTATTACATCCCATCGGTCACCTACGGACAGCATACGGGTGGTTCCTCGGAGAGGACGATCACGGTTGATCTCACGAAGAGCAGCAACGGCAACGTGGAGCGCCGCAACCAGGCCTGGCACAACCTGGCCGTGGGTATGTGGGCGATGCACAGAAGCGATTACCATCTGGGCGATTTCGGCAACAAGGCGGGATGCGCCGGCCAATCGTTTCCCGGCACCTCTTCTACTCCCTGCTGTGAGTATCAGTCGTGGAACGACACGCCCCATGGAGGATCGCATAATTGGAATCACGACTACGTCCCCCCAAAAACCCTCATTTTCTTCGTTCCCAACGGCATCGATCAGGAAAAAAACTTTGCCTCATCGTGGCTGAACTGTCTGCTCCCGGAGGTGGACAATACGAGCGTTACCGACGGGCGCATTCCCGCCGTCGCGGCCCACCAACGCATGAAGTTCCAAATCGCCCACGAGCTCGGTCACGTAGTGGTCATGCAGCGAATGGGCGATCGGGAAGAGGAGAGCTACACCGCGCCGTTGCACGGGTGCATGGGCAGCTATCGCACCGACGGGAGCCCTGCCGATACTGATGACGACGGTGAACAGACAAAATCGCTGCTCACCCGAGAATACTCGTCAGGGGCTGCCCGCGAGGGGTGGGCCCATTTCTTTTCAGCGTGGTTGTTCAACCGATCCTCCGAGTCGGACTGCTGGTTCCAACCGTCCTATACGGTTCAGGATTTTGATTTGGATGGGACGTTCGACAATGTGGGCCAACCCGTTTTCGCTTGGGATGGGGTGTTTACCTGTGAGGGAGCGGGCTTGGCCAGCCCATTGTTTGGTTCGCCGGCATCCTGGGTCTCGGCAAAAGACTGGCTCGAGGACGCTTACAACGAAGGCGTCTGCGGTTCCGAACTGCCCACTTGTCTCCCGGGCGAAGATTCCCGGTATGACAACTGCTCGGTCGACCACTGGGGTAGAAGCACCCAGTACGATTGGATGCGGTATTTTTGGGACATGGCCTCTGACGAGGGCATTCCCATGAACAAGTTGACCGACATCTTCGTCGACATGTGTCCCACCGAGTGGCGATCCAAGACCTATGAGGTCGAAGCGGATGGCGACTGGCCGGAGCGCAGGTTGAGACGGTCGGCCGAGTTTCACGGTGAGCTGGGAGCCCATGACCGCCAGAGGAGCAACGGTGTCGATCACTACCAGTAGCCCGACCGGAGAAACAAAAATCCCATCAACCCTTGAAATTGTGCCGCAGAGTGATTTATCGATAGTCTAGATACCCGCAAATGATCTACGATAAAGAGATCGGAAAACCGAATCTCAGGGGACTCGACACTCGAGTGTCCGGTGCGGATCGGAAACGGATCAAACCGTCGACGGGGGCTATCGATGGTCAAATGGCTGCGGAGTCTGCAGGCGCTGGGCACTGACCTCAAAAAACCCGGTGATCACGGCCACGGGGAAACCCCCTTCCGCTATCGCCTCCTCCGCCGAAACCTGATTCTCATTATGGTGCTGGTGACGATCATCCCGCTGACCCTGATGGCGGTGGTGAATTTCCTGCAGTACCGCAAGGCTCTGACGAGCGAAATCATCCAGCCCGTGCGCGGGTTGACCAACAAGAGTCGCCATTCGTTCGAGGTGTTCCTGGCCGAGCGCCTCTCCACGGTGGACTTCATCTCCTCGGCCTACACCTACGATCAGCTGGCCGACGAAAACGCCCTGCGCCGGCTGTTTCACGCGGCCAAACAGGAGTTCAGGGGATTTGTCGACATCGGCCTGATCGATTCCCGGGGATTTCAAGTGAGCTATGTGGGGCCCTATGATCTGAAGGGCAAACAATACAGCGAGCAGAAATGGTTCACCGAGGTGCAGATCCGCGGCAGCCACATCAGCGATGTGTTCCTCGGCCATCGGGAGTTTCCCCACATCGTGCTCGCGGTGCAACACATGACCGAGACCGGCCAATGGTGGGTGGTGCGCGCGACCATCGACACGGCGATCTTCGACGAACTGATTCACGCGATGAGCCTGGGGTTTGACAGCGACGCCTTCTTGATCAACCGCGACGGCATCTTGCAGACCGATTCAAAATTCTACGGGCGGGTGCTCGAACAGTGCCAGGTGAAGGTGTTCCCCGACTCGATGGAGAGCGAAATCGCCGAGCGTACCGGTCCCCGTGGGCAGGAGCTGGTGATCGCCCATTCCAGCTTTCTCAACTCCGGGTTCATTCTCGTCGTGGTGATGCCCCGGGCGCAGGTTCTGCGGGCCTGGTTCACCCTCAAGAGCGAACTGTTCTACCTGTTCATCGGCAGTGTGCTGATCATCGTGCTGGTGATCATCCGGCTGACCGGCAAGATGGTGCAGCGCATCAAGGACGCAGACGAACGGCGTCAGTCCGCTTTCCGGGAGCTGGAGCACACCCACAAGCTCTCCTCGATCGGGCGCCTGGCCGCCGGCGTGGCGCATGAGATCAACAACCCGCTGGCGATCATCGATCAGAAGACGGGCCTGCTCAAGGACCTGATCGAGCGCCGGGAAGAGTTCGATCTGCGGGACAAATTCATGTCCCAGATCGAGTCGGTGCTCAAAGCGGTCGACCGCTGTCGCACCGTGACCCACCGCCTGTTGGGCTTCGCCCGGCGGATGGAAGTCGATATCGAGCTGCTCAACATCAACGAGCTGATCAAGGAAGTACTCGGATTTCTAGAAAAGGAATTTGAGTTCCGCAACATCGCGATTCAACTCGATCTACTCGAGACGCTGCCCCAGATCGATTCGGATCGGGGGCAGCTGCAGCAAGTGTTTCTCAATATCCTGACCAATGCATTCGCCGCTATCGAAAAAGAGGGGCGCATCATCATCTCCACCGCCAACAGAGATGCGGAGTTCATCGCCGTGGCGATCAAGGATGACGGCTGCGGCATGACCGAACAAACCCGCGAGCGAATCTTCGAACCCTTTTTCACCACTAAAAAGGACTACGGAACCGGCCTCGGCCTGTCGATCACCTATGGTATCATTAAGAAGCTCGGTGGAGATGTTGATGTGGAGAGCCAGCAAAACATCGGCACTACGTTTATTGTCTACTTGCCGCGGAAATCAGCCATGGCCGAGCCGTAGCCGGTTTTGAGCTTGTGATGCGTCGCCCTTCTTTTTGTGGAGGGTGAGAAGAAAGGGTGATGTCCGATGGAAGGTGCGAGGATTCTGCTGGTCGATGATGAGGTGGAGTTCATCTCCGCCTTGGCTGAGCGATTGGAACTGAGAGATTTTGTCGTGAAGACCGCCAACAATGGGGAGGCGGCGATGCGGATGCTCGCCGAGTTCGTGCCGCAGGTCGTCGTGCTCGACTTGAAGATGCCGGGGCTCAGTGGAATCGATGTGCTCACTCGCATTCGCACGCTGCCCCAGCGACCGGCGGTCATTTTGCTGACCGGATTCGGTTCCAAGAACGACGGGTTGGAGGGGATGCGCTTGGGCGCATTTGATTTCCTGATGAAACCAATTGATATCAACGCGCTAATCGAAAAAATAAACGAAGCGGCCGGCACCATTGCGGCCGCGGATCAGGTGCAATGACCGAGCTCAGCCCCAACTCCACGGCATTTGTCGCCCGAGTGGCCGCCGGCGCCACCCATGAAATTCGCAATGTGTTGGCCACGATCAAAGAGTCGGCCGGTGTGATCAAAGATATGATGGCGCTCCTCGAACGGGATCGCCCCTTGAACCCACAGATCGTCGAAAAGGTGTTGCAACGGATCGATAACCAGGTCGGTCGGGGGGTCGATCTGATCGCCGGCCTGAACAATCTTGCCCACAGCCTGGATCAAGCGAACAGTCAAATCGAGCTGAACCAGCAGGTGCGACAAATCGCCGTCCTGAGCCAACATTCGGTGCGGCGAAAAGGCCACACGGTAACAGTGGAAACGGACGAGGAGGAGCTGTCGCTGGAGGTCAACGCTCTCTCCCTGCAGCACGTGCTGTTCGCGGCGGTGCAAATCTGCGTCGCCCAGCTGGCCGCCAAGGGCACCGTGATCATCAGTACCCGGCGAGAGGAAGAGCCGAAACGGCTGAGGATCGAGGTCCGCGCCCGACAGGGCGGTGAGGGACCGGCGGCATCACCGGTCACAGAGAATGCCGAGGGGACCGCCGAGCTCGTGCAATTGGGCGAGGAGTTGGGTGCTGATGTGGAGTTCGATTCAGATAACCAGTCAATTTGTATCAATTTTCCGGTGTGAGGGAGAGCGCCTGAATTTCTCGTCAACCGAGTCACGTTCGTAATCAACTAGTGCTGTTTCAACCGCACACTGATGGGTAAAGCAAGCGATTTCCCCCTTTGAAAAAGGGGGCCGGGGGGATTTCCACACGTCCAATCGTCTTTCA
>JANQET010000139.1 GCA_028278265.1 Myxococcota bacterium
CAGCGCGCAGCTCGGAGGCATTGCGATAGACGTCGGTGTCCGGTGCGGTTTCCCCGTGACTCAACGCCTCAGCCCAAGCCCGCGTGCGAATCAGCCGGTCGCGCACCTCACTGAGCAGCGCCCGATACGGCTCGGGGGAATCGCCGACCCGTTCGTTCAACACAGGGCTCGCACTGCGCAACGATAGTTCTGACCGAAGAGCGATGATCTCGCGTAGATACAGCTCGGCCGCCATCCAACGGGCCAGGCCGATGGCCTGTCGCGTCAATGCGGCGGTGACCCCGGGATGTCCGTCTCGATCACCCCCCATCCAGGACCCGAACTTGACCGGGAAGAGGTTCAAGGGCAGCCCCTCTCCAACGGTATTCACCAGATTCTCATCCAAGATGCGGGCGAAAATGGGGATCACGTTCCACAAGGACTGCTCGAAGACGAGGAGTCCGCCGTTGGCCTCTTCGAGGGGCGTGGGGCGTTGCCGCAAAATCTCGTCGGTGTACCAAATCGTCGAAATCTCCCGCCGTAGGGCGTCGAGCAATGGCTTCTCTTGCCAGGGATTGCAGTGCATACAGTCGAGCTGGTCGAGCAGTTCGGCAATGCGCTTGTGCTTTTGGAGGATGGTTCGACGATTGATTTCAGTCGGATGGGCGGTGAACACGAGGGTCACTTCCATCTCGCAGATCAGGCGATGCAATACCCGGGGATCGACGCCGCCGGAGATCAACCGTGCAAAGCCCTCGGCGACAGAACCCCGTTGGGGCCTGCCGGCGGTGTCCCGTAGGTGAAATCGCCGCCGGCGGATGCGGTGGTGTTGCTCTGCAATATTGGCCAAATTGAGGTACTGGGCAAAGCCCCGGGCCACGACCAGTTTCCGGGAATCGTCCAACTCTGAGAGCAACTGATGCAACTGATCCCTTGCGTCGTCCTGCCGGTTGCGCCCGGCCATGGCCAGTTGAAGCGCCTCCTCCAGCAGCGCTCCGGCCTGGTCGCCTTCGTGGTGCCGAACCGCCTCCCACAATAGCTCGCCGAGCAATTTAACATTTTCCCACAAAGGGGCATGGGGATCGTCGTTCATCTTTTTTCACAACTCCCTTTTAGCGAACGGTGGTAATGAAGATCCGCTTCAACATTGAACCATAATACGATGAGGGTCATCGAGAGCATAGCCATTATATAACCTCCTTCGGACCAAAGGGTTCGGTTCACCTGCCAGAAACCCTTCGCCATGCACTTCTGGGAGTGGATTCAGACACTACTTGTTTAAACCCGGTTCATCCGGCCCGGTTCATCCGGCCCAGAGTGATCTGGCCAGAGTGATCTGGCTCGGAGATGACGAAATCAGAGTAATCCAGAGTGATCCGGCCCAGAGTGATCTAATCCAGAGTGATCTGGCTCGGAGATGACGAAATCAGAGTAATCCAGAGTGATCCGGCCCAGAGTGATCCGACTCGGAGATGACGAAAGCCGGCGAAATTTCGGCGAAACCACTTTTATTCACCGCTGTAGTCACTTTTTCGCCGCCGGCCAAACCGCCCTGACAGCTGGCAACTATTTGATATTATTACATTGTTCGATAGTTTATTGAAGAGGCATGGTTATTGTTTATCCCTTCCCTCCATGGGTAGTCGTTTAAGAATGTTTGAGCCGCACAAGGTCTTTGAGGTCGTTTCTGGTACGGTCGATCGAGAGTTTCTTTTCCTCCCCAACAGTCATCCCAACGACCCCCTACTGCGATATGACTGTCCACTCGA
This sequence comes from Myxococcota bacterium, assembly GCA_028278265.1. GTDB lineage: Bacteria > Myxococcota_A > Polyangia > JAAYKL01 > JAAYKL01 > JANQET01. The sequence goes on from JANQET010000139.1 coordinate 1,749, forward strand.
CGCGTTCGACCCTACGAATGACGTTCTTCCCCAACCCAGCACATTCAACATTATCGGGTACGCCTTTGCCAGGGCACTCGAACTATCACCGGTGAACCTTCATTGCTCCGAACAAAATACCAGTCATTTGCACACAGAGATTTCAGGCGACGAAAAGACGATCGCCAACATTCCATCTTTCTATCGCAATGCGCACAGCAGTATCGCCCGACAAATCAACAAAACTTATGATCGAGAAGGGCATGTGTTTTCTGGTAGATACAGGGCAACTTGCTGTGATGATGATGAAGCTGCCGAAGAAAAACTCTATTATGCCATTACAAATATCGTGAAGGACGGTTTGCTCGATACACAAAACGGAAGAACATTTCTATCCGCCTATCCGACATTGGCCGCCGGCAAGAAACTCAAGTTTTGGAAGATCAATTGGCGTCTGTATTACAAAAAAGGTGGACCGCGGGTCAAAAAGCATCGCCCCAAAGACTACATTGAATGGAAAGAGTTGGACTTTACTTGGATCGCACCACTGCTCAAACTGTCTGAACCACAGCGACAAGCGCGTATCCGGCAACAGACGAAAAAAAGAATTGAGAAGACCGCCGAGACGATGAGACGAGAAGGGAGGAAACCACTGGGACATAGAGGGTTGAGTTCAATTGATCCACGAAGCAGACCCAAACGTCCTCGAGAACGAACCAGGCAGCCTCTGTGCCACGCGTCGACGGCTAAAGGCAGAAAAGCCTATAAAAAGCGATACATCGAATTTCACAAGGCCTACATCCAGGCGTCAGCAGATTTCAGAAGTGGAAAAGACTACTATCGAGAATTTCCACTCGGCTCATGTCGCCCACCGTTGCTCAAAGTCTGCGTTGAGGATGATTTGTAAAGTTGACTACCAGACAGGAAGAACTGTCAATCGAACTACCCCAGCCTCTACCACCAAGAATCCGTTCGCCTATCACTCGCAAAATCGAATGGGTCCATGAGTCAATCTGACCATGAGAGGGCACGAAGCCGCATTTATCGCTGTCAAAAGAGACCTGTCTTGGCAGGATCAACCAAACACCACGAAGAACTTCAACAGCCTAAACTCGATCTTCGTCATCGATCTTCGTCATCTCTAAGATGAATCAGATGGGAAGGATGAATCAGATGGGATGAATCAGATGGGATGAATCAGATGAAGGGTTTCGGTCGATCAAATTGCGGGTTCATGATAAGGGGTCAGTCCTGACCCCTTCCCTTCGTGAAACTGGGTGGCTATTCGTGGATGTTGAAATATCGCATGGTTGAGTCGTGCACTGCATGGGAGCTCAACAGAAGGATCCTCGCCCGGTACTTGCCGGTTTCTTGGAAGAGGCTGGCGGAAAGGTCAGTGGTGATCTGGTCCGTGATATCTTTGTGGGCGGTTTTCTGTTTGGTGAGTTTCACCCCTTGCGGGCTGTACAGGTCCACCTGCAAGGCGACGTTGCCGGGCTTTATCACGCGGGCCTGGACTGTGAGGGATCGCTCCTTGGCGAACGAGGGTGACTGTCCGGAAGCGGCACAGGAGGCCCGGTTGCTGCTGAGACAGATGGATGCACCATCCAAGCGGGCGCGGGCTCCCGCGAAGATCTCGCCGCGGCTCTTGTTGGCCAGCTTGTTGATCTCTTTTTTGCTCAGTCCGGCCTTTGCTACCCGGTCGCGGTAGGCGCCGATCACCGAGATTCTCCATTCCCGGGCCATTTTCTTGTACTTCTCCACCAGCTCTCGGTTCTCCCGGGCAATATTGTTCTGCTCCTCGGGATCCACGGAAAGGTCAAAGAGCTGGGACTTGCCCCCTTCCTTGGGCGTGACGAACTTGAACTTGCCTTCCCTCAACCCGAGATGGCGCCTGGAGCAGCAATAGATTATCGGTTCACTATAGTCGCTGGAGACCAAGCTCTGACCATCAATCTCCAGCTCTTGTTCGATGTTGAGGATGTTGAGGAGCGTGGGCAGCAGATCCGCGTGGGTGCCGAGGCGAGGGTTTTTGCTGGGCGGGCCAAGCGTTGCGGGATTGTGCAGCATCAAGAATATTTGGTGGTCCTCATTGTAGCAGTACTCGGCGTGGATCAGGTTTTTCTTGTGCACATCACCAAACGCTTCGCCGTGATCCGACGTGACGATGAACAGGGTGTTTTTAAGGACGTCTAAGCGCTTGAGCCCGTCATAGAAGCGCTTGACTGACAGATCCGCGTAGTTGAGCGAAGCCCGGTAGCGGGATTTGAGCTCCTCCTTGCCCCACTCCATTTGGTAGAGGTGTCTGTGTTGCTTGGGCAACCTGAATGGATGGTGGGGGTAGACCGCGTTGTAGTTAACCAGGAACGGTTTACCCGAGTCCTTGACTCTCGCGATCCATTCAAGGGCCCGATCGATCACAATTTCTTCGTCAACGCCCCACGCGCCGGCCGAGACATTCGACAGCAGCTTTTTGGGTACTAGGTTTTTGTCGATATAGGTGTCGTATTTCAGATTGGTGAGAAATGTATCCAGAGAATCAAACAGGGTATCTGAGCTGGAGAAGAAGCCGGTAGCATAGCCTTCCCCGTGCAGGATGTTTACCAGATTGGGGACGTTGAGCCTGGAGTACTTGGTCACATCGGCGCTGCTGTCCACATAGGGGTAGAGTCCGGTCAGCGCTGAGAAAACCGACCGCGTGCTCGCGGCAAAACCGGTGTAGTAGTTGTTGAAGACGAGGCTTTTGGGGGCCAGCGCTTTGAGAAACGGCGTTGTATCGAACGGGTTGGTCGGGCTGAGGGAGGTCTCCCTAAAGGACGCGGACTCCATCAGATACATCACCACGTTGAGCTTCTTTGAGCCGGTACGCTTCTCGGGCTCTTCCAGGCGTACATCTGCGCTCTTTTGCACCACGTCCGCTTGTTTCGCAGCACGGGGAGCGGCTGTCCCAGATTCACTTTTTTTTGCGGCCAGCGCCCGATCAATCTCTTCCCGTTCTGCCCGCACCTGGAGGTAGGAGAGTCCGTAGGCGACCGGGAACGACCGATTCAAGCCGTGTTGATCGACTGCCAGAGAGAGAACCGCGGTAACGGCGAGATACATCGCACAAAAAAGCAAGGGAACCATGGGGCGCCGAAGGAGAAGGTCGCCAAGCGTCCGGACGAATCGGGGGCGGTAGCCAAACAGCAGTGCCACTGTTCCGGTCGAAGCCAGGAGCAGGTTCACGGCAAAAAAGATATCAAAGGTACCCTCGACCGATCTCCAAAGGCGCGGGACATCGTGCGAGCTCGCATATAAAATGTAGTCGACATGGGAGAAAAAAAGTTTGAAAGCGAGCTGATCAAAGGCGAGGAAAACGAGATACAGACCGACGAGCCCCAGCCAGAGGAACCGCAATACAGCGTAGCGCCACAAGAGACCTAAGATCAGTGCCAGGACCGATCCGATGACGAGCTCTTCGCCGAGGATGAAGGGCAGGGAGAGCGGAGGGCTAAATACCCCCCCAGACACATCCTGGAGCCGCACCAGGGTGATGAAGTTGGCGGCTCGCAGCACGAGTGAATAAACGAGGTAGATCATCAGGAAGTAAACGGCGGAGACAACTGCGGTGTTCGTTTTGGGCAACGGCATCACAAAGAAGATCGCCTAAGAAGCACTTTTTGAAAATACAAAAATTCCAACCAGCTGACTTTCTTTCTCTTTTTGGTATACTCCCGCCATGTTTCTGCTATGGATTTTTGTGACGACTTTAAACGCGGTTTCCCCGAAGGTGGCTGTCCTGCCGTGCGAGCGTCTGCCGGGGACATCGGCTCGCGACGCCACCCGACTGGACTCAGCGCTACGGGAGGAGCTCGGTATCCGGGTGAAGCTGGTGCCCAGAGCGCGGGTGGTATCGGCGATGACCGCATCAGGGGTTAAGAGCGTGCGCAACTGCGATGATGGTTGTCTGGCCCGGCTCGGCCAGCAGATGGGCGCGGACCGGGTGGTGAAGCAGATCCTGTCCTTTCACCGAAAAGAACAGGTGAAAGGAGGCGTGTGGATCTGGACGGTGCACCAGGTTGAGGTGAAGACGAAAAAGCCCTTTGGACACTTTGAGCGGGCTTGGGTTCATTCCGCGCCGTCCTGGTGGGAGCTCATCGTGCGCAATCACGCCGAGAAGCTGGCTGCATTCGATCCCGGCAAACGGCTGACCCTGAAAAGCCCTCAAAAGGCGCAACCGACCGCAGGACCGGTCGAGATACCCGGCATGGTCTATGTGCCCGCGGGCGAGTTCATCATGGGCAGCGAGCTGGGAGAGCTCGACGAAGAACCCCGACACGTCGTCGACCTGGACGCGTTCTACATCGACAAATATGAGGTGACCAACAAGGAATACAATCGATGTGTGGCGGCAAAGAAGTGCGACCGACCTAGTGTCTCGGCCAGGATTTTTTTGGCGCCCAACCATCCGGTGGTAGCCGTGGGGTGGGACAACGCCGTGGCTTACTGCCGTTTTGCCGGCAAGCGCCTGCCCACCGAGGCAGAGTGGGAAAAAGCGGCCCGCGGTACAGATGAACGACGCTTCCCCTGGGGAGACGAGTGGCGCCCGGATTGGGTGAACATGCACCACGCCGACGACGGCTTTAAATTCACCGCACCTGTCGGTTCGTTTCCCCAAAACGTGAGCCCTTACGGCGCTTATGACATGGCCGGCAATGCCTGGGAATGGACCCAGGACTGGGCGAGCGAAGACTATTATCAGAAGAGTCCCAAGAAGAATCCCCAGGGGCCAGCGACCGGCGAGCGGCGGGTGATGCGCGGCGGCTCGTGGAACTACGACATTCCATTTTTTGTGACCGCGTTCAACAGGAGCCCGGGACGACCCTGGATTCGCAAGAAGTACGTCGGATTCCGCTGCGCCAAAGACATTCCCCAAACAAAAACAGAATAGATGAAGATGTTAGACAAATTTCGTCAAGTTTGGACTGTTGTTTTTAGTGTGATTTGCCTTGTCTCCTGTACCGCCGGTGAGCCCGATCAACGGTCAGTACCCGGACCTCCCTCGCCCGTGGATCAGGACAGTTCTCCATCGGTCCGGGGGGACGGAGGGAGTGGCGATCCCGCACCAGCGCAGAGCGAAAAGCGGCCCGCAATCGAGCCTCTGAAAGCCCCGCAGGCCTATTTTGGCGAGTTGCCCCTCAGTCGGCTCGACAAACCGGTCGCGCTCAATCCCTCGGAGAACGGCTCGGTGGTGTTGATCATCGTCGACGCTTTGAACGCGAAACACATGGGCATCTACGGCTACCACCGGGACACCAGCCCCAACATGGATCGACTGGCCAAGCGCGGTGTCCTGCTGAGCAACTACGTCTCCAACTCGTCCTGGACCCGGCCGAGCTTCACCACGATGATCACCGGGCAGCCCAAGAGCGTGCACCGAATGGAGTGGGATGGGAACAATCTCGACAAGCAGATCGTCACCCTGGCCGAGCGATTCCGCGAGGCCGGCTACCGCACCGCTGCGTTTGTGGGCAACCAGGTGGTCCAGAAGCTCTGGGGGTTCAATCAGGGCTTTCAAGTTTACGAAGACGTCAAGAGCCTGAACCAGATTCATCCCAGGGACGAGCGATTGGTGAGCTCGGCAATATCGTGGTTGAAGAAGAGTGGAGAAAAACCGTTCTTTATGATGCTGTTCCTCATCGACACCCACGCGCCCTATCGCCCGCTTCGCGCGCACCGGCACTTCCTCGACGCGCTACCCGAAGGAGAGGTTATCCGCTACCCACAGCGGGAATACCAAACAGCGCTGCCCGAGGGCGATCGCGAGCGCCTGGTGGCCGCCTATGATGGCGAGCTGCACAACGTGGACACGCAAATCGAGCGCCTCGTACAATTTCTCGAACGAACAGACCGGCTAAAGCGCACCTCGATTGTGGTTACCGCTGATCACGGTGAGGCCTTTGGTCAGCACAACTGTTACACCCATATGTACCACATGTGGGAGTCGGTGCTGAGGGTGCCGTTTATCCTGGTCTCCCCGGTCATTCAAGCGCGCGGGGTGTACGATGATCGACCGTTTACCCACGTTGACATCGCCCCAACGCTCCTCGATCTCGCGGGCCTAGACTATCCATCGGATGAACTGCCGGGGATCTCAATAGTCCAGGCGCTCAAAGATCCCGCGATGGTACGAGACCGCGTGATCTTCAGCCAGTTCAACGCCCAGGGGGTGCGCCGGCAAGCCATTCGTCGCGGCCCCTGGAAGCTGGTCCATCACCACAAGGTTGGGGAGGATGCGCTCAAGCGATTGGCCGAGTTCAAGCTCAACACGGACAAATACGATCCCCGCAGCCTGCCCTCCCTGGCCTTGGACAAAGAACGCTACGAATTTTACAATTTGGCGGCGGATCCCCTGGAGACGAGGAATCTATTTTCCTCTGATCAGGGCCGAGCGGAGCTCAAGGAACTATTGGATGCGCTTCAGCCCTATTTGGCCGAAGAGCGGCCCCGGGGTAAACTCACACCAGAGATGATTAAAGCGCTCGAGAACATCGGATACATAAAACGGTAGAGAATGCGTGGTTTACTAGTCGCTTCGCTGATCTTTCTTTTGATTCCGTCGGTCTGTTTCGGCCAATCCGCTGAGTCCGACGACTTGCTGTTCAAGCCGAGCGCGGAGGGATTCATCACCTCGTGGTTGCAGCTCGGCCCGGTGGTGCTGCCGCCAGGCATCGAAAAACAAACCGCCCGTTTGGCCAGCCGGGATCCCCTGAGAATCGCGGGGCTGAAAAGCCCGCCGAGGGACCGCCAGATGGGTGTTGGTTTGCGCTGGAAAGCCCGCTTCAGCCCGGCCAAGCGCCTGAAATTCGGTAGAACGCGCAGCGGCACGATCTATCTCGCAGCCGTGCTCAAAACACCCCAGGCACTAAAAGCATGGTTGGCCACCGGAAGTGACGGGGGCATCGAGATCTGGTGCAACGGGCAGCGGTTGTTGGCGCGCAATGTGGAGAGAAGGGCCGCACCTGATACTGATCTCGTGGGTTTGGATTTGGTGCCCGGCGACAATTTGGTCGTGCTCAAGCTGTGGAAGGCCAGTCGCAAATTGTGGCATGTCTATGCTCGGCTGATGGATGAGCACTTCGGTCCGCCCGACAAGATCAATGTGGTCTTGCCGGGGGCGGCCAAGAGATTTGACGATGCGCTCGCAGGCACGGGACGTCTGGTGCTCGATCGAGTGCTCGATCTGACAGCGCCGGGCTTTGAGGTGAAGCTGCGGCTCGCTTTCAATGGCGGACGGCCGATCGGCGAGCAGATGAATGCCTCAATCGGCTTCGTCGGGCCGGAGGCGCCTGCAAAGGCTGTTCGGGCGCTGGATTTTTCAGACGGCGATCCGGCCGATCTGGATCTGGGTGCTTATCGTTTTGAGGGTGAGGACTCCCCCTTGGTCGTGAGCGTCGAAATTGGATCGTTGGTGCTGCGGAGCCACCTGGGTACGAGGATGCAAGATATCCAGGGCCTGGCCAGAGCCGCCAAAGACCTGGCCATCGCGTCTCAAAAAAGCGGTCTGCCCAGGACGAGCTCAGAGAGCGCGGCCTGGCGAGTGGAGCATCTAACGGGCTTGGTGGAGAACGGCGATCGGGACTACAAGTATTTAACCCGTGAGATTAGAGACACCGAGGCGATCACCGAGAAACTGGCGAACGGTCAAGATCCCTACTGGGAGCGCCGCGGCGAGCTTCAACGGCGCGGGTATCGATCCGAGATAGACGGTTCCTTGAGCCCCTATGTTCTCTATGTGCCACCGACATGGCGAGAAGAGGGGGACAACCGCTACGGACTGGTGGTCAGCCTCCACGGGCTAAACGGCTCGCCGATGAGAAACATGCAAACGGTCTTTGGCAGGCCGCGATTCGAAAAGCAGCAGATTATCAACCGGGAGCGCCATCCCCGGCGGGTCGGCTATTCTCCCTTTTTTGTGCTCTCGCCGAGCGGATTCGGCAACTCGGGCTATCGGGCCTTCGGTGAGATCGACGTGCTCAGGGCCCTGGAACAGGTGCGCGAGCGCTACCGGATCGATCCCGATCGGATATATATCACCGGTCTCTCCATGGGGGGGATTGGCTCCGCTTCCCTCGCGCTGCGTCACCCGGGTGTTTTTGCCGCCGCCGTACCGCTTTGCGGCTATCACAGTCTGTTTATCTATCCGTCGATCAGGGATAAAAAACTGCGACCCTGGGAGAAGTTTCTCGTCAGCTTCAGCTCGAACAAGGACTGGGCGCTCAATGGGAAGTACCTGCCGCTGCACGTGGTCCACGGGCTGAGAGACAATCCCCTCAATTCTCAATTGCTGGTCGATCGATACAACCGCTACGGCTACAAGGTCACTTATCTAACGCCGGATTTGGATCACGATGTGTGGACGACGACATATCACAAACGGTGGATTTTCTCTCACTTCAGAAAATACAAACGGAAAACTGATCCGAGGCACGTGGCCTTTCGCACTTCTAGGTTGCGCTACCGATCCGCCCATTGGATTCGCATCGACGATGCGATCGACCACGGGCAATGGATTGAAATCGACGCGATTTGGGAAAAGACCAATGAGATTCGTATCAAAACCAAAAACATCGCGGCGTTTGCAGTAAAAAACGTCGAGACCTTGAGGGGCGAGCGTCCGGTCGTGCTGATCGTGGATGGACAGCGATTCGACGCGATCGCCGATGCGGAGCGTTGGTCGTTTCATCTCAATGACAGTCAATGGACGCAAGGGCAAAGGCCCAGCTGCCAGTCCCTGTGCAAGCGGCCGGGGCTCACCGGCCCGATCGGAGATGCGTTCTACGGACCGTTGTTGTTTGTCTACGGGAGCGGGGATCCACACGAGACCGCGTTGGCCAAGCGCCGCATCGCGGAGCTGGGTGAGCGGTGGAACGACGTTACAGTAAAATGGCCCAGCAAAGCAGATGTAGATGTGACGCCGGAAGATATTGAGCGCTATTCTCTGGTAGTCGTGGGCACACCGACCGGAAATCGGCTGCTCAGCAAGATTGCCGACCAACTGCCGATTCGCGTAGACGACGGCGCGATAAAGATGGGAACAACTCAATTCCGCAGTCGGACCGCGGCGACCTCATTCATTTACCCCAATCCGCTCAACCCCAACCGATACGTCGTCGTGCACGCGGGGGTATCCAAAGAGGCGCTCTACTACGTGGCCCACCCACCGAGATTCGTCCCGGACTATCTCATCTACGACGCATCCACCTGGGGAAGCCGAGGCGGCCGCGTGCTCGGAGAGCACCGAGAGATACTGGCCGGAGGCTTCTTCGACAAGAACTGGCAGATCGCCGCGTCCGCGTCGCCACAATAGTCATCGCCACGAGCGGCAACAGCTCGATGTATTCTATTAATTGCTGACAGCGGTCATGCCTGCACCGAATCCCATACTAAACCCGAGTCCGGCAAAGCCAACCGTCCGGAGCTACTGTTCTCTTTTTTTTCACTCCAGCCACTTGCCAACCGATAATATGGTTGTATATTACAACCATGACCGCCCACCCCGCCGGAAGCCAATCTGCCTGTGACTGCAGGACGATGTTCTGCCTGATCAGAGAGCTCTCCAAAGCATTGCGCTTCTACCGGCAGGAATCGGCTTTCTGCGAGGGGGTTACCTTCAACCAGTTCAGCATCCTCGATCTCGTCGTCGAAAACGGCGAGTTGAGATTGGCCCATGTGCACGAATTGTTGGCCATTGAAAAAAGCACGACAACGCGATTGGTCACCCCGTTGGTCGAGCGGGGTTTGTTAATAAAAACAACCTCGCCGAGGGACTCACGAGCGGTGATTCTGCAGATCACCGAGGCGGGCCGGGAAACCCACCAACGGGTCTGGCACTGTGCCTCCGAACTGCTGGAGTCGGTGATCAACACCATTCCCGAGGGCGATAGACAGACCGTGCTGGACGCCCTGTTTACCTTTGTGCACGCGTGCAACCACTGTTGTACCAACGACAATCAACAGGACCCAATTGTCCGGAAAAGGAAAGGAGGATCACGATGAAGCGTTTTGTCGTACCGCGCGTCGCTCATTGTTGCGACGGATCGTGAAGCCGGTCCTGGGCATGACGGTAAACTGCCCAGATTTACTATCTTTCCGACGCGCCAACCCGGCAAATCCCCAGCCCTTGACGATCGTCCGCTAAGGTGGTGTTTTAGACGTACGCCCCGGCTTAAAAACGGAGGGGCGAAGGAGCAAGCGCGATGAAACAACAACCGGCGCCCCCACCACCACCACGACGTCAACGACGCTATAAACTGGGCTTCTATGCCTTTTTCACGACCGCAGGGATCGGCGGTTTGGGCTATTTTTCATACCTGCAATACACCGATGGTCAGCAGGCCGCCCAAGACGCTTCGAACTGCGCCACTGAATTGGACAAGAAGGAGACCGAGAACACCATTCTGCGCAAACAGGTGGCTTCCTGCGCCACCACCGAGACAAAAATAAAGGAAGTGGAGGGCAGTCTGGCCGAGGTGCAGGGGAACCTGACCGCCACCCAAGCCGAGCTCGAACAATTGCGCGAACAGAAGCGAGAGGCGGCCAAGCGGCTCGCCGCGTTCAAGGAATTAACCGCCAAATTCCAGAAAATGATCGACACGGGTAAACTCGACGTGCTGATCCGCAACGGTCAGATGATCGTCAAGCTACCGGCAGGGGTCCTGTTTCCATCCGGGTCCGCCGTTCTCTCGCGGGACGGGGAGCTGGCCCTGATGGAGGTGGCCGTCATCTTGCGGGAATTCAAGGATCGCCGGTTCATGATCGCCGGACACACCGACAACCGCCCGCTGGAGAACACCTCTGAGACGGTCAAGTACGGCAACAACTGGGAGCTCTCGGTGGGCCGCGCCGTGACGGTGACCCAATTTCTCATCGAAGCCCGCATGAGCGCCGACAACCTGGTCGCCGCCGGTTACGGTGAACACGATCCCGTGGGCAACAACACAACGGCGGCCGGTCGCCAAGAAAACCGGCGAATCGAAATTATCCTACTGCCCGACATCCGCGAGCTACCAATGCTCAACTAACCCATCGTTCCCCGCGGACCGGACCCATTCCCCTCTATGGCGTGAGCGCCGGCGCTTTTGGCCGTCGATATGCTCGCTGATTTCCGTCAGAGTGGCCGGGCGGCAGCCACCAGGTGTCGGGTCAGGGAGCCGTGACGCAAAGTAGGCTCGTGCCCGAGGATCACCAGGTGCTCTTTGGCACGGGAGACCGCCACGTTGAGCAGGTTGACCCGGTCGTTGAGAAACGGCAGGGAGTTGACCCGCGTGACCACCGGGGAGAACAGCACGACGCTCCGCTCACCCCCTTGAAAGCGGTGCACTGTTCCCAGGGCGATGCCCTGCTCGACAAAGTGGGGCGTGGCTTCCAGTTCCTGCAACTCCAGAGAAGGTTCGACCGGGAGCGCTTGTCTGAGCAAAGTCCGGCGCAAGGTATAGAGCTGGGCCCGATAGGGGGTGATGACCGCCATCTCTTCCGGGGCGATGCCGCGGTTGAGCAGCCACTCGAGCAGCTCGAGCACGGCTGTGATTTCAGCTGTATTCCGCCAACTGCCGCCGTAGCGGGATTGCTCCCCTGCAACCGGCTGAAACAGCACCGGGTGGGTGAACTGGGGGACCCGATCGATCCTTGATTTGGGTTCGGTGTGAACCGTAAGGTCATATCCACAAAAAATATCGCTGAGACGGATGATCTCCGGCTGACAGCGGAAGTGATCGGTCAACGACACCGTCTCGGCGACCGCTTGTTGGGCCAGCGCCTGCACCGAACCATAGGAGCGATCGTGCACCCGGTAGGCCTCGGGAAGCGACTGCTTTTCACCGAACAGCTGTTTTTCCAAACGGGTCGCATCGTGGCGGGACAAGCCGAACACCGGGGTGAGCTGGTGAACATCACCGATGACCAGGCCGTTTTTGGCGCGCATCAGCGCCGAAATCGCGTAGGCCGGATGACATTGACCCGCTTCGTCGATGATGATGCGCTCGATCGATCCGGGCCTTTCGTCGAACACATTGCCCAAGGAGAGCAGGGTACACCCCCACACCGGAAAGAGCTGGGTCAGCCGTCTGACCACGCCGGGACGGGAGCGGGCCAATTGGCGCAGTGAAGCTTGCCGCTCGGCCACGTGGAGGGCATCCCGCAGGGCCGGAAGATAGACATCGGCCCGGGCGATGGCAAAGGCCTCCCGCACCTCGAGCGCTTGTTCGAACATCGCGTGCTTGAGTTGCGCGACCGCTGGGTCATCTTCTCGATCCACCTCGGGGATCTCCAGGCGATTGAGGCGACGGTTCAAGGTGGTGATTCGATTGCGGTTTCTCTTTTGGGTTAGGCGCGCGCCCAGGAGCTCGATCGCTCCGTTGGTTTGGTCCAGCGCCTGCTCGGCGCCCTCCTCCCAGCGATCCAACGCCTCCTGGGTATCCGACGCTGTGGTGACCGGGGGCAGATGGATCGGCAGCTCACCCTGCAATCGGGCGATTGTACGTTGAGCGTTGGCCACGGCCGGTCCAACATGTTGGCGAAAGAATCGGGCCACCCGTTTCAACTTGCGCTTGGAAGGGGGCCCTTCGGTTTTCGAGGAAAGGATCTCTAGCTGACTCGCCAGCTCCTTCAACCGGCCGATTCCCCGGCGCAATTGGTTGATCGATCCGGGGAGTCCTCCCGTCCCTGTCAGGGACACCTCCCGCTCCAGGGCTGTCCGTTCGGCAATCAGGCGACTTCTCTCGACCCGTTTCTTTTGTGCGGTCAGCCGGGGTCCGATGGCCTGGTTCAGACGCTCACGGGTTTGACGAAAATCGGCCAGGGCGCTGTTCAGGGTTTGCTTTCGCTTGTCGTGGGGCGCTTTTTCGCTGTGGTGCATCAGCCACTTCAGCGCGCGATCCAACTGCCGCGCTGACACTTGCTCGACGACCTGTCGGCTGCCCAACCGAAGGCCGAGGGGCAGACCGCCGGTCCATTGGTCGGCCAGGGGATCGATTGCGTTGTCGACTGCCCGATTGTTGGTGCTGCAGATCATCATCACCCCATCGGGCATCTGGTGACCATCGATCAGGGCCGCTGCCCGAGAAACCAGGGTATGGGCCGCCAGGTGGTGAATCAGGGTGGTCTTGCCGGTTCCCGGCGGGCCCTGAGCGGCGGTAAAGCGTGACCCGAGCACCCGGTTGGCGACCCGCACTTGACTCTCGGTCAAATCAGAGCTCGGGTACAGGCCGAGATGCTCATCTTCTCCCGGAGCAGGCGCATCCCCCTTGAGGTAGGCGTGCACCAGCGGTCGCTCCCGAGGCAGGTCATCGCCGAGCAGGGCCTTGATGTCCCGCTGGAGGTGGAAGGTGGTCCGAACTCGGCTCGCATCCAACACAATGCCCACCGGGTACACCTTGCTGGGCATTGACCAGGCTCTGAGTCGGCGCCGAATCTCTTCCACCAGCTCTGGCAACAAAACTTCCGTCTCCTCATCCGGTGTCCCGTTGTGCTTGGGTTTGCCGGTAAGGGCGACGAGCAACGAGGAGATAAAGCACTGGGACCGGTTCGGGGTATCGCTCTTCTGTCTCGTGGCCTCGAAGACGGCATCGATCTCCCCGTCGGTCAGCCCCAGTTGATCGGTCAGCAGCCGGGTGTCGATGAAAAAGCGGGGTTCGTCCTCCCCTTCACCTCGATCAACCGTCAGGCAAACCTGATCCGGTGGCGGGGGCAACAGACCCGCCTTGCGCTGGGAGCGTTTGGGCAGGGTGAAACGCTTTTCATCGAAATAGCCGAACTCGATCCGCACGTTGAACCGAAACAGCCCACTCAACTCGTCTCGGGGCAGGTGCACGGCCGGGTAAGCCACCATGATGTCAATATCGTTCGCCTCGGCTTGGTACCGGCGGTACTGCCGGGCGAGCCAGGATTCGAAGAACTGACCCAGCTCCCGGTCCAACGGACGTTTGACAAGCCCTTGATCACCAAACAGCAGCGCGGCCACTTCCTCGGTGGAGAGCTTGAAGTACGTCCGCCCCTCGGTGGGCTCTTTCAGATTGATCCGGCCCACCGGTCCACCTGCCGGCCGAAGCGCCTTGGGTCGCACCGAAAGCGCTTCTTCATACTGAATGGAGTTGAGCCAATGTTGCAGGACGAGGGGCTGTCGCTCTTTGTCAATCATACGAGGCTGGTCCTCCGAAAGACGGCAGGTCAATACCACCCGTAGAACGGGTGGCATGATTTCCGCCACAAGTGGCGGTCTAGAAGTTAAATTCTTCTTGCGTTTGGTCCGCGTTTTCCTGGTTGCGGATATATTCCTTGATCGTTTCCTCATCAATCCCGACTGTGCTCACACAGTAACCTTTCGCCCAGAAGTGTCGACCTCGAACCATTCGACTCGCTTTCGTCCCAAAACTCATAACTTCTGATGCGCTTTTTCCTTTCAGTAAGCCTATTATCCCCGCAACACTGTACTTGGGAGGTATCGCCAAACACAAGTGAATATGGTCTCTGCACGCATGCCCTTCCACGATCCGAACTCCCTTAATTTTTGCCCACTTTTTCAACGTTCTGATAACGATAACACGTCGTTGCCCGTATAGTTCTTTACGCCGATACTTCGGTATCCAGATTATGTGATACTTACAGTCCCAGACAGAGTGTGATAGCCTTTCAAAATGATCCATTTGAATCTCCTTCTTTGGTTGGTGGTTCTTCCAAAGATGGAGATTCTTTTTTCTCTAATCACTGGCAAGCCATTTCTGATACCACTGGTAGAACCAGTGGCATATTCCTATTGGTTAGATCCTGAGGGTCAACGCCCGCCCCTTGAACGATCACTGATAACAGCCAATTGGCGATAGGATGGCCGATTTCGAACATGCCGTCCTGTCCCCAGGGCGGTGGGACGCAGTCGTTCGTCTCGCTGTCCGGATCGGTATCGGTGTCAAGCTCATCGTCCGGATCAGTGTCGAATTGGCTCTCCGTGTCGGTCTCCGGAACGGGTTCAGTATCAAACGCAGAGTCGGTCTCCCAATCTTCATCGTCATCGGAATCCAAGACACCACCCCCGTCAAAGAGACCGGTGTCCGACGGATTACCGGGGTCAGAGCATGCGATCGATAAAAGAAGAGTCGTCAAAATAGCGGAGACACGACGCCGCATCTGTACCGCAGCAAGAGAAAATCTATCCATATTGTCAATTCCTTCGACCCAGGCCAATGGTCAGAACCAGCAGTATTCCTACAATATCTCCACACAATTGCGTGGCACCGACAGGGATCGAATCGGGTTATCAATCAACTAAGAACCATCTGCTACTGACAAATGACTGTTCACTTACAATAGCCTTGCAAGCGCCTTTACCACATCTTTGTCACTGTGTGAAGCCATGTATTGGGGGCGGCTCAAAAGCCTCTCTACTGGACCAGTCGCGTCCAAAACAGGGTGCTCAGCGGCGCTCAGAGGTTTTGCGGGTCCACAAATCGCATTCCCACTTGGATTTGAGCATCGGAATCCGGATCAGTACACCAGACCACCCGTGCCGGGATGTTGACCGGCTCCAGGTCCGGATCTTCGATCCCATCATCTACGCGAAACATGGAAATACCGACCAACGTCCCCGCGGGGAGCCCGGTGTCCACGTTGAGACAAACACCGTCGTGACCCATGTTCTCGGCGTCCGCGGGTATGACCTCCGAGCCGGTATAGACCTCGGCTGAAAGAGCTTCGTACCATCTGTCTCGTCGTCGATTCTCCATTCTGATCCCCTTTTGCAATAGCCAACCCTTCACTCCATTGTGGTGAAGGGCATTCGCTGAAGCAAGAAAACGGCTTTTGCGTCATCCGCACAGGGGGTGATGGGCACACGAGAGGCTCAGAATTGTCCGGGCCGATGCCGTTTAACCCGGCTCGAATGTGACACTGAGGGAGTTTTCGTAGATCTCGAGAAGCTCTAACGGACTGCCGTCGATCTCTGCCTGGGGGTACATGAAGTAGTTGAGCGGCGGGGCATTTTGAGGGGGACTGAGCACAATGTCCCGGCCGGTGTAAAAATCGAGGTAGGTCTCGGTTTGGGAGCCGAAATAGTATTCCAGGCCACTTTGCACTGCCGGGTCGTCGAGGGTCAAACCCTCGTTGAGCATCAGCTTTCGCACGTCAGAAGGATCGACCGGCACCCAGCCGTAATACGGTACGTAGAACTCTGCTCGACAGTGATAATTGCCGGTGATATCCCCGGTCTTGGAAATCCGCGTGCCGAAGATCTCTCGGGCGGGAACACCGGCGGCCCGCGCCAGGGCGACGAATACGGCAGAAAGGTCGACACATTTGCCCGACAAATTCTGCAACAAGGACAGCACATCCCCTTTGCCGCAGCCGGCGACTTCGGGATCCCGCACACTGTTGACGACGATGTAATCATAGATGGCCCGTGCTTTATCAACGGTGGTTGTCGCCCCTTGAACGATTTCTGCGGCCAAGTCGGCCACGACCCCATCTACCGGTCCGAGCGAGGTGGCCCCCAGATAGTGCTCGGCAAATACGGGTACCGGCCCCTCCACAGGGGGGAATTGATTCTTGAGCATCTCCGCCCGTTTGACCGCCACTGAATACGACAACCGGGCCACAATCTCAGCTGACTCCAGCCATTGTGCAAACAGGATGACGTTTCCGTTTTCGGGTTCGTAGTAGAGCTGACTCTCGTCGAAGTTTCCCGTCAATGAAACGGTGTAGGCGGACTGGTAATCGTTCGAGGTGAGATAGGGCAACCAGATCCGAACGGTCTTCGCCCCTACCGGAATCGGATGGTTGATCGAAAAGGTGATCACCCCGCTCGCCACTGCGGGCGGATTGTCCGGTACCAGTCCGTCACCGTTTTGACTGGCAGGATCATCACATCCCAAAAGCGCAATGATGAGCACCCCTGCCCATCCCCATCGCAGTCGTTTGCTACACGTCGCCATTGTTTTCTCCATTTCCTCGAATGTTGAACGTTATTGAGTCCTCTGGGTTTAATATCTACTAATATGATATAGTATAGAATATTCCATTAAGTCAAATAGTTTTTTTCTATTAAAAATCTATCCCTTTCTGAGGAGATTGTTACGTAACATCAGCTGCCGGTTCGATGCATTCCGGCGCTACCGGATAACATTTACATCATGATTCGATTTATTCTTTGCCCATCGCCGGGGTAACAGAACCTCTTCAAATGAGGTATTTCAAACAGGTGTTCTGTTTTCTGCCATCAGATCCTCACCTGGTATAAAATTTTCATTGGATGATCCAGGTAGGTCGCCGCACCTTTGGTGACTCAGCAGAGAAACTCGCCATCGGAGGAACTCAAAATGGACTTAAGACGATTGAACACACTTTTAATATTCACGATTGGGTTGGGTGGACTCCTCTATCCGGCGGGCTGTTTACACGCTCCCGCCCCAGAAGAATCGGCAGAGCCCCTCGACGACACCGACAGCGGTAGTGACGCACCGATGGATGAACCGCCGATTGAAATCTCGGATTTCCACGCCGAGTTGGTGGCGGCAAGCGTTGATTGGGTGAAGCGAGTCGGCAATCAATTCGAAGAGCGAATCTCTGGTGCG
Source organism: Myxococcota bacterium (assembly GCA_028278265.1). Classification (GTDB taxonomy): domain Bacteria; phylum Myxococcota_A; class Polyangia; order JAAYKL01; family JAAYKL01; genus JANQET01. The sequence goes on from JANQET010000139.1 coordinate 19,325, forward strand.
GCTGTTGCCGGAGACGATTCGTTCTACGCGACCGGTTATGTATTTGCGCCGGAAGGGGATCCCGACGATCCCGATACCCAGCCGGCGGTAGCGACTGTTTTCGGTGCCGACGAACCCAACGAAACCACGCTGAAGTCAAAGGAGCTCTGTCTGGGAATTGAGAATCTCGGTTATCTCGCTCGGTATGAAGAAGATGGAACGCTGATCTGGGCCGTCCCGCTCGATCCCCACTCCGGTGCCAATCCTCTGGACTCCCCGTGTAACGTTTTTCCTTCCCAGGTCAGCACTCTTCCCGACGGCACCGTACTGATTGCCGGAGGATTTCAAGGAGCACTGCTGCTCGACGCCGACGGTCCATCCGAAACCCTGCTCGAGACAAGCGAAGGACAATCTGCTGGAACGAATTTCATCGCCAAGTTCGACGACAAGGGCGATCTGGTTTGGGCCACCGTCGTTTGCGCCGACGCTTTCGAGTCGAGATGCGATCTGGGCGGCATTGTTCCACTCCAAGATAACTCGCTGCTGTTTCTCGAAAGACACCAAATCGAACGAGAGGTAACCTGGCACCTGACCCACACCCTGGCCGACGGCACCCCGGATTGGTCCAAGCAATTACCTGCCAAACCCATGAACGATGGGGTCGCCGATGATCACCGGTTCTCAATCAACCCCTATGACGGCAACTCCATCATCATGCTACAACGGGTCGAAGGCCAGGATTCGAACGGCCGCCGTGGCAGGAGCTTCCTCAGCCGCATCAGTCACCTCGGTGAGACGATCTGGGAGCGGGAGATCACCGAATTTCGCGATGGGATTGCGTGGTCGATGACCAGCACAGCTGACGGTCACATCGCCTTGGGAGGCGTCGGATTTGCCAATTTGAACGACGAAGAGATTGTTCCAGATGATATTCTCGGCACCCTCGTCGTCCTTTACGACGAGATCGGTCGAACCCGTTGGGTTCAGGAAATCGCTGTGAAAGACGCGTCGTCCGGATACGAGAGGTGGGGCAGATTCGATCTTCACTCTCTTTGGGGATTGAATGACAGCAGCGTCGGAGTGGTCGCCGGGTTCTACGACTCGTATGCCTACGGACCGGGCCAACCCACAGAGCTCGAGGTGACCGCCGAGCACCGGATCAACCTCGTACTGGGACGGTATTCACCAAGCGGTACACTGACGCTCTCCGAGCTGATCGTCAATCCGGGACTATTCAATGACGAAGGAGCTGTTTGGGCCGAAGAAGTCCTTGTAGGAATTATAGGACAATTCAGCGACGGCTCGCTACTGCTGGCCGGGGATTTTATCAAGCATACGACCTTTGATCCGGGTCAAATTGGAGAAGCGACCATCACCTCACAAGGTGGCCGAGATTTATTTCTCACGCGGTATATTGTGTGGTGATCTCTTCGATCAACTCAGTTGCGTGAGCTCGACACGTAAGCGGTTTCGGGCAAAAGCTCGTAGCTGCCGTGAACCCGAAAACTGAACGGCATGCCGAGCGCGTGGATCACAAAGGGTTGGCTGGCCTGTTGCACGCTGAAGGCCGACCCGGTCTCGACGAAAGTTTTGCTATAATTGTCGTCTTTGGGACAATCGTCAGAAGACGATCCAGGGTTGGCCTGCATGCCGCAGGTGGTCATGGTGAACATGATCACGTGCAGGTAGGGTATCGCCTCGGACTCGTCGTCATCAAACCCGTAGGCGTGAATCGATACCGACTGGGGTGGATTGTCCAAGGTCAGGTACAGGGCAAAGGGATACAGATTTTCTCCGGTTCCCGCAGACCCGTTGAAATATTTCCGCCCGGTTCGGCCGCCTGCGTATTCCAGCCAAAACGCGAAACCGAATTCCCCGTCGCCCCAATCATCGCTGTCGTCGACGATTTCAATCCGTTCGATGGTCACCCAAAACCGGGGCACGTTGATCGGGTGACCGGGTTGTTCCTCGGTGATCGTGACCGCCACCGCGTTGGACTCCGCAATCCGGGTCACGGTTTGTGTTGCAATGTTGGCTACGGAAAAGACCAGTTTCACGTAGTAGGTAACCGGCCGCTGGCTCTCATCGACAACGTCGTGAAAATCGATTGTGAACAGTGACGGCACCCCCTGGGTCGGCTGATGGGTCACAGAATCATAGCGAACCGGCGGGCTGTTCTCGTCTTGCCCCTCTTCCCGCACCTCGTAGTGGACCACATTGAAACCGGTGAGCTCGTGCTCCCAGCGAAAGGTCACCTGTGCCGGCGTGTGATCGATCCACGTGTTCCCGTATTCCTCGAAGTCCCCGGACTGGAGCCTGATCTCCAAAGCGGGCCGTTTGATGTGGTGCTTCGGGGTTTGGGCAAAATCGCCCTGGGCCTCGGTCAAGTGCGGTCCGATGAGGGCGGCACACAAAACTGCGAGGATAGCCAGCCTTCTCTTGAGGCCGGTTGGGGGATTATTCAATTGTACGTTTGTCATCATGATACCTCCTTAAAGAAATCGATCGGATTATTGAAACTCGTAGGCCCCCATCGACCAGCCGGTGGGGCTGCTGTCCAACGGGGTGCGACTGACGCCGTTTTTGTCGGTGATAAAGCCCCACCCTTCGTTGGCTCCGTTCAGTCCGCCTTCTCTAACCACCGCCGGTGAGAATGGGGTCAATTCCCACGGGTTCGGCTGTGCCTGGCTGAACACCGGGTCCACGTCGACATTGTTCTGAGCGGTCATGTCGGTCAGCGCCTCCATCGCGGCGATGGTCGAGAGGGGGGTGCTTCCCTCATCCAGGTACGGAAGGCAGCTGCAGCCGACGTTGGAGGTGAGGATATTGTTGTTGCGCACGGTGAGGGGATCGTTGATCGATGTGCCGTTGCCCACCTCCTGGTTTTCGTTGATCGCCACGCAGGAGACGGAGGGGCAGGACCAATTGTAGAAGATGTTGTTCTCTATTTGCGGCGAAATGATCGTCGAGCATCCCGCTTCGGCGATGGGGCGGGATGAGTAGGCGTAGGTCCGATGGTGACCCTGGCCCCCGTCGATGGTGTTGTTGCGGATGGACAGGTTGTAGGTCACCGAGCTCGTACCATCGTTGGTGTAGCTGGAATCTCCCCTGACGAGGATGCCGTACGACGTGCTGCTGGTCGACGCTTCGGCTTCACCCCCTTTGATAACGTTGTTGTACACCTCGATGTTCATCGTTGTTTGGGCGGGGATGGCGGACGCGGAGGACTGGTTCTTTCCGTAGAGGAAAACACCATAGGTGTCCCCAAAGGCATTGGCGTAGTCCGGCGCTGCCGTCTCCACATCTCCCCCGTAAAGGGTGTTTCTCGAGATATCGATATTCGGTTCGAATACCGTGTCTGACAATGAGCTGCTGTAGAGAAGGGCTGTGGCACCGCCGAGCGCATGGCCACCATAGGATTGGCAGGTGGGGCTGCCCCCGTGAAGGTCGTTGCGCCGGACGGTAGCCTCGCGGGTTGAAATCAGCTCGATGGCATAAGCATAGGATTTGGCGCCGTAATTGCGACCTGCAGATTGTGGTCTGCCCCCCTCGATGTCATTGCGCTCGATGTTGACGATCGGCGTGTGTTCGCACAACACCCCCACTGACCAGGCATGGGCGTACTCCAGAGACGAGCTGCTCACGGACACGGGCGCTCCCCCATTGATGGTATTGGCGTGGATCACCGGCAACGAAGCGCCATTGCTGTAGAGACCGATCGAAGAGGCGTCTGCCCGATGGGTGCCGTTGCGGGCGTAAGGGATACCGCCGCTGATAGTATTGTACTGAATATCGGGAAGGGGGGTTGTCGATTCGTTGTAGATGCCATAGGAACGCGCGTAGATCCCACCGACCGCGCTCTCCCGGTCAACCCAGGGAGCTCCTCCGTGAATGTAGTTTTGTCGCACCGTGGGTGAAGCACCCAATGTGTTGTGAATACCGTAGCTGAAAACCGAATTTGCGGTGAGTGAATTGGGACGACCGCCGTCGATGTGGTTGTTCGCAATAATGGGGGAAGACCCATTTTTGTTGGAAATGCCGCGGCTGATCAGACTCATCGCGTTTATCTGGTCGGGTCGTCCGCCAAAGATGGTGTTTCGCTGGATGGTCGGCGAGGCGTTGTCTTCGTTGCAAATGGCGATGGCCACCCGTGACCGGCCGCCACTGATCTCAAAACCGTCGATCACTGTGTTGTTGGTAACGGTGTGTCCATAGATCGCGCAGCCCAATCCAAATGTGCTCTGGTCCTGTATTCGCGACGGATACAGGGAGGGGTCGCGAACATCCCAATCGTTGGGATTGAACCCGCCAAAGAGCGACACATCCTCGGCCAGATCGGCCACCGGCGTCCCGGTGCTCGCGTAGTCGGCGTTGTAGACACCTCCGGTGACCAGCACACCAAAGCCGGGTGATGCGGCGTCGATACCCTCTTGAATCGTGTTGTACGGTCTGATCTTGGTCCCCAGCTCGATGCCGCCGTTTGCCACATTGACGTAGATGAAGCCGATGAAAAACGAATAGGAAGCGGTCACCGTCTGGGACGGCACACCGGTGAGACCGACACCGCCGACCGAGAGCGTGCGGTTGTTTCCCCGGCGCCATCCCTCGCGGGGAACGAGGCGCACCGTGTCATTGCGGAACCGGGTGCTGGACCAGGACGCCGCCGGATGGTCCTCAGCCAGATCGCCCCCCAGGGTGAGGGAAGCGGGATCCATCGACTCGTCAAAGACGACCGTGACAGCCTGATCGACGAGCAGTGGGGAGCCGGAGCTCGGACTGATCTCGCCGGTCGGTCCCGCGTCCGCTCTCGTCTCGGCGAAACGCGCATCATTGAGATGGGTGAGCTCCCGGTTCTTCTTCGCCACGTCCACGCAGCCCGAGATGATCGCGCCCGTCAACATTACAAATAGGCAGCCGTTCAAGTTACCCTTCATTATCTTGTCCTTTCTGATCGCCCGAGCGGTCCGCGTCGGGCTTGGTCAACAAATCGATTAATACTCGTATGCCCCCATCGACCAGCCGGTGGGGCTGGTGTCCAACGGTGTGCGGCTTTTGCCGGTGATGTCGGTGGTGAAGCTCCACCCCTCGTTGGCCCCGTTCAAACCGCCCTCGGTCACCGCGATTGGCGATTGTGCGGTCAAACGCCACCTGCCGATGGACCCCATGTTGAGCATCGGGTCGAGATCGAGGTTGTTTTGGGCGGTCATATCGGTGAGGGCTTCCATCGACCCGATATCAGGGAGGACGGTGCTGCCTTCGTCAAAGTAGGGCGCCCACCAGTTGCAGGCGTTGGTCCAGACGAAAAACGTGTTGTTGCGCACGGTGAGGGGATCGTTGATCGAGATGCCGTCGCCCGTTTCGGGTCTTTCGTAAATACCGTAGCAATAGGCAGAGGATGAGGCAGTGGAAAAAAAGATGTTGTTCTCGATGCTCGGCGAAATGAGGGTCGTGCAGCCGGCCTCGGCCCGGGGCAAGGAGGAGTACACGTACGAGGCGGTGTGTCCCCGGCCCCCATCGACGGTGTTGTTGCGCACCGACATGTTGTAGATCACCGAGCTAGTACCATCACCGGTGAACCGGGAGCTGCCATTGGTGTGGATGCCCCGCGATGAGCTGGAGGTCGGTGCCACGGCATCTCCGCCGTCGATGAGATTGTTGATGATCGTCACATTCATCGTCGTTTGGGCTAAAATGGCGGACGATGTGGATCGATTCACCGCGCGAAAGCTCATCCCGTGGGTATGCCCATAAGCCCACCCGGCGTTCGGCGCGTCCGCCTGGGCCGTGCCGCCGCTGATCCCGTTTTCTTTGATCACCAGGGTCGGTGCGAAGACAGTGTCTTGGAGCTCGCTTCCGTAGTAAATGGCGTGGGTGTAACAATTGGCAATCGTGCCGTCGGAATAACATTCTGCCGAGCCCCCGCGGAGCCGATTGCGGCTGATGGTCAACGTCTGAGTTGATGAGAGAAGAAGCGCGTAAGAGAATCCTTCCGCCCAGTAGGCGTTGCTCTTCGATCGCGGGTGCCCTCCAGTGATTCGATTGTGGACAATGGTAAGGGGTGTCCCATC
>JANQET010000288.1 GCA_028278265.1 Myxococcota bacterium
ACAACACCCTCCTTTTCGAAAGGGGGAGACAGATGTCTGCCCCCGCCATCGCTGACTAGATGCTCCCATTTGTTTCCACTGCGAATGACGAAATTTGGACTGATAATGGCGAAAGTCTAGCTTAGAGTAAGGCAATCCGGTTCGATTGCAATACATCGATCACCGGAGAGCTTGGCCCAGGCGCCGGGCTTGTTTCTCCATACTGTTCATCACCTCGTTGCCCAATCGCCTGAACCGAAGTGCACACCACAGGGAGCCGGCAATGAGGATGGCCAGGGCGGTCGCGAGAAACAGCACGGAGTTGAAGTCGGTCAGCGACTGGGCGGTGATTTCCGGCTCGAACAGATAGGCCATCCCAATGCCCGCAATGCCCAATAACTGAATAATGAGGATTGAGATGAGCACCAAGCCGAGGGTCTTGCGCAGCTCCCGCAGGGTTCCCGAGACCGATAGTCGCATGCCCTCGAGCACCATCAGGTCTGCCCGGGGATCCGCCGACTCTCCGGTGGTGAGCGGAAAGCTCTCCCGCCATTGTCGGGTGGCCCGGTCGAGCTTGAAGTACAACCACAACCACACGGCAACAGCCCCCACAACAAGGGGCCAAGGGCCTTGGCTTCCCCCGACGAGCAGACCCATCGCGAAACTTCCGGCAAACATCCCGATCAGCAGCCCAGAGCTCTCAGCCCAGTGCCCAACTGGTCGCGTCGCCGGAGCGGTCGACCTCTTCTCATCCGGCCACACCTGCGCTTCCCGTCGGCGCAGCGACTCGATCTCTTTTCGACATTCGGCACAGGTGTCCAAGTGTTGTTCTGTCGCCATCGATTGTTGCTCATCGGCCAATCCGAAGAGATGGGCCAATTGCTCCTCGTGACTCAAGTGGTTTCCCATCAGCGACCTCCTTGGGGAACCAGGCATTGGACCGCGGTCCACATCCGCGATTTGACCGTGCCGATCGGAATATCCCTACACCACCATACGCCGGCGGATGGGAAAGGTTCAAAAAAAGGTGTGCTCGGACAAAACACACCCTTTTGGTCGCCGGCGATGAACCTCGAGACCGGCCCGGCGTATGGGGTGATGAAGGCCGAGTTGTTCGGCCCAAGGAGGCACCACCGATGCGTTGGATTCGATTTACCATTCCACAACTCATCATTATCGCGATAGGGATCACCACCACCTGCCTGATCATCGGGGCAGGGAGGCACGGCGCAACATTCGTCGATCAATTGCCCAACGGGGACACCGGACTTGGAGCAATGGGAATCTGGGGTTTTGCTGCCGATCGCCCTGGGAACGTTCGGGTCGGTGCTCATCGCCTTTTATTTTACCCCATGGCGAGACCGCATCAGCGCCCCTTGGCCGCCGCCGGGATTCTCGGGTTGTTCTTTTAGCCCCCCAGGGCGTTGCCCTGGGCTGGGTATGGGGCACCCCCTTTGGGGTGCGGAATGCACAACGCGGCCTAGGTTAGCGCGTATGTCCCCGGCCCTCGGACTGCTCAATTGGCTAACCGGGTTTGCGGGCGATGAGGCAGGTGGAGCGCTCGGTCAGCGTCATGGTTCGAATTTGGGTGAACCCGCTCTTGTTGAGCCATTGGTCAACGACCCCAGGGGTGGTCATCTCCGCATCGGGCTCGAAGACCACCTGACACAAGGCGAACAGGGCGCCGAACTCATTTTGGGTGCCTTCCGGATCCGGGAGGTAGCCTCGAATCACCACCTGGCCGCCGGGTCTGAGGGAAGTGAAGGCGTTCTTCAACATCTTCAGGCAGAGTTCAACCCGATGATACAGCACATCGGACATTAGAATTGCGTCCACCTCTTTGCCATAGGGGTCGGTGAAAATGTCGGCGACCCGCGTCTGCACCCGTTGCTCGAGACCGGCTTTGGCGATGTACTGCTCGGTCGTGGGCAGCACCGGTTCCCGGTCGAGCACCGTGGCGTGCAGCTCGGGATAGCGCTGACACAAGGTCAGCGAATAGAGCCCCGATCCACCCCCCACGTCGACCAGTTGTTGTTGTCCGGTGAGATCCACTGTTTGGGCCAGGGCTGCAGCGTCCCCCAGCATGCCCAGATTGTTCATCGCCCGGGTAAACAGCGGGGGCTCCACTGCCAGCTCCTCAGAGTTTGCATCACTGCTACCGGTGGTGATCAATTGATGCAGATAGACGGAATGGTTTGTCTCTCGGGCCAGCACATGGATGATATCCCCGAGATAGGTGGGGCTCCCCTCCACCAAAAACGCCGCCGCCTCGCTGTTGGCATAGCGGCCGTTGTGCAGCTTGACCAAGCCGATTCCCACGCAGGCGGTCAACAGGACCCGCAGCAGCCGGGGCACCGCATCCAGCTCGGCCGCCAGCTCCTCCACGGTCTTGGGTTGCTCGGCGAGCCGAGTGAACAGCCGTAGCCGATGGGCCGTAAAGATGGCGTTCATGCGCCAGGGTTGAGTGATCAATTCGTGCGCCAAGCTTCCATTCATCTCTATCCCTCCGTGTCAATGGTCCAACCGCCGATAAACGCCCGTAACATACCATAATCAACACAGATTTCGCCACCCATCGCCGGTGGAAACGGGCCTGGGCAAAGGACTCGGTCGTGCCCGGACAAGATTGACAGCCGATCAAATCGCTCCATATTTTAACTCATATACTGTAGCCGATTTGAACACTTGAAACCTGCAGTATCGCTCGTCGAAGGGGTGACGAGTTTCGATTGATTGGGGGATCAATGTACCGTGTTTCTGCACTTTTCATCATCGCTGTGACAGCGATGGGCTGTATGCAAGACTTTGCCCTGGCCGATACCGACACCGAGGTCGATGGGGGCGAGGCCTGCCCGCTGGGATCCGAGGGGTGCCAGTGCACCGCCGGAGGATCGTGCGACCCGGGGTTGGACTGTCTCTCCAATATTTGTGTGGACACCCATCCGGTCGATTCGGAGACCGATGAGGACGCCGGCCCGGACGGGGATGCGGACACCGATACCGACACCGATGCGGACGCCGACTCAGACACGGACGCGGACACCGACGGGGATACGGACAGCGACACCGACGTGGATGCCGATGCAGACACCGATTCGGACACCGACGCGGACGCCGATGCAGATACTGATTCGGATACCGATACGGATACCGACTCAGATACGGACTCAGATACCGACAGCGACACTGACGCGGATACGGACGCGGACACCGACAGCGATTCCGATTCCGATTCGGATGCCGACTCGGACGCTGACACGGATATCGGCGGCCCGCTGGCCATGCTCACCGCTGATGGAACATTCGGCAACGGCACCGATCTCGCCAAAAAGAACCTGTTCACCTCATGGGGGTGGACCGTGACGGCTTTGGATGATGACAGCTCGCTCGACGCCATCGACGCGGCTGCCCAGTCCAACCGATTGATCTTCATCAGCACCTCGATCAGCTCGCCCAAGCTGACCAGACGAACGATGCACCTGGATGTGGGCATTGTCGTGGAGGACTACAATCTGTTCAGCGATTTCGTCAACAAGACCCCCCTGCTCACCGGAGACCGGGATCTGAACGCCATCTACATCACCTCGATCAGTCACCCGATCACTGCCCCCTTTGCCGAGGGAACCCACTCGATCGGGTCGACGGACCTGCGGCTGAGGTTCTGCGCGGAGAGCCTACCGGACGGAGCCCTGGTGCTGGCGACCAATCCGACGGCGAGCAATGAAGCGGGCATCGTGGCGTTGAACCGGGGAACCCGGTTGTTCAACTCGACCCACTCCCGCAACCGGCGCGTTCTCTTTCCCTCCCACGATTCCGATCCGACACAGTGGCACGACAATCTCAGCGTGCTGCTCAGGGCCTCTCTCGACTGGGCGGCCGCGGCCGCATCGGTCAGCGCGCCCTATGACTACCGCCGGGCGATCACGATCGACCACACCAAGGTCGGCGAGGTATCGCATACCGACCTGGTCGATTTTCCGGTCTTCGTCCGTTTCACCGGCAATACCACGATGAAACACGTGGACAACGGCGGTCATGTACAAAGTGAGGAAGGATTCGATATCGTCTTCTACGGAGCCGACGGGACGAGCCGGTTGGCGCACGAGTTGGAGTGGTACGATCCGGTGGCCGGATCCCTCGCCGCCTGGGTGCGGCTGCCCCTATTGGAGCACGACCAGAATACCCCCTTCTACATCTACTACGGTAACAGCCAGGTGGAGGGCCCGAGCAGCAATCCGCTGCGGGTTTGGGACGAGAACTATGTGGGCGTCTGGCACTTCGCCACCGCGCCGAACAGCGGCCTGGAGGACGAATTTCAGGATGCTACGATCAACGGGCATCACGGCGATACGA
>JANQET010000274.1 GCA_028278265.1 Myxococcota bacterium
CCAGTTCATCATAGGTTGCGCCGAGTTGATCCTCGTCGGTTCTCCCGTCCGGCCACAGCCCGTCGGTCGGTGCAGCGCCGACAATCTCTTCGAGGATGCCGAGCTCGCGGGCCATCTGCCGCACTTCTGATTTGAGCAGATCGGCGATGGGGCTGATATCGACGCCCCCATCTCCGTACTTGGTGAAAAATCCCACGCCGAAGTCCTCGACCTTGTTGCCCGTACCCACCACGAACCCGTTCGAGCTGGTGGCAATTTGGTACAACGCGGTCATTCTCAGTCGCGCTCGGGTGTTGGCCAACGCCAGGGGAGTATCGGCCTCCTGGGAAAACAGCTGCTCGAACGAGTCATAGACCTCGGTGAGATCGACTTCCATCGTCGTTGCGTTGCGGTAGCGGTCGGCGAGCCAGGCCAGGTGTCGCTGGGCCAGGGCGAGCTCGGCTGTGGATTGGTGAATCGGCATCGAGACGGCAATCGTCCGCAAGCCGGTCTCCCCACACAGAGTAGAGGTCAACGCCGAGTCGACTCCGCCGGAAACACCAACCACGAAGCAGCGATCACCGTTGTTTCGAGAATAGGCGCTTAACCATTCACTGATCGGATTCATACCAACGAACTATATGAAAATGGGCCTTGCTGACCAGCAAATTCTACGGTCAACGGCTTTTTTGCATCGCGGATATCGCGCGCCGGCCGGGGAGACAAGGGTGGTCAGGCGGTTGATCACTGTTGGCGTTGGTGTCATATACGTCGACATGATATTCGAAAATTCCGCTGAATTGATCGATCGAATCAACGAGTTGACCGGACGGAACCTGCGAAAAACGCCGAAGATTTTTGAAGACACCTCCTCGTACATGAACATTGTCGGGGGCTCTGTGGTGCGGATCGGCGGTAACGATTACTACATCATCACCGACGCCAAAGAGAACCGTTTCGGGGTCGATGATCAACCCAAGTTCTGGGTGAAGTACGCCTTTGATTTGGAGACGGGTCAGCGCAAGATCCTCAAATTGGTGTTTCACGAGGAGTTCACCGCCCACATCGGGATAATTCGCATCCGCTGCAGGCGCAGCCCGAGCAAGGAGAGCGCTATCTTGGAGCTCGTGCAGGGCAACACCCGATTCATGCAGGGGATCACGGTCAAAGATACGGCGGACAATCTGGTACGCATCATCGATGTGATCTCCGGGCGCTCTCTCTACCACTACCTGGCGGAGCTGGAATCCCCTCACGAGGCGTATTTTTACGATATCCTGCCGGGCATCATGACCGAGGTGATTCCCTGTATCGAAGCGTTGGCCGAGCTGCATCGGCAGGGACAGCACCACGGTGACGTGCGCAGCGATCATCTGTGGATCGAGCACGGCACCTCCCGCTACAAGTGGATCGATTTCGATTACGGCGTCAGTCACACCGACCACGATGTCTGGAGCACGGGAAACCTGCTGATTCGCGTGGTGGGCAAGGGGACCCATCGGTTGAGAGATCTCAACGCCGAACCCGACGCCTATGGCTGTTCCCCCGAAGCGATCAGTGATCTCGACCGGGCCCTGCTGCTCAAGGATCGCATTGCCAATCTGGGAAAATTGTATCCGTACATTCCCCCGGCGCTCAACGAGATTCTGCTGCGCTTTTCTGCTGGAGCGACCGATTTCTACAGCGATCTGGATCAGATGGTGATCGATTTGCGTGAGGTGTTCGGGCTCAGCTCCAGTTCTTGAACTCCTTGGGGGCGAGGTTGGCCAGCATCTGCAGAATCATCCCCTCGAGGCGGTGAGCGACCAGGGGGGACAGGCCCACAAAACGAACCCCGATGCCGATCCGGTCTTCGGCGATTTGGAGATGGATCACTTGCACCTTGAGGGTGATCGGCTCGGTTGTTTCCCCGTCCGGCAGGTGAAGCAGGATTTCATCTTTGGGATAGAGCGTCCGGGGGGAGTCTCTGGTGGCGAATTGGATGAAGGCGCCTGAGATGCTCATGTTGACGATTCGGGCGGTGTGACGACCGCCGGGGGTTTCCACCTCGACCGGCAGCTCCGTCTCGATCCTGGGATCCCGGCGCCGCTCGAAGCGGGACTTCTTTTGCGGATTGCCCTTGATCAGATTGAGCTGAAAGAGGGCTTTTTCGAGCAACTTGCCGGTAACCTCCGAGGGATCGACAATCACCGCCTTGAAGCCGCTCTTGCTCGCGTCCTTGGGATCGACGTACGCTGCGACCACGCGAACCCGCAAGGGGGGCAGGGCGGTCAGCCCCTTGGGCCACAGGGTTGTGGTGAAAATGCTGTAAATCGGAGGGGGTCTCAGAGAGATGAATGTGATTTCAAACAGCGTCAAATCGGAAACGTAGTAAGTGGTTTCCTCTCCGTCTTCGAAGCGACAGACCGCTTTGGCGATGAGGTTGACACCCGTTTGTTCCTCATCGCTCATTTGATGAATTCGACTGACCATTGACCATCCCCCCGATATTTTCTCTCGATACGATTATCCACGAGAACCCTGTATAGCTGGTAAACTGCAATAATTGTACCGTGATTATCCGGCAAATCCGCGGTCGATTGTCAATTGTGGGCCGGTTCAGCCGGGGTGGAACAGACTCAGCCGGGGTAAATCGACCCCAGGTCTCGGGCGTCGGTGGCGGGCGGCGAGATCATCAGTCTTTCCAGGGCTGCTCCAGGATCCGCTGCACGAGGGCCTTGGGGGTGAGCTTCTTGCCATCGACCCAGTAGATCGGGGTGCTGCGAATACGTCGCTGCTGGGCTTCCTTGTACACCTGTTGGGCAAACCGGGCGGATTCGTCGGCAGACCAGCAGTGCTGGAAGCGGTCCAGGTTCAGGTTCAGCGACCGGGCCAGGTCCAACTCGTACGACTTGCGTCCGGCGCGGCTCAGCGGTTTGGGGGAGAGCATCGCCGCATCATTCCACTCCCAGTAACGCCCCTGTTGCCCGGCGCAGTGCGCAGCACGGACCATTGAGCACCGAGCGAACCGGGCATTCGGGTGGTTGGGCACACAGGGCATTCGCGCAGTATCGTGGCGCACCAAGCGAACCTTGGACCAGTGATCGGCCAGGAGCCGGCGGAGCTTGCGGTGAAAGAGGCGGCAATGGGGACATTCGTAGTCCAGATATTCATGAATGGTGAATTCGGGATGCCGGGCGCCCAGCCAGGGATTACCGGTCTCGTCGAAACCGCGCTCCACGGCGGTGCCGCTATACCAGGAGCCAACTCCCCAATAACGCGGTGTTCCAACCCATACGGCGACGAACAGAATGAGGGGAACCAAAACGAGTTTGAGCTGTTCCCGCGGGGTGTGAACAAAATCCGAAATCGCCCGCTTCATTCGATTGAAATACCCGCCGTTTCGCTGGGCCAGCACCCCGGTGATGCCGGCCAGCACGGCGGCGACGCCATATACGGCGACGCAATAGAAGCAAACAGCGCCGATGGCGAACACGCTCAGCGTACCGAGCGCGATAGCCACCACCGCCATGATCGTGCAGTGTAGTGCGAGCAGGCCGATAGATGCCGACGAAACGGGCGATCTCATGGCACGAATCGTCAAAAACAACGCAGTGGTAAATCCCAGCAAGCCCCACACCGAAATCGGCAATCCCAGCATGACCGAGTAAGACGAGATGGCCACGGTCTCGCAATTGACCGCCTCGGAGATGGCGCACTGTGAAGAATAGGAGGGATCGGTGTGTACCCGGACGTGCAGCTGCGTCAGCCACGCGCTGAGCACTATCCCCAGTAGGGAGCCAATCCCGGTGAAGGTGAGCAATTTTTGGGTCGGCGAACGGCGGGACATTCTTGTCAACTCTTTAAATAAATTCGGGTTTTCGGTTTCATTGGTCCAGAGCTTGGATATCCTTTAAACAAGCGAAAATGTAAAGTGATTTTCTGGTGAAAATCGACCTTGTATTTAAAACGGTTTACCCCCTAAAATACCAATCGATTGAGCACGTCAATTTGAGCTACGTTCGGCTTGACGACAAATAAAAGCGCCTTATAATCCCCTGCGAAATGTTCTTAGGGCTCGCGCAAGAATAAGTGCCGAGTTGTTCTTTCGCGAACCCTTAGGCCAAGTAGAAAAAGGAGAATTGAAATGGCTAGGAAAATTGCGATAAACGGTTACGGACGAATCGGGCGCTGTGTGCACCGGTCTTTGGCAGCAAAAAAAGACGCCGAGCTCGAGCTCGTGGCGATTAACGATATCACCAGCCCCAAGATGCTCGCCCATCTGCTCAAGTACGACTCAGTGCACCGCATTTTCCCCGGAACCGTCGAGGCCAGGGAAAAAAGTATCGTCGTCGATGGCAAGGAGATTCCGATTTACGCCGAGCGCAACCCGGCGGATTTGCCCTGGGGCAAGCTAGGGGTCGAGCTGGTGATGGAATGCACCGGGCTGTTTCGCGATCGCGCCTCGGCTTCCAAGCACATTGATGCCGGCGCTAAAAAAGTCGTCGTCAGCGCCCCGGGTAAAGAGCTGGACGGTACGTTTGTCTGCGGCATCAACGACAAGGATTATGATCCGGAAAAACACCATGTCGTGTCCAACGCCTCGTGCACCACGAACTGCCTCTCTCCGATCGTCAAAGTGCTGCACGATACGGTGGGCATCGTCGACGCCCAGATGACGACCATTCACTCGTACACCAATGACCAGCGCATCTTGGATCTGCCGCACAAGGATTTGCGCCGTGCCCGCGCCGCCGCCGTGTCGATGATTCCCACGACCACCGGCGCCGCTCGCGCTGTGGGCCTGGTTCTGCCCGAGCTCAAGGGCAAAATCGACGGCTTGTCCATTCGCGTGCCCACCTCCAATGTTTCGATCGTCGAGCTGACCGCCAACGTCTCCCGTGCCACCACGATCGATGAGATCAACAAGGCGATGAAAGCCGCTGCCGAGGGGCCGCTGAAAGGCATCCTGCAGTACACCGAAGAGCAGCTGGTCTCGATCGACTACCTGGGCAATCCCCACTCCTCGATTTATGACAGCGCCCTGACCCAGGTCATCAACGACAAGAGCGTCAAAGTCTTCTCCTGGTACGACAACGAGTGGGGCTACTCCAACCGGATGATCGATTTCTCCGCGTTGATGCTAAGGAAATAGTAACCAATGAATCTACAGGGTATTCCTTCTATTTCTGATTTGCCGATGACCGGTCAGCGCGTGTTGATGCGCGTCGATTTCAACGTGCCGTTGCAAGATGGCGAGATCACCGATGACACCCGAATTCGAGCGGCCCTGCCCTCGATCAACCATGTGATCGAAGAGGGCGGGCGGTTGGTTTTGATGAGTCACTTGGGACGACCCAAGGGCAAACCCAACCCCGTCTTCAGTCTCGAACCGGTGGCTCGTCGACTCGCGGAGCTGCTCGACGTGGGCGAGGTCACATTGACCGATTCGTGTGTCGGAGACGGGGCCAAGCGCGTCGTTTTCGAGTCCCGCGAGAGCCAGGTCGTGCTGTTGGAGAACCTGCGGTTTCACAGCGGTGAAACCGAGAACGACGACAAGTTTGCCCAAACCCTGGCCTCCTACGGTGAAGTCTACATCAACGACGCGTTCGGCACGGCCCATCGGGCCCACGCTTCGACTGTCGGCGTGACCAAGTACATCCGCAAAAAGGGCGCCGGGCTGCTGCTCAAAAAGGAGCTGACTGCGCTGGGCGGCTTGCTCGGCGAGGTGGAGCGACCCTACGTCGCAGTGCTCGGCGGAGCCAAAGTCTCCGACAAACTCGATATTATCGAGAGCCTGCTGCAGAAGGTGGATGTCCTGCTCATTGGCGGCGCGATGGCCAACACCTTGGCCGCAGCGGTCGGTGGAACGTACGGCAACTCACTGGTAGAGCTGGACAAATTTCCCTTGGCCCGGGATCTGCTGGCACGCGCCGAGCAGCGCAACGTCAAACTGATCATTCCCGATGATGTGGTCGTGGCCGCCGGACTGGACGCGACCGAATCGACAGTCGTCGATGCCAGCGCCGTTCCGGATGGTCAAATGGCGCTCGATATTGGTCCGAAGACCCGAGAGAAATACAAAGAGTTTCTCAGCCGCGCGAAGACGGTCTTTTGGAACGGCCCAATGGGCGTTTTCGAGAAAGAGCCCTTTGCCGAGGGGACGTTCGCCGTCGCTCGGGCCATCGCCGGTTCGACTGCGTTTTCAGTGACCGGTGGGGGCGATTCGGTCGCCGCGGTGCGTAAATCCGGGTTGGAGCGGGGATTCGACCATATCTCCACCGGTGGTGGGGCATCCCTCAAATTGATCGAGGGCAAACCGCTACCGGGCATCGCCGCGCTCTCCTAATCCCAAACCGATCAACACTTCAACGAGAGGTAGCAACCAATGCGCAAACCTTATATTGCAGGCAATTGGAAAATGAACCAGACCGTGGGCCAAGCGGTCGAGCTGGCCCAGCAATTGAAAGCGCGTCGACGACCGGCAATGTCGCCAAAAATGGCGGAATCACCGCCACATCGACTTTGTCGCCATCGGGCAGACCCGCTTTCAATT